>NZ_KV835815.1:0-6391 GCF_001838135.1 Neisseria sp. HMSC078H04
GGTGTTGACTGGTTTTGTTTGGGGGCGTATAGTTCGGTTCTTCGCTGCTGACGCGGTGAAGAAAACGAAGCAGACAGTATAACACAGTTAGTTAAAATTTTCGATAATTTTAGTTGACATTTGCTAAATGTACTGTATAATTCGATTCGCTCTTTAAAAAACAGATTACCGATAAGTGTGAGTGCATTAGGCCTCACACTGTTTGAAAGACAGACAAGATGATGTTTTAGACATTGTCCTGTCGGTTTCTTTGAAGCAGACCAGAAGTTATAAGTTAGAGATTGAACATAAGAGTTTGATCCTGGCTCAGATTGAACGCTGGCGGCATGCTTTACACATGCAAGTCGGACGGCAGCACAGAGAAGCTTGCTTCTTGGGTGGCGAGTGGCGAACGGGTGAGTAACATATCGGAACGTACCGAGTAATGGGGGATAACTAATCGAAAGATTAGCTAATACCGCATATTCTCTGAGGAGGAAAGCAGGGGACCTTCGGGCCTTGCGTTATTCGAGCGGCCGATATCTGATTAGCTAGTTGGTGGGGTAAAGGCCTACCAAGGCGACGATCAGTAGCGGGTCTGAGAGGATGATCCGCCACACTGGGACTGAGACACGGCCCAGACTCCTACGGGAGGCAGCAGTGGGGAATTTTGGACAATGGGCGCAAGCCTGATCCAGCCATGCCGCGTGTCTGAAGAAGGCCTTCGGGTTGTAAAGGACTTTTGTCAGGGAAGAAAAGGCTGTTGCTAATATCGACAGCTGATGACGGTACCTGAAGAATAAGCACCGGCTAACTACGTGCCAGCAGCCGCGGTAATACGTAGGGTGCGAGCGTTAATCGGAATTACTGGGCGTAAAGCGAGCGCAGACGGTTACTTAAGCAGGATGTGAAATCCCCGGGCTCAACCTGGGAACTGCGTTCTGAACTGGGTGACTAGAGTGTGTCAGAGGGAGGTAGAATTCCACGTGTAGCAGTGAAATGCGTAGAGATGTGGAGGAATACCGATGGCGAAGGCAGCCTCCTGGGATAACACTGACGTTCATGCTCGAAAGCGTGGGTAGCAAACAGGATTAGATACCCTGGTAGTCCACGCCCTAAACGATGTCAATTAGCTGTTGGGCAACTTGATTGCTTAGTAGCGTAGCTAACGCGTGAAATTGACCGCCTGGGGAGTACGGTCGCAAGATTAAAACTCAAAGGAATTGACGGGGACCCGCACAAGCGGTGGATGATGTGGATT
This sequence comes from Neisseria sp. HMSC078H04, assembly GCF_001838135.1. Classification (NCBI taxonomy): domain Bacteria; kingdom Pseudomonadati; phylum Pseudomonadota; class Betaproteobacteria; order Neisseriales; family Neisseriaceae; genus Neisseria; species Neisseria sp. HMSC078H04. The sequence goes on from NZ_KV835815.1 coordinate 1,241, forward strand.
AATTCGATGCAACGCGAAGAACCTTACCTGGTCTTGACATGTACGGAATCCTCCAGAGAGGGAGGAGTGCCTTCGGGAGCCGTAACACAGGTGCTGCATGGCTGTCGTCAGCTCGTGTCGTGAGATGTTGGGTTAAGTCCCGCAACGAGCGCAACCCTTGTCATTAGTTGCCATCATTAAGTTGGGCACTCTAATGAGACTGCCGGTGACAAGCCGGAGGAAGGTGGGGATGACGTCAAGTCCTCATGGCCCTTATGACCAGGGCTTCACACGTCATACAATGGTCGGTACAGAGGGTAGCCAAGCCGCGAGGTGGAGCCAATCTCACAAAACCGATCGTAGTCCGGATTGCACTCTGCAACTCGAGTGCATGAAGTCGGAATCGCTAGTAATCGCAGGTCAGCATACTGCGGTGAATACGTTCCCGGGTCTTGTACACACCGCCCGTCACACCATGGGAGTGGGGGATACCAGAAGTAGGTAGGGTAACCGCAAGGAGCCCGCTTACCACGGTATGCTTCATGACTGGGGTGAAGTCGTAACAAGGTAGCCGTAGGGGAACCTGCGGCTGGATCACCTCCTTTCTAGAGAAAGAAGAGGTCTGATGTATTCACACTTATCGGTAAACTGTAAAAGATGCGGAAGAGAAAAGCTTGAGTGAAGACAAGATTCGCTTAAGAAGAGAATCCGGGTTTGTAGCTCAGCTGGTTAGAGCACACGCTTGATAAGCGTGGGGTCGGAGGTTCAAGTCCTCCCAGACCCACCAAGAACGGGGGCATAGCTCAGTTGGTAGAGCACCTGCTTTGCAAGCAGGGGGTCATCGGTTCGATCCCGTTTGCCTCCACCAAGAACTTTACAAATCAAAGGAAGCCTGCTATGCTTAGCAGCTTATTTTGATTTGCGAAGTGAAATATCGACGCATCGATCTTTAACAAATTGGAAAGCCGAAATCAACAAACAAAGACAATGAGTTTGTTTTGATTTTTTGTTCTTTGCAAAGGATAAAAAATCTCTCGCAAGAGAAAAGAAAACAAACACAGTATTTGGGTGATGATTGTATCGACTTAATCCTGAAACACAAAAGGCAGGGTTAAGACACAACAAAGCAGTAAGCTTTATCAAAGTAGGAATTTCAAGTTTGCTTCCCTAGTCAACGGGTAGGTAAACGAAGTCAAAGAGGTTCTTGAAATGATAGAGTCAAGTGAATAAGTGCATCAGGTGGATGCCTTGGCGATGATAGGCGACGAAGGACGTGTAAGCCTGCGAAAAGCGTGGAGGAGCTGGCAATAAAGCTATGATCCCGCGATGTCCGAATGGGGAAACCCACCTCTTAGGAGGTATCCTTATCTGAATACATAGGATAAGCGAAGCGAACCCGGAGAACTGAACCATCTAAGTACCCGGAGGAAAAGAAATCAACCGAGATTCCGCAAGTAGTGGCGAGCGAACGCGGAGAAGCCTGTACGTGATAACTGTCGAGATAGAAGAACAAGCTGGGAAGCTTGACCATAGTGGGTGATAGTCCCGTATTCGAAATCTCAACAGTGGTACTAAGCGTACGAAAAGTAGGGCGGGACACGTGAAATCCTGTCTGAATATGGGGGGACCATCCTCCAAGGCTAAATACTCATCATCGACCGATAGTGAACCAGTACCGTGAGGGAAAGGCGAAAAGAACCCCGGGAGGGGAGTGAAATAGAACCTGAAACCTGATGCATACAAACAGTGGGAGCACCCTTGTGGTGTGACTGCGTACCTTTTGTATAATGGGTCAACGACTTACATTCAGTAGCGAGCTTAACCGAATAGGGGAGGCGTAGGGAAACCGAGTCTTAATAGGGCGAACAGTTGCTGGGTGTAGACCCGAAACCGAGTGATCTATCCATGGCCAGGTTGAAGGTGCCGTAACAGGTACTGGAGGACCGAACCCACGCATGTTGCAAAATGCGGGGATGAGCTGTGGATAGGGGTGAAAGGCTAAACAAACTCGGAGATAGCTGGTTCTCCCCGAAAACTATTTAGGTAGTGCCTCGAGCAAGACACTGATGGGGGTAAAGCACTGTTATGGCTAGGGGGTTATTGCAACTTACCAACCCATGGCAAACTAAGAATACCATCAAGTGGTTCCTCGGGAGACAGACAGCGGGTGCTAACGTCCGTTGTCAAGAGGGAAACAACCCAGACCGCCAGCTAAGGTCCCAAATGATAGATTAAGTGGTAAACGAAGTGGGAAGGCCCAGACAGCCAGGATGTTGGCTTAGAAGCAGCCATCATTTAAAGAAAGCGTAATAGCTCACTGGTCGAGTCGTCCTGCGCGGAAGATGTAACGGGGCTCAAATCTATAACCGAAGCTGCGGATGCCAGTTTACTGGCATGGTAGGGGAGCGTTCTGTAGGCTGATGAAGGTGCATTGTAAAGTGTGCTGGAGGTATCAGAAGTGCGAATGTTGACATGAGTAGCGATAAAGCGGGTGAAAAGCCCGCTCGCCGAAAGCCCAAGGTTTCCTACGCAACGTTCATCGGCGTAGGGTGAGTCGGCCCCTAAGGCGAGGCAGAAATGCGTAGTCGATGGGAAACAGGTTAATATTCCTGTACTTGATTCAAATGCGATGTGGGGACGGAGAAGGTTAGGTTAGCAAGCTGTTGGAATAGCTTGTTTAAGCCGGTAGGTGGAAGACTTAGGCAAATCCGGGTCTTCTTAACACCGAGAAGTGATGACGAGTGTCTACGGACATGAAGTAACCGATACCACGCTTCCAGGAAAAGCCACTAAGCTTCAGTTTGAATTGAACCGTACCGCAAACCGACACAGGTGGGCAGGATGAGAATTCTAAGGCGCTTGAGAGAACTCGGGAGAAGGAACTCGGCAAATTGATACCGTAACTTCGGGAGAAGGTATGCCCTCTAAGGTTAAGGACTTGCTCCGTAAGCCCTGGAGGGTCGCAGAGAATAGGTGGCTGCGACTGTTTATTAAAAACACAGCACTCTGCTAACACGAAAGTGGACGTATAGGGTGTGACGCCTGCCCGGTGCTGGAAGGTTAATTGAAGATGTGCAAGCATCGGATCGAAGCCCCAGTAAACGGCGGCCGTAACTATAACGGTCCTAAGGTAGCGAAATTCCTTGTCGGGTAAGTTCCGACCCGCACGAATGGCGTAACGATGGCCACACTGTCTCCTCCTGAGACTCAGCGAAGTTGAAGTGGTTGTGAAGATGCAATCTACCCGCTGCTAGACGGAAAGACCCCGTGAACCTTTACTGTAGCTTTGCATTGGACTTTGAAGTCACTTGTGTAGGATAGGTGGGAGGCTTTGAAGCAGAGACGCCAGTCTCTGTGGAGCCGTCCTTGAAATACCACCCTGGTGTCTTTGAGGTTCTAACCCAGACCCGTAATCCGGGTCGGGGACCGTGCATGGTAGGCAGTTTGACTGGGGCGGTCTCCTCCCAAAGAGTAACGGAGGAGTTCGAAGGTTACCTAGGTCCGGTCGGAAATCGGACTGATAGTGCAATGGCAAAAGGTAGCTTAACTGCGAGACCGACAAGTCGAGCAGGTGCGAAAGCAGGACATAGTGATCCGGTGGTTCTGTATGGAAGGGCCATCGCTCAACGGATAAAAGGTACTCCGGGGATAACAGGCTGATTCCGCCCAAGAGTTCATATCGACGGCGGAGTTTGGCACCTCGATGTCGGCTCATCACATCCTGGGGCTGTAGTCGGTCCCAAGGGTATGGCTGTTCGCCATTTAAAGTGGTACGTGAGCTGGGTTTAAAACGTCGTGAGACAGTTTGGTCCCTATCTGCAGTGGGCGTTGGAAGTTTGACGGGGGCTGCTCCTAGTACGAGAGGACCGGAGTGGACGAACCTCTGGTGTACCGGTTGTAACGCCAGTTGCATAGCCGGGTAGCTAAGTTCGGAAGAGATAAGCGCTGAAAGCATCTAAGCGCGAAACTCGCCTGAAGATGAGACTTCCCTTGTGGTTTAACCACACTAAAGAGTCGTTCGAGACCAGGACGTTGATAGGTGGGGTGTGGAAGCGCGGTAACGCGTGAAGCTAACCCATACTAATTGCTCGTGAGGCTTGACTCTATCATTTGAAGAACTTCAAAAGATAAAAGCTTACTGACTGATTCAGTCATCACCAAATAATTGATTAAGGCTTTACCGATTTGTAACAGTTTAAGTTTGGCGGCCATAGCGAGTTGGTCCCACGCCTTCCCATCCCGAACAGGACCGTGAAACGACTCAGCGCCGATGATAGTGTGGTTCTTCCATGTGAAAGTAGGTCACCGCCAAACACCCATTCCAAAGCCCCCGACTGATGTCGGGGGCTTTTTACATGCCTGTCGTTTCTGTCGGTTTGGCGATAGGGAGATTATGATTACCCTGTTGTTATTCTTGAACAAAAGGACCTAAAGTTACGGTTAACCGTTTGGAATGTTTGAAATCGAACGGCATTTGCGTTATTATGTCGTATGCATTTATATGGAATAGGGCCGTGTTCTACTGTTGTGTGGCAGTGTCTGCTGGGAAGTAAAACCGTCCTGCAGACGGCCCGGTTTATTCAATCTAACACGTTATAGGAAAACCCTGATGAAGAAATTTTTATTTGGTGCATTTGCCGCTGTTTGTGCAGCATTCTCTTTCGCTGCCGTGAACATCAATACCGCGTCTTCTGCCGAACTGGAGGCTTTGCCGGGTATCGGCCCGGCTAAGGCGAAATCGATTGTGGAATACCGTCAGAAGAACGGTGCGTTCAAATCGGTGGAGGAGCTGAAAAACGTGAAGGGCATCGGTGATGCGGTGCTGAACAAGTTGAAGGCGGAGGCGACGGTTTCTTCTGTCGCGCCTAAGGCCGCCCAGCCTGCCGTGAAAAAATAAGTCTGACGGACGATTGTGCCGTATGCCGCCCTGATGCCTAACCGTTTGCCGGTTCGGGATGACGGGCGGCTTTGTATGGGGGTGGCAATGAAGACTTGGGCCAATAGAGACTTTACATTGGGTGAAGGGATAAACGGATAAGTCCCCTCCTGTCGGATAGGGATATAAAAGATAAAGGGAATAAAGATATGTACTCAAATGCATTTGACGGAAAACGGAATAGGGCAACTGTACAGAGGGGCTACTCTTTGATACAGCTGTTGGTGGTGATGCTG
>NZ_KV835816.1:0-25676 GCF_001838135.1 Neisseria sp. HMSC078H04
TAAAAAGGACGTGCTCAGGCACGTCCTTTGGGTAGGCTGATCTCAACCTCGATTACTGTATTATTGTCTTAACCCGTTTTATTATTTTGACGAACTGAATATTTCAAATCCAGAACCTTATGCTGACACTGCAACCAGTCGGCGGAAGGTAATGCCTTGATCAGAACTATTGGAACTGATTAACTGTAAATTAAGCGGAAAATTTTAAAAGTAGAGAAAGCTGTAGTTTAAGTCATTTATGCAACATTATTCAGACGGCCCGAGATCAATAGTTTTGGTCATGGGTAAGGACAATGAAGGATAAGGCTGCAGACAAATTACACCAAGCAAAGATAGCATTGTCTGCAGGGTAAAAAGCTGGTTGATACGGCAAACAGATATCTGTATCTATTTTGAAAGGCTATATCGAGAAACTGCACATCACTCCGTCAATGTCGACGAGATAAGGTATGGCAGAATGCTCGATCAAAGGCTACGGCAGCAAAACAGATAGCACCTAGAAAAAAATCAGCTACAGACCTGCATTATCGCAAAGCTCTTTACAACAACTCATTGACGGAAACGCAAATCAAACACAACCGAACATTTGTCGAAAAACCCGTTATGTAGTTGAACAAAGCTTTGTTACGTTTCACTGTAAATCAGGCTGTGAACCTAATTTGCTTTAGGCAACATGGGTGTGCAACGCTATTCGAAAGCGATATGTTTGAATCGTTGAAGCAGTTAACAGCTTACTTGCGCTTGTTTGCTCCTACAAGATGCGAGTATTGGGAAGATAAAAGGATATTAGGAATAGAAACTGTCAAATCCCTGTGTTTGAGTTTTGGCTGTTGGGGATGAGGGATTTTTGGCAAAGGTCTCAGGCCGTCTGAAAACTTGAAAGAAGCAGCCGTCTGTTAAATATGCGATAATGCGGAAGATTTCATGGGTGTGGTAGGAACATGGTTGTGATTGTCCGACGGGGATGATGTCGGGCAACGATGGAATCGGTTTGCTTGAAACGCCCGCCTGTTGCGGGCTTTTTTATGGGAAGGAACGGTCATGCCTAATCCGCTTTATCGGCAACATATTATTTCAATTTCAGATTTGACGACGGAGCAGCTCGAATTACTGCTTCAGACGGCCTTGAAGTTGAAAAAGCAGCCTCGTGAAGATTTGCTTGAAGGCAAATTGATTGGTTCGTGCTTTTTTGAACCGTCCACCCGTACGCGTTTGTCTTTTGAAACGGCGGTACAGCGTTTGGGTGGAAAAGTTATCGGTTTTTCCGATGGTGCCAATACCAGCGCGAAAAAGGGTGAAACGCTTGCAGATACTGCGAGGATTATTTCCAGCTATACGGATGCGATTATTCAGCGACACCCGAAAGACGGTGCGGCCCGTGTGGCGGCCGAGTTTTCGAGCGTACCTGTGATTAATGCCGGCGATGGTACCAACCAACATCCGAGCCAGACGCTTTTGGATTTGGTAACGATTTATGAAACACAAGGTAGTTTGAGCAATTTGAAGATTGCGATGGCCGGTGATTTGAAATATGGCCGTACGGTACACTCATTGTGTCAGGCATTGAAGCGTTGGGGTTGTGAGTTTGCATTTGTATCCCCTCCCAGCTTGGCGATGCCGGACTATATCACTGAAGAGCTGGAGGAGGCCAGTTGCCCTTACCAAGTTTTGTCCAGTTTGGAAGAAGCGGTCGAATGGGCGGATATTTTGTACATGACCCGCGTTCAGCGCGAACGTTTTGATGAGCAGGAATTTGCCAAAATTCAGGGTAAATTCAATCTTGATGCGCCGATGTTGGCAAACGCCAAACCCAATTTGCGTGTCTTGCATCCTTTACCGAGGGTAGATGAAATTCATCCGGATGTGGATAAAACGCCTCATGCCTATTATTTTGAACAGGCAACCAACGGCATGTATGCACGGATGGCGATTTTGTCTTTGGTATTGAACGAAGAAGTTTAAGGAGCGAAAGATGGAAAACTCAAAACTCAGCGTTGAAGCGATCGAACAAGGTACGGTAATTGACCATATTCCTGCCGGTAAAGGCTTGGCTATTTTAAGGCAGTTTAAGTTGCTGCATTATGGCAGTGCGGTTACGGTCGGCTTTAATTTGCCCAGCAAAACGCAGGGAAGCAAAGACATTATCAAAGTCAGCGGCGTATGGTTGGATGCCAATGCGGCCAACCGTTTGGCTTTATTTGCCCCTGAAGCAGTGGTAAACAAAATTGATCAGTTTAAAGTGATCGACAAACAGCATTTGTCATTGCCGGACGAAATTTCGGAAGTATTCCGCTGCCCGAATACCAATTGTGCCAGTCATGGAGAGCCGGTCATCAGCCGTTTTTATGTCCGTTCACATAATGGTCAGACGCGTTTGAAATGCCATTATTGCGAAAAAACCTTCTCGCGTGATTCGGTTGCCGAAGCCTAATAAAAATCTCAGGCCGTCTGAAAACACGGCTGTGCGGTTTGAGTTGTCTGCTTGATACATCAGTTTCATAAAAAGCAAGATATTAAGCAAATTGCGTTAAAATTACGTTAAAATAATGCCTTCTGAGTTGATGACATCATTTGCTCAAAAGGCATTATTTTTTATAACACGACACGAAATGTAGGAAAACTTATGCACTCATCCATACAAAGCCGGTTTGCCCCAATCTTATACGTTTTAATTTTCTTTGCCGGATTTTTGGCAGCACAAGTTTGGTTTAATCAGCAAGCCTATTTGACCAACCTTCCCCTTTTGGTCACTGCCATTTCTGCCGTTGCATTGGTTTGGTTGATTTGGGCTGTCGTCTCTGCGCGATCCAAAGCAAAAAGCAAGATGTTGCACCGTGAGCAGCTGATTCAAAAAGAGAGCATTCATCCTGTTTTGCATGCGACGTTGCAACGTTCTGATGGACAAACGGATTTATTGGTTTTGGTTGTCCGCAATAGCGGTAAGGGCTTGGCGAAGAATGTGCGTTTTGAGGCTGAGGCTTTGCCGGATCACTTGCCGAGCAAGCTGGTTGCCGATGCAGTGATGCGCTTGGAGATGTTTTCCGGCGGCGTGGATATGCTGGCATCGGGAGAATTGTATGGCGGCGTGTTTGCAAGCATGTTGGCGCTGGCTGCCGAATTGCCGGACCAAACATTCGGCGGAGTATTGAAACTGAAAGCCACTTATGAAAATGCCTTTGGCGATCAATGCACTTCAGAAAGCGTTTTGGATTTGAGCATATTGAATTTCAATTTGTCAGAAATTAAATCCAATGGCGAGCAAAAGCCCCGCAAGAAATTGTTGTATTGATATTCAAAATATGCAGGCCGTCTGAAACCGAAATACTTGTTTTCAGACGGCCTGTTGTTATTTTTCAAATGATTTTTGAAGAAAAAGAGGCGTATCGGGTATAATAATCAAAGAATTCGAAACGGATTGTCAGGATCGGCAAGCCGTCTCATCATTGTCGTATTTCAAAACCTTACTGATATTTTTTCAATAATCTGTTGCTATGTATCGGAACTTTTTCTGATGTTGGCACTGGCGAAATATTCCTTCAGCCATTTACTCTTAGGAAGCTGCTTATGTTAGTGTGTAATCCTTATGAAGTTGTGATCCATGGTACGACCAGCAAAGGCAAGATTTTCCGACCAAGCGACTGGGCGGAGCGCCTGTGCGGTATTTTGTCTTCCTTTACTAAAGACAACCGCCTTTCCTATTCTAATTGGGTGCGCCCGATTTTGGTGGACAATGTTCGTTGTGTAGCGGTCGATAAAAAGTTGGAAGAAGACAATCCGCAAATGTTCCGTTTCTTGATGGACTTTGCGGCAGATAATGATTTGCGCGTGATTGACTGCAAAGCCTTGCTTAAAGAGCAAGAGAGCAAACAGCAGGGCGAAGTGCCGGTCGAGCGCGTTTTGTTGGCGCAGGCGATTGAAGAAAAACATGCCGCCGAGCGTGCGGAGGCGGCCAATGCGCAGCCTGAGCCTCAAGCTGCCGCTCCTGTGGTCGGCGTATTGCGTGAAATTCCGCCGGAAGAAACTGCAACCGCTTTTGCGGCATTGAGCATTTTGCGTTCTTCTTTGACCGATATTCACCGTTTTGTCGAACAAATCAACGAGCATCAGCGCAATACCGGCTACCGCCTGTTGGGTATTTTTGAAGAAGGCAAACAAAATGCCGTGGCCGTATGCGGTTTCCATGCTGCGTACAACTTGGCCAGCGGTTACCATATCCATATTGATGACATCGTAACCATGCCTCAATGCCGCCAAAAAGGCTATGCTTCACGCTTGTTGGAAGAAGTACGCAAAATCGGTGCGGAAACCGGCGCAACCAAAATCCATCTGAATGTCCATGTGAACCATGACCGTGCAGATGCGCATCGTCTCTACTTTAAAAACGGATTTGAAATTTGCGCTTACCACTTCCGTTGCGATCCGAAATAATTTTTGTGGAAAGAGGGAATCCAATGCTGAAGATTTTAACTGCGGTTGTTTTGACACTGAGCTTGGCGGCCTGCGCATCAGGCAGCGGAGGCAGCTCGCAAATGTATGGTGAGATTAAGGCCGATGTAGAAACCAGCCATCAACGTTGAGATATACAATGACAAGGCCGTCTGAAATAGGTTTCCTGTTTCAGACGGCCTTTTTGCAGCTTGATTAGAGGGTCGTGGAGGTGTCGTCAGCAGCAACAGTCCGATGCAGGCGATACCAATTGTACAGGCGCAAGATGCACAAGAAAGCGATGATGGGCATACAGGCTGCGGTAACCAGATAACGCGGGTTGCTGAAGTTTAAAACATTGTGCCCGGAAAGCAGCGACAAAGCGGCATGCAACCATTCCCACAAAGACGAAATGCTGAATGCCAAAACAGCCAACAGGCCGAGGGTTCGGAAAATACCGATGGGCAGGATTTGTCGGCGTAATACGGCGCGGTTGAGTTGGAACAAGACAATCAAACCGAAGCTGATAATGCAGACCATGCCGCCGTTGGCGACGATTTGCAGGCTATTGAAGGCAATGTCGGGCGTAACGGAAATTGTACCGGACTGGTTGGCGGCGGTTTGTTGCAAATTTAAGCCTTGCATGACATTGAGTACGAAACCGTAAATCAGGTCAGCCAAAACGATGCCGATGGGTAGCGGAGTCAAAAAACGTTTCATGGATCAGTTGAGTATTCTATTAGTATGAGGGAGGCCGTCTGAAAATCAAAAATGACGACGTGAGAGTGTATTGTATCTGATAGGAAAGTAGGTTAATGCAAAAATAAATTTAGTTTAAGTCAGAAAATGATGTAATTTTACGCCAACATTATTGCATTAAGAGTACAATCTTCTTCATTATCAAACGTGAAATCAACAGGAAAGGACGTTTACATGAGCCAATTGCAACGTGATTTAACCCGTATCAGCCACAATACCAAAATTGTTGCCACACTGGGTCCGGGCAGCAACAATGTACAATTGTTGGAAGACATGATCCGTGTCGGCGGCCTTAATGTCGTCCGTTTCAATTTCAGCCACGGTACGCCGGAGTTTCATGAAGAAAATGCCCGTATCGTACGCGAAGCCGCGAAACGTGCGGGTCAGGAAATCGCCATTCTTGCCGACTTGCAAGGGCCTAAAATCCGCGTGGGCAAAATTGCAGGCGGCAGCATCGAGCTGAATAAAGATGAAACTTTGATTTTGGATGCCGCACTTGAAGGCGAAGGTACACGCGAAGCGGTGGGTTTGGACTACCGTGATTTGCCGAATGATGTCGCTGCCGGCGATGTTTTGTGGCTGGACGACGGCCTGTTGACTTTAACCGTTGAAGCGGTTGAAGGAAGTAAGATTATTACAAGGGTAGAAAACAGCCATGTGCTGAAAAGTAACAAAGGTATCAACAAACGCGGCGGCGGCCTGTCTGCCGGTGCGTTGACTGAAAAAGACTTTCGTGACCTGAAAACGGCGATTGCCATCGGTTGCGACTACTTAGCCATCAGCTTTGTGAAATCTGCTGAAGATTTGCACATCGCACGCGCCAAAGTCGAAGAAGAAATGAAAGGCAGTACAGCCGTACGCCCCGGTTTGGTTTCCAAAATCGAGCGCGTAGAAGCCATTGAAAACCTGGACGAAATCATCCTTGCCAGCGACGGTATTATGGTTGCCCGCGGCGACTTGGCAGTGGAAGTCGGCCATGCCGCCGTACCCGCACTGCAAAAACGCATGATCCGCCGCGCCCGTGAGTTGCGCCGCTTCAGTATTACCGCAACTCAAATGATGGAATCCATGATTACCAACCCCGTACCGACCCGCGCGGAAGTCAGCGACGTGGCCAACGCGGTATTGGACGGTACCGATGCGGTGATGTGTTCCGCCGAAACCGCCGTCGGCGCGTATCCGTTTGAAACCGTCAGCCAAATGGCGATTATTTGTGCGGCTGCGGAAAAAGAACAAGATTCGCTCAACGGCGTTGCCGAACAGGTCGAGTATCCCGAAGCCGTCAGCACCAACTTGGCGATTGCCGGCGGTGCGGTCAGCGTGGCGCGAGCAGTTCACGCCAAAGCCATCGTTGCCCTGACTGAAAGCGGTTCGACCGCCTTCGAAGTCAGCCGTCACAACATCACCCTGCCGATTTTTGCCCTGACGCCGAGTGTTTCAGCGCAACGCCGCATGGCGATGTACCGCGGCGTGCGTCCGTTGATTTTGGCAACCAGTACCGATCACGATACCGCGCTGAACGAAGTGGAAGCCATGCTGGTAGAACACAAAATCCTCCAAAGTGGCGACCAATACATCATTACCAGCGGTTCGCAAATGCGCGAATCTGGTTCGACCAATACGCTGGAAGTGTTGCAGGTTAAATAATTGCAGTGATCCGATGATTGGAAAAGCAGGCTGTTTTAGCCTGCTTTTTTGTGTAAAAAAAGAAAAGATTAGGCAAAAATAATGATGTAGTATAGAATTGAGTGCCTATACTAAATCAATAAAGGACGTTTCAGACGGCCTTTTTCTTTGTCCGCTACTTTCACGGTAAACCAAAATGATTCATTTCAATCTGAAAAAAACAGCATTTATTTTAAGCACAGCACTGTTATCTACCGCCGTCCAAGCTTCCGGTTACCACTTCGGCACACAATCCGTTAACGCACAAGGCACGGCCAACGCCGCCGCCGCCGAAGCCGCCGATGCCTCAACCATTTTCTACAACCCGGCCGGTTTGAGCAAAATCGACAGCAGCCAAATTTCCGTCAACGCCAATATCGTATTCCCAAGCATTCATTATGAGGCGGAATCTGCGAAACACTTCCGCACGGGTGCCGATGTCAGCGGCTCGACCAGCGGCAAAATTACCGAAACCACCGTTGCTCCGCACGTTTATGGCGCGTACAAAGCCAGCGACGATGTAACTTTGGGTTTGGGCGTGTACGTTCCTTTCGGTTCGGCAACCGAATACGAAAAAGATTCCGTATTGCGCCACAACATCAACAAACTGGGTTTGACCACCATCGCCATCGAGCCGGTAGTCGCGTGGAAACTGAATGAGCAGCACGCTGTCGGTGCCGGTTTGATTGCCCAATATTCCAAAGCCGAATTGCGCAAATACTCCGACTGGGATGCTTCCGGCGCCATCAGCCAATTGGCCAGCGGCTTGGCTTCCCGTCAAGCAGGGCGTCCCGTTGCTGTCGATGCGACCGGCAAAGCTGACGGTCATGCCGATGTAAAAGGCCACGATTGGGGCTTCGGCTACCAACTGGCGTGGATGTGGGACATCAACGATCGCGCACGCGTGGGTGTGAACTATCGTTCCAAAGTATCGCATACACTGAAAGGCACTGCCGATTGGGAAGCGGACGGCGCATATGCAAAACGCGCTTGGGATTTGGGTGCAATGGCTGCACGCGGTTATGTGCCGAACGAAAAAGCCAGCGTCAAAATCGTCACGCCTGAGTCTTTGTCTGTTCACGGTATGTACCGCGCCACCGACAAAACCAACCTGTTCGGCGATGTGACTTGGACACGCCACAGCCGCTTCAACAAAGCCGAGCTGGTGTTTGAAAACACCAAAAAAGTTGTCAACGGCCAATCCGACCGTACCGTCATTACGCCTAACTGGCGCAACACTTATAAAGTCGCATTCGGCGGCTCTTACCAAGTTACCGAACCCTTGCAACTGCGTGCCGGTATCGCTTTCGACAAATCACCGGTTAAAAGCGCCGAAGACCGTATGAACAGCCTGCCTGACGGTAACCGTATCTGGTTCTCCGTCGGTGCCAAATATCAACTGGGTAAAAACCATGTGATCGATGCGGCGTACAGCCATATCCACATCAATGACACGGTTTACCGCACCGGCAAAGCCAGCGGCAACGATGTGGACAGCCGCGGTGCATCTTCTGCCCGCTTCAAAAACAAAGCGGACATCTTGGGCTTGCAATACACTTACAAATTCAAATAATCGGATTTGAGTTATGGATAAAAAGGCCGTCTGAAGATTTCAGACGGCCTTTTTGATTGGAAGGTACAGATGGAGCAATCAATAGGCAATAAATGGCGTATTGGGCTTTTCATATTTCTGATTTGAATGGCAGAACGGAAAGACGATAGAAAAGGGGAAAGCTGATTACCGGCTGAAGAAACGAGATATTGTTTGCGTTCCAAACAAAGTGTTACAGATTTCTTTATTCTGATGGGCAGCAATCAAAAGGCCGTCTGAAAAACAGGTTTTCAGACGGCCTTTATTTGCCGGATGGCTGCTAAGAAAGCCCAATCAGCTGCGGACTTCCAGTTCGATTTCTCTTTCCTGTTCGTCTTCAGCCGGTTTGTCCATGGTTTTTTCATCAGCCATATTGTCCAAATCACGGCCGGGTTCGGAGGCGGTATCGCCGATGGAAACGCTGTTCAGGCTTTCCAAAATAATGGCTGAGGCCAGATGGTCGGATGTGCGGTATACCATTGCCAAACCGATTTCTTCCGCCGGAATGGAAACCAATTCAACCGTATCTTTGTCTTTCGGCTTGCGAATCAGGTTGTTGGACAGATTCACACGGACATGGCGGCCGCGTTTGTAGAGGCTGACCACCGTGCCTTTGTCCAAGCCGTCGAGTTCGCCTTTATCCAAAGTAATGGTTTGGAACTGGCCGGCTTCGCCCACGCCGTCGAAGATGGAAACGACTTTGGCCTGAATCGGACGGGCAGGGGCGTGAGGCATAACATTGAAACTGTCGAGGCCTTCGGGCAGTTTCAGCAGATAGTCGTCTTTGCGGATTTCGGAAACGGCTTCTTCGATAACCAAAGGTTGCGCGGACTGGGTGCGCAGCTTCATGGCTTTGTTGACTTGGGTGTAATACTCGTTGCTTTTGAGTTTTTCGTCAGAAGCGCGGGTACGGTGTTCCAATGCGGAGTCGGTGTAAGGCAGCGTGTTGGCGATGCCGCTGAACACGACTTCTTGGCCGAGGAATTTGCCGGTTTCCGGATCAGTGATGTTTTTATTGACGCGGTAGGTCAGGTAGCGGCCGGGCTCGGTCAGGCCGTATGCGTACACGCGGTTGCCTTGGGTGTAGAGGACGCGGTTGTCGGGGCCGGCAATCAGGCGCGGCGCGTTGGCGGTTTCTTCCGGAGCGATAATCTGCGGATGTTTCATGAACATACGGTAGAGGTTGACGTTGACGGTCGGAATGCCGTAGCCGGAAGTTTCGCGTACGCGCGGATGCAGTTTGATCACGGGAATGCCGTCTGAATGGGTTTGAGCGTGTTCAAAACCCAGTCGCGGCTGGCCGTTGACGTAGCGTAAAACCAACACCTGACCCGGATAGATCAGATGGGGATTGCGGATAGCGTTGCGGTTGGCGCCCCAAAGGTGGTTCCATTGCCATGGGCTGTACAGATATTTGCTGGAAATGCCCCACAAGGTATCGCCGTTTTTAACGACGTAGCGTTGCGGCGCATTGGGGCGGATTTTTAAAGAAGCTGCCTGAGTGTGGGCAGAAATAGCCATGCCTGCTATGCAAAGCAGGGTTATAATACGTTGTTGCATAACCGTTCCCCTTGAAATCGATTCGGTTTGTCTTCAGATGATAAACAGAGAAGGCTGGAGTTTACGAAACTGCTGCCCATTCATCAATACGATAACGAACGGCCTCCGTCGCGCTATCTTAACATTTTTCGGCGTTATTTTAGCATTGAATGTTGCTGTCATGACAGGAGATTGTGGCGGCGGAAACCAAATCTGTATGAAAATCACACATCAGTTTTATAAAACGAGAATATTATGGCTTTACTGAACATCCTCCAATACCCTGACGAGCGTTTGCATACGGTCGCCAAACCTGTTGAAAAAATCGACGAGCGCATCCAGACATTGGTTGCCGATATGTTTGAAACCATGTACGAAGCACACGGTATCGGCTTGGCGGCCACTCAGGTCGACGTACACGAGCGCATCGTCGTGATGGATTTGACCGAAGACCGCAGTGAGCCGCGCGTGTTCATCAATCCCGTCATTGTCGAAAAAGACGGCGAGACGACTTATGAGGAAGGCTGTCTGTCCGTGCCGGGCATTTACGATACCGTAACCCGTGCTGAGCGCGTCAAAGTTGAAGCCTTGAACGAAAAAGGCGAGAAATTCACGCTGGAAGCAGACGGCCTGCTGGCAATTTGCGTGCAGCACGAATTGGACCACCTGATGGGCATCGTGTTTGTCGAACACCTGTCGCAGCTGAAACAAGGCCGCATCAAAACCAAACTGAAAAAACGTCAGAAACACACCATCTGACCTGCGCATCGCTTAAAGGCCGTCTGAAAAGACAAAACAGAAGGCAGACTTCGGTTTTCAATTTTTCAGACGGCCTTTTCAGCTGAAACAGTTTGCCCAACGCGCCATTCAAACCATTTCCACAAGGACACAACATGAAAGTCATCTTTGCCGGTACACCCGATTTTGCCGCCGCCGCCTTGAAAGCCATCGCCGCCGCAGGTTTTGAAATTCCGCTGGTGTTGACCCAGCCCGACCGCCCCAAAGGCCGCGGCATGCAGTTGACCGCATCGCCGGTCAAACAGGCTGCCTTGGAATTAGGTTTGACCGTGGCGCAGCCGGAAAAGTTGCGCAATAACGCCGAAGCCCTGCAAATGCTCAAAGATACAGGCGCGGATGTGATGGTGGTGGCCGCATATGGTTTGATTTTGCCACAGGATGTGTTGGATACGCCCAAACACGGCTGCCTCAATATCCACGCTTCGCTGTTGCCCCGTTGGCGTGGCGCTGCACCGATTCAACGTGCAATTGAAGCCGGCGACGCAGAAACCGGCGTGTGCATCATGCAGATGGACATCGGTTTGGACACCGGCGATGTGGTCAGCGAACACCGCTACGCCATCCAACCTACGGATACCGCCAACGAAGTGCATGACGCGCTGATGGGTTTGGGGGCGGAAGCGATTGTTGCCGACTTGCAGCGTTTGCAGGCAGAAGGCCGTCTGAACGCGGTTAAGCAGCCTGAAGAAGGTGTTACCTACGCCCAGAAATTGAGCAAAGAAGAAGCGCGTATCGATTGGAATGAAAGCGCGGCTGTGATTGAGCGCAAAATCCGTGCTTTCAACCCTGTACCTGCCGCGTGGGTCGAATATCAAGGCAAACCGATGAAAATCTGGCGTGCCGAAGTCGTGGCCAAACAGGGTAAGGCAGGCGAAGTATTGTCTTGCACTTCAGACGGCCTGCTGGTGGCGTGCGGTGAAAATGCGCTGAACATCACTGAATTGCAGCCTTCCGGCAGCAAACGCATGAGCATACAGGCATTTGCGGCAGGCCGGACGATTGAAGTCGGAACGGTTTTGTAACAGACTGGAAGTCAACGTAGAGGAAAGAAAACAATGGCTGTTTTTGAAGTGGTCAAGGGCGATATTACCCGATTGGCAGTCGATGCGATTGTCAATGCCGCCAATTCATCACTGTTGGGCGGTGGCGGCGTGGACGGTGCAATACACCGCGCTGCTGGCAAAGAGCTGCTGGATGAGTGCCGCACTTTGGGCGGTTGCCGCACAGGCGAAGCCAAAATAACCAAAGGCTATCGTTTACCTGCGCGTTTTGTCATCCACACGGTCGGGCCGGTATGGTTTGGCGGACAACAAAATGAAGAGGCCAAATTGGCACAATCCTACGCTAATTCCTTGCTGCTTGCCCAGAAACACGATCTTCACAGTATCGCCTTTCCGTGCATCAGCACCGGTGTGTACCGCTTCCCAGCCGAAGCCGCCGCGCGTATCGCTTTGGAGAGTTTGAAACAAACCCTGCCGCAATGTCCGTCAGTGGAAAAAATCATCTTTTGCTGTTTTTCCAAAACAGATGCCGAATATTACCGGGCATTGCTGGCAGCCGAACAGGCCGTCTGAAATCCGCCGAACACTTGAAATCAAATATAAATCAGAAAGCAAAAATATGAGTATGTCCCTCGCCCAAAAATTGGCCGCCGACAGCGTTGCTGCGGTTGCCGAAGGGCGCAATCTTCAGGATGTCTTGGCGGAAATCCGCGCGGCGCATCCGCAGCTGACGGCGCAGGAAAACGGCGCGTTGCAGGATATTGCCTATGGTTGTCAGCGTTATTTGGGCAGTTTGAAGTATATGCTTGGTCAAATGCTGAAGAAGCCGATTGACAATCCGCAACTTGAAAGCCTGCTTTTGGCGGCGATGTACCAACTGCATTACACGCGTAATGCCCCTCATGCCGTGGTCAATGAAGCGGTGGAAAGCATTGCCAAAATCGGTCGCGGCCAGTTCCGCTCGTTTGCCAATGCGATTTTGCGCCGCTTTTTGCGCGAACGCGACAAGCTCGCGGCTTCCTGCAAAAAAGACGATGTGGCGAAACACAATTTGCCGCTGTGGTGGGTGGCTTATTTGAGAAACCATTATCCCAAACATTGGCACAACATCACCACCGCGCTGCAATCGCATCCGCCGATGACTTTACGCGTCAACCGCCGACACGGCAATGCCGAAAGCTATTTGGAAAAATTGGCTGCGGAAGGCATTCCGGCCAGGGCTTTGGACGAATACGCCGTGATGTTGGAAGAAGCCGTTCCGGTAAGCCGTCTGCCCGGTTTTTCAGACGGCCTGGTGTCGGTGCAGGATTTTGGTGCGCAACGTGCAGCTTATTTGTTGAACCCGAAAGACGGCGAACGCATCCTCGATGCCTGTGCGGCGCCGGGCGGTAAGACAGGCCATATCTTGGAACTGGCAGATTGTCATGTTACCGCTTTGGATATAGACGAAGGCCGTCTGAACAGGGTGAAGAGCAATCTTGACCGTTTAGGCTTTCAAAAGGCCTCTTTGACTTGTGCCGATGCGCAGGACTTGACAGCGTGGTATGATGGCAAGGCCTTTGACGCTGTCTTGGCCGATGTGCCGTGTACCGCTTCGGGCGTGGCGCGCCGCAATCCCGATGTCAAATGGCTGCGCCGACCGACCGATGCCGTCAAAACCGCACGCCAACAGGAAGCATTATTAGACGCGCTGTGGCAGACCCTGACGAAAAACGGCAGGATGTTGCTGGCTACCTGCTCGGTCTTTGTCGAAGAAAACGACGGTCAGTTGCAAAAATTCCTTAACCGCCATGCCGATGCCGAGTTGATTGAATCGCATGTGCTCTTACCGAACAAACATCAAGATGGCTTTTATTACGCGCTTATTAAAAAGCAGTAAAACGCTGATTGTACCGCTCTTGCTTGCCGTGTCGCTGAATGCGGCAGGCGAGGGTATCAGTGCGACCCGTGCCGAGGCAAAGCTGACCCATGCCGGACAGCTTTCCGTCAGCAGCCGTTTCCGCACCGATCTGCCCGACCAGCTTAAAGAAGCACTCAAACAGGGCGTCCCCCTGCATTTCAATTTGAGTTGGCAGCTATCAGCGCCGTCTATGTCGTCTTATAAATTCAAGTTCGACCAGCTGCTCAACAACGACAGCACGATTCAATACAAATTGTCCTTCCATCCGCTGACCAACCGCTATCGCGTTACCGTCGGTACGTTTTCTACCGAGTACGACACGCTTGAAACTGCCTTGCGCGCAGTGGGTGCGGTCGCAAATTGGAAGGTTTTGTCCAAAGGCGCGCTGAGTGATGTGGCCGCCAAAGACACGAAGGCTGAAATCCGCCTGCTGCTGACAACCGCCAAGCTGCCCAAACCGTTCCAAATCAATGCCCTGACGTCTAAAAACTGGCATTTGGATTCCGGTTGGAAGTCCTTGTCGGTCGTGCAGGAGTAAACCATGCGCCGCTTTCTTTTGATTGCCGCCGTATTTGCCGTTGTTTTGTTGTACGGTCTGACTGTTGCAACGGGCAGCAGCAACGTATTGTCCGATTACTTCTGGTGGATTGTCGCCTTGTGCGGCTTGCTGTTGCTGGTGTTGGCGGCGGTGTTGGTGCGCTATGTCGTGCTTTTGATGCGCGACAACAGCAAAAGCGTGTTCGGTTCGCAGATTGCGCGTCGGCTGTCGGGGATGTTTACCTTGGTTGCCGTATTGCCGGGCGTGTTTTTGTTCGGTATTTCCGCCCAGTTTATTAACGGTACGATTAATTCTTGGTTTGGCAACGATACCCATGAGGCATTGGAGCGCAGCTTAAACTTGAGCAAATCCGCGCTGAACTTGGCGGTGGACAACGCTGTCAGCAACGCCACACCGGTGCAGATCGACTTAATCAGCGCCGCTTCACTGGACGGCAATTTAGGGCAGACGCTGGCAAAATCGGCGCTTACTGCCGACTTTGCCCAGCTGGCGCTTTATAACGCGACTACCCATAAAGCTGAGAAAAGCATCAATCCCCTGAAACTAAATCAACCCGAGCTTAACAAAGAAGGATGGGAGCAGCTGGAGCAGACCGGCTCGGTGCGCAGCTTGGAAAACATCGGCGGCATGCTGTATGCTCAGGGTTGGATGCTGATCGGTACGCATAAAAATCAGGATTATGCATTGTTTTTCCGTCAGCCGATTCCGAAAGATGTTGCCCAAGATGCGACGCTGATTGAAGCGGCCCGCGCTAAATATGCTGAGCTGAGTTATACCAAAAAAGGCCTGCAAACCTTTTTCTTGTCCACGCTGTTGGTCGCGACATTGTTGGCCATCTTTTTGGCGTTGGTGATGGCTTTGTATTTTGCCCGCCGTTTTGTGGCACCGGTGTTGTCGTTGGCAGAGGGTGCGCGGGCGGTGGCTCAGGGCGACTTCAGCCAGACCCGGCCGGTATTCCGCAATGACGAGTTCGGCCGTTTGACCCAGTTGTTCAACCACATGACCGAGCAATTATCGATTGCCAAAGAGGCGGACGAGCGCAACCGTTTACGCGAAGAAGCCGCCCGCCATTATTTGGAATGCGTGTTGGAAAGTTTGACCACAGGCGTGATTACTTTGGATGCCGACGGCCGTCTGAAAACCTTTAACAAGGCCGCCGAACAGATTTTGGGCGTTTCGCTGGTGTCTTTGTGGGGCAGCAACTGGCATCAATGGCACGGCAAATCGCCGCAGCAAACCCTGTTGGCCGATGTGTTTGCCGCCATTAATGAAACCGCCGACAGCGACAAACCCGTCCAAGTCGAATATGCCGCGCCCGACGATGCCAGAATCTTATTGGGTAAGGCCACCATCCTGCCGGAAGACAACGATAACGGCGTGGTGATGGTGATTGATGACATTACCGTCTTAATACGCGCGCAAAAAGAGGCCGCATGGGGCGAAGTGGCGAAACGGTTGGCGCATGAAATCCGCAATCCGCTTACGCCCATCCAGCTTTCCGCCGAGAGATTGGCATGGAAATTGCATGATAAACTTGATGAACAAGACGCCCAAATCCTCAGCCGTTCAACCGATACCATCGTCAAACAGGTTGCCGCGCTGAAAGAAATGGTCGAAGCGTTCCGCAATTATGCGCGTGCGCCGTCGCTGAATTTAGAAAAACAAGATTTAAACGGTTTGGTGTTGGAAGTATTGGTATTATATGAGGCTGGCGCGTGCAAATTTAATGCACGGCTCAACACGGATGCTCTGCCGATTGTTGCCGATACGACGGCGATGCGCCAAGTGTTGCATAACCTATTTAAGAATGCCGCAGAAGCGGCAGAGTCGGACGAAGCGCCGCAAGTAAACGTCGAAACAGGGCGCGAAGGCGGACAGGTTTTCCTGACCGTCTGCAACAACGGTAAAAGTTTCAGTAAAGAAATGCTGCACAATGCTTTTGAGCCGTACGTTACCGACAAACCGACAGGAACGGGGCTGGGTTTGCCCGTTGTGAAAAAAATTATCGAGGAGCATGGCGGCCGTATCAGCCTGAGCAATCAGAACAGCGGCGGCGCGTGTGTCAAAATAGCTTTACCGGAAATGGCAGAAACTTATGCGAAGCAGTGATATTTTGATTGTAGATGATGAAGTAGGCATCCGCGACCTGCTCTCCGAAATCCTTCAAGACGAAGGCTATACCGTTACTTTGGCCGAGAATGCCGAAGAAGCGCGCCAATTGCGTTACCAAACGCGTCCGGCCATGGTATTGCTGGATATTTGGATGCCCGATTGCGACGGCATCACTTTGTTGAAAGAGTGGGCGAAAAACGGCCAACTCAATATGCCTGTGGTGATGATGAGCGGCCATGCCAGCATTGACACTGCGGTTGAAGCCACCAAAATCGGCGCGCTCGATTTTCTGGAAAAACCGATTGCCCTGCAAAAACTCTTGTCTGCGGTAGAACGCGCCTTGAAACATGGCGAAGTTCAGACGGCCTCCGGCATGACTTTGGACAAACTGGGCAACAGCCCGGTTATTCAAGAAATGAACGGCAGCATTGAAGCGGCCGCCAAACACAACCGCCCGCTGTTGTTGGCCGGTGAGGCAGGCTCGCCGTTTGAAATTGTCGCCCGCTATCTGCACAAAAGCGGTACGCCTTGGGTGGCAACCGAACGTGTCGAACACATTGTCGATACGCCGATGGAGCTGTTGCAAAAGGCATCAGGCGGCATTTTGTATGTCGGTGATATTGCCCGTTACAGCAAAAATATCCAAAACGGCATTGCTTTCTTGCTGGAAAAAGCCGACCGCTACAATGTCCGTGTGATTGCTTCATGCGGTTTTAAACGCGGTGAGAGCGCCGATGACGTTGTTGCCGGCCGACTGGCGGAGCTGTTGAAAGAGCGCATCAATGTTCCTTCTTTGCGCAGCCAACCGGACGACATCGTCTTTTTAATTAACCGCATCATGACCGATTTGGCCGAAAGTCAAAAAATCCAGCCGGTAAAATTCAGCGACAGCGCATTGGTGGTTTTGCGCCAATACGATTGGCCGAGCAATTACGACCAGCTTGCCGAAACGGTGAAAAACATCATGTTGGAATCGGACGGCAAAGAAGTGGACGAGCAGGCCGTTGCCGTGGCTTTGGGTCAGAAGGAAAATGCAACGGCGACAGAAATCATCGGTGGCTTCAATTTCAATATGCCTTTGCGCGAATTGAGGGAAGAAGTCGAGCGCCGCTACTTTGAGTACCACATCGCCCAAGAAGGCCAAAATATGAGCCGCGTGGCGCAAAAGGTCGGTTTGGAGCGTACGCACCTTTACCGCAAACTCAAACAACTCGGTATCAGCGTATCGCGCCGCAGCGCCGACAAATCCGAAGAATAAGCGCAATATCGGTTCAAACACAAAAGAGGCCGTCTGAAAGCCATCAGGTTTTTCAGACGGCATCGTCATTTGACGGTTTGCTTAGACAAGCGATACTTTATAAAAATAATGATATGGCTCGGAGGTGTTATTTTGCCTTTTAAGCCG
Organism: Neisseria sp. HMSC078H04; assembly: GCF_001838135.1. Classification (NCBI taxonomy): domain Bacteria; kingdom Pseudomonadati; phylum Pseudomonadota; class Betaproteobacteria; order Neisseriales; family Neisseriaceae; genus Neisseria; species Neisseria sp. HMSC078H04. Next base: position 17,755 of record NZ_KV835816.1, read on the forward strand.
AAAGAAGTTTTATATCAATAAAATTTTCAGACGGCCTCGATTTTCTTCGGGCCGTCTGAACAACCATTACGAAAAGGGAACAGATTGATGACGGAAAACGAGCGTTTTGCTTGGTTGCAACTGGCATTTACGCCCTATATCGGCGCAGAAAGTTTTTTGGTGCTGTTGCAGCAATTCGGTAGTGCACAAGCAGCCTTGAATGCGCCGGCAGACAAAATTGCCGCGTTGGTACGCCATAAGCAGGCAGCCGAGTCGTGGCGTAATGCAGACAAACGGGCTTTGGCGCAGCGGTCTGCCGAAGCCGCTTTACAATGGGAAATGCAGGACGGTTGCCGTCTGTTGCTGCTGCAAGATGATGATTTCCCCGAAATGCTGACACAAGGCATTACCGCGCCGCCGGTCTTGTTTTTACGCGGCAATGCAGAGTTGTTGCACACACTTTCTGCCGCGATTGTCGGCAGCCGCCATGCCACACCGCAGGCAATGCGGATTGCCAAAGATTTCGGCAGAGCGTTGAGTGAAAAAGGCATTCCCGTCGTATCGGGTATGGCTTCGGGTATCGATACCGCCGCCCATCAGGGCGCATTGCAGGCAGGTGGCGGTACCATTGCCGTCTGGGGAACCGGTATAGACCGCATTTATCCGCCATCCAATAAAAACCTTGCTTATGAAATTGCTGAAAAAGGTTTGATTGTCAGCGAGTTCCCTTTAGACACGCGTCCGTTCGCAGGCAATTTCCCACGCCGCAACCGTTTGATTGCCGCATTATCGCAGCTGACATTGGTGGTGGAAGCAGCATTGGAATCTGGCTCATTGATTACCGCCAAGCTGGCGGCAGAGATGGGGCGCGAAGTGATGGCGGTGCCAGGTTCGATAGACAATCCGCATAGCAAAGGCTGCCACAAGCTGATTAAAGACGGGGCAAAACTGGTGGAATGTCTGGACGATATTCTCCATGAGTGTCCGCAGCTATTGCAAAATACGCCTGTTCCATCATATTCTATAAATAAGACGGTAAAACTGAAAAACGATCAAACCAAACATCTGCAACAAAAAACAATAGCGGATGAACCGCAAAGGCCGTCTGAAAACCTATCTGCCGCCCCATCAACAAGCGCTTTATTGGAAGCAATGGGTTACGACCCGATACATCCCGATATTTTGGCGCAACAAACCAATACGGCAGCGGCAGACGTGTACGCACAGCTTTTGGAATACGAACTTGACGGTATCGTTGCCGCCTTGCCGGGCGGCCGTTATCAGCGTGTCAAAGCATAAATTATCTATATTTAAGGAACCAGCATGACCGAAGTCATTGCCTATTTAATCGAACACTTCCAAGATTTCGACAATTGTCCGCCTCCGGAGGATTTGGGTCGCCTCTTGGAAGATGCGGGTTTTGATGCTACGGAAATCGGCAATACATTAATGATGATGGAAGTCTTGTTCAATACGTCCGAATTCTATGCCGAGCCGTTTAACAGCGACTCCCTGCGCGTATTTTGCCGTGAGGAAGCTGAAAACCTGCCGCAGGAAGTCATGGGCTTGATGCAGTATTTGGTTGCCGAGCACGCAATTACTTATGAGCAACGCGAAATCGTCATTCACGCCCTGATGCACATTCCATCGGACGAAATCACCCTCGATACCGCCAAAGTGTTGGTATTGCTGGTGTTGTGGATGCACAAGAGCGAGTTGCCCGTCCTGATAGGCGACGACTTGATGAGTGCGTTGACCGGACAAAACGTTATGCACTAAACCTTTTTTCAGACGGCCTGAACAAAATGATAAAAGGCCGTCTGAAACATAAATCCAATACATCCAAAAGAGAACAACAATGGCGAAAAACCTATTAATCGTCGAATCCCCGTCCAAAGCCAAAACCCTGAAGAAATATCTGGGCGGTGATTTTGAAATCTTGGCGTCTTACGGTCATGTCCGAGACTTGGTACCCAAAAGCGGAGCAGTCGATCCCGAAAATGGCTTTGCCATGAAATACCAATTGATCAGCCGCAACAGCAAACACGTCGATGCCATCGTTGCCGGTGCCAAAGAAGCTGAAAACATCTACCTCGCAACCGACCCGGATAGGGAAGGTGAAGCCATTTCTTGGCATCTTTTGGAAATCCTAAAATCCAAACGCGGTCTGAAAAACATCAAGCCGCAGCGTGTCGTGTTCCACGAAATCACCAAAAACGCCGTACTCGATGCCGTTGCCCATCCGCGCGAAATCGAAATGGATTTGGTCGATGCGCAACAAGCCCGTCGCGCTTTGGACTATCTGGTCGGCTTCAACCTCTCGCCATTGTTATGGAAAAAAATCCGCCGCGGTTTGAGCGCAGGCCGCGTGCAAAGTCCCGCACTGCGTTTGATTTGCGAACGCGAAAACGAAATCCGCGCGTTTGAAGCGCAGGAATATTGGACGGTACATCTCGATAGCCACAAAGGTCGCAGTAAGTTCACCGCCAAACTTGCCCAATACAACGGCGCGAAACTCGAACAATTCGACCTGCCGAACGAAGCCGCGCAAGCCGACGTGTTGAAAGAACTCGAAGGCAAAGAGGCTGTCGTTACCGCCATCGAAAAGAAAAAGCGCAGCCGCAACCCAGCCGCGCCGTTCACCACATCCACCATGCAGCAGGATGCCGTGCGCAAACTCGGTTTTACCACCGACCGCACCATGCGTACCGCCCAGCAGCTTTACGAAGGTATAGACGTAGGGCAGGGCGCCATCGGTCTGATTACCTATATGCGTACCGATAGCGTGAATTTGGCCGATGAAGCGTTAACCGAAATCCGCCATTACATCGAAAACAAAATCGGCAAAGAATATCTGCCAAGCTCGGCCAAGCAATACAAAACCAAATCCAAAAACGCCCAAGAAGCCCACGAAGCCATCCGTCCGACTTCCGTGTACCGCACGCCTGAAAGCGTCAAACCCTTCTTGAGCGCAGATCAGTTCAAACTCTATCAAATGATTTGGCAGCGTACCGTCGCCTGTCAGATGACGCCCGCCAAATTCGACCAAACCACCGTCGATATTACCGTCGGCAAAGGCGTATTCCGCGTAACCGGACAGGTGCAAACCTTCGCAGGCTTCCTCAGTGTTTACGAAGAAAGCAGCGACGATGAAGAAGGCGAAGACAGCAAAAAACTGCCTGAAATGAGCGAAGGCGACAAACTGCCTGTGGACAAACTCTACGGCGAACAACACTTTACCACCCCGCCGCCGCGCTACAACGAAGCCACGCTGGTTAAAGCCCTCGAAGAATACGGTATCGGCCGCCCTTCTACCTACGCCAGTATTATTTCCACGCTCAAAGACCGCGAATACGTTACCCTTGAGCAAAAACGCTTCATGCCCACCGACACAGGCGACATCGTCAACAAATTCCTGACCGAACACTTCGCCCAATATGTCGATTACCACTTCACCGCCAAACTCGAAGACCAGCTTGACGAAATTGCCAACGGCAAACGCCAATGGATTCCCGTGATGGATAAATTCTGGAAACCATTTATCAAGCAAGTAGAAGAAAAAGAGGGTATTGAACGCGCCAAATTTACCACGCAGGAACTTGACGAAACCTGCCCGAAATGCGGCGAACACAAGTTGCAAATCAAATTCGGCAAAATGGGTCGTTTCGTCGCCTGCGCCGGCTATCCCGAGTGCAGCTACACGCGCAATGTCAACGAAACCGCCGAAGAAGCCGCCGAGCGCATCGCCAAAGCCGAAGCCGAGCAAGCCGAACTCGACGGGCGCGAATGCCCTAAATGCGGCGGTCGCCTAGTGTACAAATACAGCCGCACCGGCAGCAAATTCATCGGCTGTGCCAATTACCCCAAATGCAAACACGTTGAGCCGCTGGAAAAACCTAAAGACACCGGCGTCCAGTGCCCACAATGCAAAAAAGGCAACCTCGTCGAGCGCAAATCCCGCTACGGCAAACTGTTTTACAGTTGCAGCACCTATCCCGACTGCAACTACGCCACTTGGAACCCGCCCGTCGCCGAAGAATGTCCGAACTGCCATTGGCCGGTACTGACCATCAAAACCACCAAACGCTGGGGTGTGGAAAAAGTCTGCCCGCAAAAAGAATGCGGCTGGAAAGAACAGATTGAACCGCCTGCGCCGAAAGAGTGAAGTTAGGTTAGTTTAAAATAGGAAATGCCGTCTGAAAAGTTTTCAGACGGCACTCCCATAAACAGAAAAGCCTTACTTATTCGATTGAAACTTTCTGCAAACTTCTACATTAATCCGTATAAAGTTCTGCCAAGATATTTGTTCAGATAAATGGGCGCGGTAATAATCCTCCACACGGCAAACCAAAGGGCGAGTTGCATAGATAGAACACAACATTGTATTTTCATTAAAATGTTGACATATACCGTCTCCGCGATCCAGCCATGCGGTTTGTTCGCTTAGACTGACCCTTTGACAACACAAACCGCAGGCGGAACAAGGAAAGGGTTCGGAGGTCAAAACTCAATCACCTTTACATCATCGTTTTTCAGTGACAAAATTAGCTTATCGACCTGTTGCAGCGGAGAATCCTTGGCAATATTCACAATGCCGTTTATTGCCGTATCAATAACATTGATATTGCCGGCCTCAATCCCTTTGTCCAGTGCATTGAATAAACCGTCAATCATCTCGCGGCGTTCCCGAAACGTATTTTCCAAATACAGCCGCAAAATTTCCTGCTGATTTTTCAACTCCTTCAAACGGACATCTTTCCATGCACCGATTGCCTCACGTTTGGTTTTCTCTTGGGCTGCGATCTTTTTGTATTCGTTGTGTGCTTCCAAAATGCGGGTAAACGAGCTTGTTGCGGCTTCCAAAGGAATAGCTGTGGGGACTTTCGTCGGAACAACTTTGTCGAGAATTTGGATTTTACTCATACTTCTGCCCCAAGTTCAATATTCAAATAACCTTCACATTGATGCCTGATATTGGGAGCAGGCGAACCATCATCCTCCATAATGGGCGTATTCATCAGGTTTTTGATGGCTTTGCCAATAACCAGCATAGCGTGAAAATTAGGATCATCGATGCTGTTTACACGAACCTGCTCAAAGCGTCCGATCATTTTTTTCAAAGTCTGTTTCATCTCTTTTGCATTATCTTGCAGGCCTTTGAGCCCTTCGGCGATCAAATCCATTTCGGCAACGGCTTCATCGATTTGGGCTTCATATTTTCGTGCTTCCGTCAGGGCTTCTTCCGCTTTACTGGCCAGCATAAATCCGCCGACTGCTAAAGCTGGGCCTGCAACGATACCGCCCAAAGCCACCATTCCTCCTGCCATTCCGAACCCACCTGCAGATAATGCGCCACCGCCAAGCCAGGCAAGGGTTGCATTGGTTGCAGCAGCTCCGGACAGAGTAGAGATGGCTGTACCTGTAGAAGCAGTTGCAATCAAAGGAACTGCACCATACGCTCCAAAACCGGCCAATGCCCCAGTAATAGCACTACTACCGAAATTAGTGCTTAGTTCCAATGATGTTTGCACCATTGTTTCCATTTCTTTCAGCTCTGTAACGTCAAATGTACTGTTAAAGCCGGAAAGTTCGCTTTTGACATGTTTATTGTTAGTGCTGTGTAATATTTGTATGATATGGTTGATTTGATTTTTAAAAATCTCTACCTTTAATCTCCCCAATTTTTCAAAGCAGTCGTTAGTTTCCTCTTTGGTTTCATCTAATTCCTCCTGCCTTTTCTTGTAACGGCGTTCTGCCCGTTCGCCTATTTCCTTGGCGTTGTTAATATCGCTGATTGCTCCTGCTCCTTTAACAACGCCTGTTGCGGCAAGGGTAGCAGCAGCGCCCCAAAGTAAAATTGGAATGGCCATATTTAAGTTACTCTCTTTAAAATTTATTAAAAATATAGTAAAAATTTTAATACTTGATAAAACCTTGGGGATTGTATTCAGAATGAATTTTCCTCTCCAGTAACTCAAAGTTTGAAATCTACTCTAATAATTCAATCATCTATACAGAAAGTTTAGTCTATGGAAACTCACGAAAAGATCCGCTTGATACGCGAATTAAATAAATGGTCTCAGGAAGAAATGGCGGAAAAGTTAGCCATGTCTGCCGGTGGATACGCTAAGATTGAGCGAGGTGAGACACAATTGAATATTCCAAGACTAGAGCAGTTGGCGGCTATCTTTAAAGTAGATATGTGGGATTTGTTGAAATCGGGTAATAACGGGATGGTTTTACAGATTAATGAAGGAGACAGTGGAGGCGATATCGCTTTATATGCTTCAAGTGATATGGCTATGAAATTGGAGTTGTTGAATCAGGAGTTAAAACATTGCCGGGAAATGCTGGAGCAGAAGGATAAGGAAATTGAGTTGTTGAGACAGCTGGCTGCTTCTGTGCGGAAGTAAAAGCCTAGGCCGTCTGAAAAATGATTTTCAGACGGCCTTTTTGTTTCTAAAAGAATAGAGTGAAATACGGCTTGATGGCAGTTTCACTATATAATTGAGGCCGTCTGAAAACTCGGCATCTTTTAAGAATTATGGCAAACAACAAACATTCCAAACACACCAATCAAGTACGCATCATCGGTGGGCAATGCAGGGGACGAAAGTTAACATTTTTATCTGCAGATGGTCTGCGCCCGACGCCTGACAGCGTGCGTGAAAAACTGTTTAATTGGCTGGGCCAGGATTTAACCGGCAAAACAGTATTGGATTTATTCAGCGGCAGTGGTGCTTTGGGAATGGAGGCTGCTTCTCGTAATGCGGCAAAAGTGGTAATGGTCGATAACCATCGCCAAACTGTTCAAACGCTTCAGAAAAATATCCGTGAATTAGGTTTGAAACAGGTGGAAATCGTGTGTTCAGACGGCATGGCTTATCTGGCAAGGCCGTCTGAAAAATTTGATGTTGTGTTCCTTGATCCGCCATTTTCATGGGAAGATTGGCAAAATCTGTTTATCCGATTGCAAAGCCACTTGAAAAATGGGGCAATGGTCTATATTGAAGCAGGGAAGCTGCCTGAAAAACCGGATTGGCTGGAAATTTATCGGGAAGGAAAGGCGGGAATGAGTAGGTTTGAATTGTTGCTCTATTCGCAAGTTGCTGAATAGTATAGAATTTGAGAATCATTCCCAAGGTGTAAAACATTCTTTCAAACGGATTGTTCCGACGTCATTTGTGCTATAATCCGCGCCCAATCGGTTTTGATAATTTAAGAAAAAAGGAAATAGAAATGTCGCTCTTTATTACAGATGAGTGCATTAACTGCGATGTGTGCGAACCGGAATGCCCTAATGATGCCATTTCGCAAGGTGAAGAAATTTACGAAATCAATCCAAATTTGTGTACGCAATGTGTAGGCCATTACGATGAGCCTCAGTGCCAACAGGTATGCCCTGTCGACTGTATCTTGATCGATGAAGAACATCCTGAAACGCACGAAGAACTGATGGCTAAGTACGAAAAAATCATTCAGTTTAAGTAAATAATGTTTAAAAGCAAAAGCTTGGATATTTTTAAAGAAATAAATGAAAAAAAATCTTGACGGAAATCTGAGTTGCCAATAAACTAGCGTTCTCTTTTGGAGGGATTCCCGAGCGGTCAAAGGGGGCAGACTGTAAATCTGTTGCGTGAGCTTCGAAGGTTCGAATCCTTCTCCCTCCACCAAAAATTCTTACTTGGAGCAAAAAGTGAGTATGCGGGTGTAGCTCAATGGTAGAGCAGAAGCCTTCCAAGCTTACGGTGAGGGTTCGATTCCCTTCACCCGCTCCAAACAATTTCGCCCATGTAGCTCAGGGGTAGAGCACTCCCTTGGTAAGGGAGAGGTCGGCAGTTCAAATCTGCCCATGGGCACCATCTCATTGTTACCCTTTATTTTTAAAAAGCTTAGATTATAGGATATTGCCATGGCTAAGGAAAAATTTGAACGTAGCAAAC
>NZ_KV835817.1:0-290 GCF_001838135.1 Neisseria sp. HMSC078H04
GAGGCGGGCGGTTTCTGTATCAGGATGAGCGGTCAGGCTAAGGGTATCTTGGAGGGGAAGTTTACCCTGAAGGCGGTGGCTTTGGACAGGGAGGCGGAACCCAGGGTATTACGCTTGAACGAGTCGCTGACGGCGGTGGTGTGCGGGAAGATGAAGGGGAAGGGCAGCTGTACGGACGGCGAGGAGATATTTAGGGGTAATGATGCGGAGTGTAAGCCTTTGACGGGGTGACAATAGAGTGGAAAGGAGATAAGAAAGTAAAAAGGACGTGCTCAGGCACGTCCTTTGGG
>NZ_KV835818.1:0-1186 GCF_001838135.1 Neisseria sp. HMSC078H04
TTAAGCGATTACAGAAGAAACCACACCCGCACCTACGGTACGACCACCTTCGCGAATCGCAAAGCGCAGACCTTCTTCCATAGCGATAGGCGCAATCAGTTCTACAGTAATGGTTACGTTCTCACCTGGCATTACCATTTCTACGCCTTCTTCCAAAGTAACTGCACCAGTTACGTCAGTAGTACGGAAGTAGAATTGTGGACGGTAGTTAGCGAAGAATGGAGTGTGACGACCACCCTCTTCTTTGCTCAGTACGTATACTTCTGCTTTGAATTTGGTGTGAGGAGTGATAGTACCTGGTTTAGCCAACACTTGACCACGCTCTACATCTTCACGTTTAGTACCACGCAGCAATACGCCTACGTTGTCACCTGCTTGGCCTTCGTCCAGCAGTTTGCGGAACATTTCAACACCGGTACAAGTGGTTTTTTGGGTTTCTTTCAGACCTACGATTTCGATCTCGTCACCAACGTGGATGATACCGCGCTCTACACGACCAGTTACTACTGTACCACGACCAGAGATAGAGAATACGTCTTCGATAGGCAACAAGAAAGGTTTGTCTACAGCACGCTCAGGTGTTGGGATGTAGCTGTCCAAGGCAGCAGCCAATTCGAAGATTTTTTCTTCGTAAGCAGCGTCACCTTCCAAAGCTTTCAATGCAGAACCTTGTACGATTGGGCAGTCGTCGCCTGGGAAGTCGTAGCTTGACAACAAGTCACGGATTTCCATTTCAACCAGTTCCAACAGCTCAGCATCGTCAACCATGTCGCATTTATTCATGAATACGATGATGTAAGGTACACCTACTTGGCGAGCCAACAGGATGTGTTCGCGAGTTTGTGGCATAGGACCGTCAGCTGCGGAACATACCAAGATCGCGCCGTCCATTTGGGCAGCACCGGTAATCATGTTTTTAACGTAGTCGGCGTGACCCGGACAGTCTACGTGTGCGTAGTGACGGGTCTCAGTTTCGTATTCTACGTGTGAGGTATTAATGGTAATACCACGAGCTTTTTCTTCAGGAGCGTTGTCGATTTGGTCGTAAGCTTTTGCAGCGCCACCGAATTTTTTAGCCAAAATAGTAGTCAAAGCAGCAGTCAGAGTGGTTTTACCATGGTCAACGTGACCGATGGTGCCAACGTTTACGTGCGGTTTGCTACGTTCAAATTTTTCCTTAGCCATG
>NZ_KV835819.1:0-203 GCF_001838135.1 Neisseria sp. HMSC078H04
GTCTTGCGCCAGCCAGTTGCGGTAGCGGCATAAGGTGCTGTAATCGGGAATGCTCAGTTCGTCAAAACGGCAAAACAGGTTGAAATCGATGCGGGTGATGAGGCTGTGTTCGAGTTCGGGATCGGAGAGGCTGTGCCATTGTCCGAGCAGGACGGCTTTGAACATGGACAACAGGGGATAGGCGGGACGGCCGCGGTGGTCTC
>NZ_KV835820.1:0-416 GCF_001838135.1 Neisseria sp. HMSC078H04
GATGACTTCGTCGTCGAGGCTGATTTGGTGCAGGTGGCCACTGCCGTAATACAGATAGTTGATCTGTCTGCCGTCGGGCAGGACGGTGGCGGTACGGTTGCCGTTGAAGTCGTAGTGGTAGCGGATGCTTTCGGTAACGGGCAGGTACAGCATGTCGTACTGCGCATCGCGCCAGTCGGTTTCGGGCAATCCGTTTCGGGCGTTCTCTTCCTTAGCCGGTACCCTCCATTGGTGCTGGCCGATGATTTGGCCGTTGCCGTTGTAGTCGAAGCAGGTAATGCTGTGGCTGTTGGCGGCACGGACGAGGTTGCCGTCCAGGTCGTATTGGTAAACGGTTTCCTGAACCTTGTCATTGTTGCGGGCGAGGGTATGGATTAAGCGTCCCAATACGTCGCGTTTGAACTCGGTAATCCGCA
>NZ_KV835821.1:0-317 GCF_001838135.1 Neisseria sp. HMSC078H04
GCTGCGTTGTCCGTCGGCATCGATGCGGTAGACGAGTTCTTGGTTTTCATCGAAACCGTACACTTCCGTCCGCCCCAATGCGTCGGTAACGACGGTATGGTCTTTGCGGTAGTCGAACGTCCATTCTTCGCCGAGGTTGTTGCTGCTCTTGAGCACTTTGCCGTCGGTGTCGTAACGGTCGTATTCGTAACGGGATACCAGTCCGTCGGGCTGGCTGTGTTCGACCATGATGTGGTTGCGGTAGGCGAAACCGCGCAGTTTTTTGCCGTCTCGTCCGTAAACAGCGGTCAAATCACCGTAGCCGTTGTAGTCGTAGC
>NZ_KV835822.1:0-40077 GCF_001838135.1 Neisseria sp. HMSC078H04
CTATACGCCCCCAAACAAAACCAGTCAACACCCAATTTCAAAAAAATTAAAATTTTCTCTCAACTATCTGTATTTAAATAATTTAAAATTTATTGAATTTTATCATTCGTATAGATAAAACAGATACCCTAAAGATAAATAGTCCTGCAGCTTTGCTCTTATTTGCCACATTCAACACCCTATATCTCTATATTACTGGCGCTTTAGCCCTATCTACTCTTACAATCTCTACTTTCTCCAATAAAACAATCATAAATTTAGAATAGTCCCGATTATGAGCAACGAAAAGATTCAACAAAAATTTGAACAAGCATATCACTCTTTCATCGAAGAGGAAAATTACGAGGAAGCACTAAAACGTGCCGAGATTCTTTGCCTTCTCAATCCCCAATCTGTCGAATTTCATCATAAAGTTGCTTATGCCTATCTGAAGCAATTGAAATGGGAAAAAGCCATTGAGGCTGAAATGAAAACGCTAGAGCTGGATAGTACCTATATTCCTGCTTTGGATTTACTTGCACATGCTTACGGCGCTCTAGATAACTGGGAAAAAACCGGGTTTTACGGTCATCAGGCTTTGGTTCTAAAAGATAAAGCCATCCCAGACCTAGAACATGAAATCATTCCGACACCGGCTCCAAAAAACGGCAAACGGATTATCTCCTTTTCTTTATTTGGTAATAATTCCAAATATATTGAGCCTGCCGTCTTAAACACCCAGCTTGCTCCTGTACTTTTCCCCGGTTGGACATGTCGTTTTTATGTCGACGATTCTGTATCTGCTGAAGCTATTCAACGATTTAGAAATAACGGTGCAGAAGTGATTAAGGTTGGCGCTCCATTGGACAACTGGCCGGGTACGATGTGGCGCTTTCTTGCCATCAATGATCCCGAGGTTGAATACGTTATTTTCCGTGATGCAGATTCTATTATTTGCTATCGTGATGCAGCGGCTGTATCCGAATGGATAAAAAGTGGCGCCCTATTCCACACTATTCGCGACTCAGGCTCGCATACTGCCCTGATTCTTGCGGGTATGTGGGGGGCTAAAGCGGGTGCAGTCCCAGATATGCAAGAAAGGATTCAAAACTTTGTCGATGAGGGCTACCCTTCCAGACATTTTGCCGACCAAGATTTTCTAGAAAAAGAATTGTGGGCCTATATCCGTCAGAATCTGTTTGCACATGACAGATTATTTGATTTCTGTAATGCACACGAAATTCCCGGAGAGTTCTACTCTAATTATCAAATCGCTTTCAGCGAAGGGGTTACCAGCTTTAACGCAACGACTGATTATGAAGATGGCAGCCTGGCAAGATGGACGCTGTACTCCAGTGCTTCACCTTTGGTCAATCCGGACTACTCGCTCAATGTTGTTCCTGAATTTAAAGTCTGCAGTTATGTGACTGAAGTGAAAAACGGAGCGGTTTCAGCATTCTTACCAAAGAGATATGGTAATGCGATTAAAGCAAAACTAGCCAGAATCAACATCGAACAAATCTAATTTGATTTGATTCCTATATATCTCATTTAATGAACCCGTTATTTATGAGCAAACACATTCTCCTCGGCATTACTGGCGGTATTGCGGCGTATAAATCTTGCGAACTGGTCAGACTACTGAAAAAGCAAGGACATTCTGTATCAGTGGTAATGACAGATTCTGCGACGGAATTTGTCTCCCCGCTGACTTTCCAAGCTTTAACCGGCAACCCTGTTTTATCGGATACCTATTCAGGCGCTTCCAATAATGGCATGGCGCACATAAACCTGACGCGTGAAGCCGACGCATTTCTTATTGCGCCTGCAACTGCCAATACGATTGCCAAAATTGCCAACGGATTAGCCGACAACCTGTTGACTACTTTGGCCGCAGCCAGAAAATGTCCTTTGGCCGTTGCGCCTGCAATGAATGTCGAAATGTGGAACAACGCTGCCAACCTGCGCAATATTGAGCAGCTGGTTTCAGACGGCATTACCGTGCTTTACCCAAACAGCGGCGAACAGGCTTGCGGCGAAACAGGTACAGGCAGAATGGTCGAAGCGGTCGATCTGGCAGATTTGTTAGAGGATTTATGGACACCCAAGCTATTGAGCGGCAAAAAAGTTCTGATTACAGCCGGCGCAACGTTTGAAGCCATCGATCCTGTTCGCGGCATTACCAATATTTCCAGCGGACAAATGGGCATGGCTTTAGCGCGTGCCTGCCGTGCCGCCGGAGCGAAAGTCACGCTGATTTACGGTCAAATTCAGACGGCCTTGCCAGCAGGCTTGGCTCATTCCGAACAAGCTGTCAGCGCAGAAGCCATGTATCAGGCAGTTCACCGCCATATCCATGAGCAAGATGTCTTTATTTCCGTTGCAGCCGTTGCAGACTATAAAGTCAAAAACAGCAGCAACGAGAAACTAAAGAAAAACGGCAATCAGCCCCCGGTTATCGAACTGACGGAAAATCCGGATATTCTCGCATCCGTTGCCACCCTGCCTTCTCGACCATTCTGCGTCGGCTTTGCCGCAGAAAGCCATCAGGTCTTGGAATTTGCTCGGGCAAAACGTTTGCGCAAAAACGTACCTATGCTGGTAGCCAACCAAGTTTCCGTTTCCATGGGTAAGCCAACCAATCAAATCACCATTATTGATGACCTTGCCGAAACCTCATTTCCGGAAACATCCAAACGCCAAGCAGCGGATGAAATCGTCAAACGCCTGGCTGAATTGTTGACTTAATAAAACAAAAGGCCGTCTGAAAGTTTTTCAGACGGCCTTTGTTCAAACACATTACATTACAAACCCAATTCACGTAGGAAACGAATATCGTCTGCCCAACCGGATTTCACTTTCACCCAAATCTTCAAGAAGACTTTGGTATCAAACAATTTTTCCATATCAAGGCGGGCTTCAGTAGAAATTTTCTTCAATTTCTCCCCACCCTTGCCAATCAAAATCGCCTTTTGACTGTCTTTATCAACCAACACCGCGATATAAATGCGGAACAGTCCGCTTTCCTCTTCCTCAAACTGCTCCACTTCAACATTCATCGCATACGGCAACTCTTCACCCAAATAGCGGAACAATTTTTCGCGCACAATTTCCATCGCCAGGAATCGGCTGGATTTGTCCGTCACCATATCTTCCGGATACATCGGGATACTTTCCGGCAGATACGGCTTGAGCAATTCCAGCAAATTGGCAATACGCAGGCCATGTTTCGCGCTGACTGCCTCGCTGGCAGTAAATTCAAACTCTTGGCGCACTTCATTGATAAACGCTTCAAGCGCAAATTTGTCTTTGGCTTTATCTTTATCGATTTTATTGACCACCAATACCACAGGCGTATGCTTAGGCAACTGCTTCAACACCACGCGGTCAGCATCGGTAAAGCGCATGGCTTCCACCACAAAAACCACCACATCCACGCCGCTCAACGCTTCGGTTACGTTTTGATTAAGACGGTCATTCAAGGCATTGCGGTGATTGGTTTGAAAACCCGGCGTATCGACAAACACAAATTGCGCCGTATCGTCGGTGTAAATGCCTGTTACACGATTGCGCGTGGTTTGTGCTTTTTTACTGGTAATACTGATTTTCTGACCGATTAAATGGTTCATCAGCGTGGATTTGCCGACATTCGGACGACCCACGATGGCCACAAAGCCGCAACGATAATCTGTCAGGTGTTGCGACTCGTTTTGCAAAAAGGTTTCGATATCCATTTATATATGACTTTCTTGATTGTTTCAGACGGCCTTTGCATTTTCTCAAAGGCCGTCTGAAATATTATTTTTTAGCTTTTTTCAAAGGAAACTTCTGTTCCAACCACTCCAAGGCTTCACATGCCGCTTTTTGCTCGGCCACTTTCCGACTGCTGCCGCGTGCATTGCAGATAAAGCCGAGTTCACCCAAATCACAGGAAATCACAAACATCGCATCAGCCGTCTGCTCCGCCTGCTCTTCGATTCGGTATTTCGGCAAGGCAAAGCGGCGTGCCTGCAAGGCTTCCTGCAAAGCGGTTTTACTGTCTTTTTTGCCGATATTCAAATCCGCACGTTTCACGCGTTCCGCAAACAAATGGCGAACCACTTTTTCCGCCGCAGAAAAATCAGCATCAAAGCTGACCGCCGCAAACATCGCTTCCATCGCGTCGGCCAAAATCGAAGGCCGTCTGAAACCACCGCTCTTCAACTCGCCGGCACCTAAATACAAACCGTCGCCGACATTCATTTCCAACGCGATTTCAGCCAATACGCCTTCATTCACCAAAGCCGCGCGCATCCGCGACAACTCACCTTCCGACAATTTCGGAAACGCATCAAACAACATCCTCGCCACGGAATAGTTCAAAATCGAATCGCCGACAAATTCAAAACGCTCATTGTGTTTGGCATTGTAGCTGCGGTGGGTCAAAGCCTGCTGGAGCAGCTCCATATTGCGGAACTCATAGCCCAGACGCTTTTGAATCGCTCGATGCGCCTGCTGTTTGAGCAAATCAGGTTTCATTCCATACTTTCAAAAAAACAGCCGGAAAGCACGCCTCATCCGCAGTGAAACAAAATAAAAAGGCTACACCGGCAACTTTTTTATTTTGGCTCATTGTTTCTCGCGTCCCTCAAGCCGATAAACAATCAAAAGCCGTCATGTTCAAACCTGACGGCACTTACCGACATTGTACCATCAAACCGCCCCTGCACACATCCGTGCGGAAAAGCGGCGAATCGTGTAAAATCATGCCAAATCATCTCTTTGTCAACTCCATGAACAAATTTGCCCAAGCATTGGCCGCAGCGCTCGACCGCTGCATCGTTACCAACACCATCGCCGAACAAGGCGAGCCCGTCGGCTTCCTCTACCGCGAAGCCCCCGTATTTGAAAACGACAGCGGCTGGCGTATTTTCAGCGGCGACGAAACCGACGAATACACCGACAATCCCGACAATTTCAGCATTGTCAGTCTCTCCACCATTACCGCAGACAATCCCGACATCGCGCCCCTGCTGACTCAGGCAGAAGGCTGCGCGTGGGAATTGAACGAAGACGGCGAGTTCCAAGCCGTTGCCGATTGGCAGCCGCAAGAATAATCCATCCCCATTTTGTTTCAGACGGCCTTCTTTATAACAAGGCCGTCTGAAACCGAGCCGAATCCCTATTTCACAAATATTGAAGGAATCATCATGAACATTATCGAACCACGCCTCGATGGCACCAACTTGCGCATCGGCATCGTTCAAGCCCGCTTCACCAACGAAATCGGCAGCGAAATGGTCAAAGTATGCTGCCGCACCCTAAAAGAATTGGGCGTATCCGAAGACAACATCACGCTTGCCACCGTTCCCGGCGCGCTTGAAGTGCCTATCGCGTTGATGAACCTCGCTTCATCCGAACAATTCGATGCCCTGATTGCTATCGGCGTTGTCATTCGTGGCGAAACCTACCACTTTGAATTGGTATCCAATGAGTCCGGCGCAGGTGTCAGCCGCGTTGCCCTTGACTACAACATCCCTATCGCCAACGCCATCCTAACGACCGAAAACGACGAACAAGCCGTTGCTCGTATCGAAGAAAAAGCCTCCGATGCAGCCAAAGTTGCCGTAGAATGTGCCAACTTGGTCAACCATCTTTTGTCAGAACAATACGAAGACGACGAAGAATAAGCTTCTCCCCGTATTGAATCCGCATATTTTCAGACGGCCTCCCAATCATGACATTGAGGCCGTCTGAATCATTCAATATTCAGCCGACAACCATCGGCACTCTCTTCACAAGGAATACCCATGAAAAGCCCACGCCGCCGCGCACGCGAGCTTGCCGTACAAGCTATTTATCAAGCAGGCATCAACAAAACTGCCGCTCCCGAAATCGCTAAAAACATCCACGAACTGTCCCAATCTTCCAATATGGATGAAGAGCTGTTCAACAAACTGTTTTTCGGCGCACAAACCCATGCCGAAGAATACATGGAAAAAATCAGCCCCCTGCTCGACCGAGACGAAAAAGACCTCAGCCCTATCGAACGCGCCGTTTTGCTGGTTGCCTGCCATGAGCTGAGCACCATGCCTGAAACCCCATACCCCGTCATCATCAATGAAGCCATCGAAGTTACCAAAACTTTCGGTGGCACCGATGGCCATAAATTCGTCAACGGCATCCTCGACCAACTGGCTTCCCGTATCCGCCCTGACGAACCACGCCGCAAAGGCTAAGATTAGCTTCACATCAGGTCGGGATTACCGATCTTTGCCCTGTTTAAGCTAATGTGCTTATACAGCCAAACCATCAAAAAGGCCGTCTGAAATTCAGACGGCCTTTTATATTTCTCGATTTATTCTGATTTTGGCATTTCATAACTGGGGCAGTTTTGTTTATCGCTGTTTGCCCAAATGATACCGCTGTCGTTGTAATAAACAGTACAAGTTTCATCGGCATTGGTTTCTTTATTGGGTACAGCCTTCAAAATATAACCTGAATCGGAAGGATCCGAACCTTCGGAAAAACTAATATTGAAATATTGATTCTGCTGTAAATTTTCAGCAGGAAACCCTACAAATGTACTTTTTTGAGTGTAATAGCGTTCGAGCTGTTGGGCATTATGCAGCATCTGTGTACGGACGGATGCGAGACGCGTTTGGCGGATGTAGTTTTGATAAGATGGATATGCGATGGTAGCGAGAATGGCTGCAATCAAAACGACTATCAGCAGCTCGATAAGCGTGAAGCCTTGTTGGTGTTTCATTTTATTTGTGTCGTTAATAATTGGAATAAGACATGAATATTATAGTCGTTTTCTTGCGGCTTAAATGTTCAGATTCGGAGGAAGTTTGGGAATTTATGTAAACGAGGTACAAGTTCTGAAAAATATTTCCATCCTTTTATTTTTTATTTCAATAAGTTAAACTTCAATTTAAGCCGACCGTCTCTTGGTTGGTCTTGGTCTTTACAGTAAAATCCAGTTGTTTTTTTTGTCTCCAACATACATTTATTGCTTGTCTGCAACGTTATTTTATTGAATTGGTTCCTTTTATATGTCTAAAGTTTTCAAGTGGGCGGCCGGTACGGCTGTTGTAGTAGCAGCGGCTTTCGGCGGCTGGTCTTTGATGAAGCCTGAGCCTCAGTCTTCTTTTATTACAGAAGTAGTCAAACGCGGCGATATCCGTCAAACCGTGTCGGCAACCGGAGAAATCTCACCTTCCAATTTGGTATCCGTAGGCGCGGAAGCTTCAGGTCAGATTAAAAAACTGTATGTGAAACTGGGCCAACAAGTGAAAAAAGGCGATCTGATTGCGGAAATCGACTCAACCAATCAGATCAATACCTTAAATACCGAAAAATCCAAACTGGAAACCTATCAGGCAAAATTGGTTTCTGCAGAAATCGCTCTTTCCAGTGCAGAGAAAAAATATAAACGCGAACTTGCCTTATGGAAAGAACAGGCAACTTCCAAGGAAAACTTGGAATCTGCACAAGACTCTTTAGCCGCAGCCAAAGCCAATGTTGCCGAACTGAAGGCCTCCATCAAACAATCAAAAATCTCCATCAATACAGCCGAATCCGAACTGGGCCACACGCGGATTACCGCCACCATGGACGGCACCGTGGTCGCCATTCCTGTTGAAGAAGGCCAATCCGTCAATGCGGCGCAATCTACGCCGACCATTATCCAGCTGGCAAATCTGGAAACCATGTTGAACAAAATGCAGATTGCCGAAGGCGACATCACGAAAGTCAAAGCAGGTCAGGATATTTCGTTCACCATTTTGTCCGAGCCGGACACCCCGATTAAAGCGAAATTAGACAGTGTCGACCCCGGCCTGACCACCATGTCTTTGGGCAACTACACCAGCAGCACGGACACGACTTCCAATGCGATTTACTACTATGCCCGCGCCCTGGTGCCGAATCCTGAAGGCAAACTTTCTATCGGCATGACCACTCAAAACACGATCGAAATCAACGGCGTGAAGAATGTTTTACTGGTACCGACGCTGACCGTGAAAAAGCATAACGGCAAATCCTATGTCAGCATTTTGGGTGCAGACAATAAAGCGGTAGAACGCGAAGTGACCGTCGGCCTGAAAGACAGCATGAATACCGAAATCAAAAGCGGCTTGAAAGAAGGCGAAAAAGTGATCGTTTCTGAAATGAGCGCAGATGAAAAGAATAAGAGCAGCGAACGCGCAATGATGGGTGGCGGCCCTCCTCGCTGATTAATTAAGGCCGTCTGAAAGGTTTGGCTGTGTTTCAGACGGCCTTAGTTCCTGTATTTCTATTTTTCGCCCGGAAAGATTATGAGTTTAATCGAATGTAAGAATATCAACCGTTTTTTCGGTAGCGGTGAAAACCGTGTACACGTATTGAAAGATGTCAGCCTTTCTATTGAGAAAGGCGACTTTGTAGCGATTATCGGACAGTCCGGCTCAGGCAAATCGACGCTGATGAATATTTTGGGCTGTCTGGATACCGCCACTTCCGGCTCTTATCAAATCGACGGCATAGAAACATCGCAAATGCAGCCGGATGAGCTGGCGGCTTTGCGCCGTGAGCGTTTCGGCTTTATTTTCCAGCGTTACAACCTGTTAAGCTCGCTGACCGCCCGAGACAACGTCGCCCTGCCTGCCGTGTATATGGGCATGGACAGTAAAGAGCGCGCGGAACGTGCGGAAAAACTGTTGGGCGATTTGGGTTTGCAAAATAAAGAAGGCAACAAACCCAGCGAGCTTTCCGGCGGTCAGCAACAACGCGTTTCGATTGCCCGCGCGTTGATGAACGGCGGCGAAATCATCTTTGCCGACGAACCGACCGGCGCATTGGATACCGCCAGCGGTAAAAATGTGATGGAAATCATCCATAAGTTACACGAAGACGGGCATACCGTGATTATGGTTACCCACGATCCGGGCATTGCGGCAAATGCGAACCGCGTCATCGAAATCCGCGACGGTCAGATTATTTCGGATACGTCTAAAAATCCCGATATTCCGCCAAGCAAAGTGGAGAGGATTAAAGAAAAAGCTTCCTGGTCGTTTTATTACGATCAATTTATGGAAGCATTCAAAATGTCGGTACAGGCGATTATGGCGCACAAAATGCGTTCGTTGCTGACCATGCTGGGGATTATCATCGGTATTGCTTCGGTGGTATCGGTAGTGGCCTTAGGTAATGGCTCGCAACAAAAAATCCTGGAAGACATCAACTCGATGGGCACAAACACCATCAGCATCTTCCCCGGCCGTGGTTTTGGCGACCGCCGCAGCGGACGGATCAAAACACTGACGATTAATGACGCAAAAGCCATCAGCCAACAAAGCTACGTCGCCTCTGCCACCCCTCAAACCAACTCCGGCGGCACCTTGACCTACCGCAACACCGACCTGTCCGCCTCGCTTTACGGCGTAGGCGAACAATATTTCGACGTGCGCGGTTTAAAATTGGAAGAAGGCCGTCTGTTTGATGATGACGATGTAAAAAACGATGCCCAAGTCGTCGTCATCGACCAAAACACCAAAACCAAACTCTTCGGCGAAGGCGTCAATCCTTTAGGCAAAACCATCCTTTTCAAAAAACGCCCGCTAACCGTCATCGGCATTATGAAAAAGGATGACAACTCGTTTGGTAATTCCGACTCTCTGATGCTTTGGTCGCCGTATACAACGGTCATGCACCAAATTACCGGCGAGAGCTATACCAACTCCATCGTTGTCAAAATCAAAGACGATGCCAACACGCAAGTTGCCGAAAAAAGCCTGACCGAGCTGCTGAAAGCACGCCACGGTACAGAAGACTTCTTTATGAACAACAGCGACAGCATCAAAGAAATGGTTGAAAGCACGACCGGCACCATGACACTGCTGATTTCTTCCATTGCGGTCATCTCTTTGGTGGTCGGCGGCATCGGCGTGATGAACATCATGCTGGTTTCCGTTACCGAGCGCACCAAAGAAATCGGCGTCCGCATGGCAATCGGCGCACGCCGCAACAATATTTTGCAACAGTTCCTAATTGAAGCAGTCTTAATCTGTATCATCGGCGGCCTGTCAGGCGTATTGTTGTCCGCAAGCATCAGCCTGGTGTTCAACTATTTTGTTACCGACTTCCCGATGAGCATTTCCATGACTTCCGTCATCGGCGCAGTGGTCTGCTCCACCGCCATCGGCGTCGCGTTCGGCTTTATGCCTGCCAACAAGGCTTCCAAGCTCAACCCGATTGATGCACTGGCTCAGGATTGATTATGTTTCAGACGGCCTATTATCTTGGGCCGTCTGAAATGCTGTTACCCGAAAGATTTTTTATGAAGACGAAACCTTTTTCCCAAGCAGCCTTATCCTTGGCTGTTGCCCTTGCCCTAAGTGCGTGCGCCGCACCTAAAGCCAATCCGAATCTGACGCTGGAAGCGACCGGCCAAGTCATGAGCGCGGCGGAAACTGCCGAACGCTACGATGTAAACGGCAACTGGTGGGAAATTTACCAAAGCCAGCAGCTTAATGCGCTGATGGAGCAAGTGTTAGCCAACAATGTCGATTTGAAACAGGCGGCCATCAGCGTCAACAAAGCTTTGTATCAAGCCAATATTTTGGGCGCGGATTTGGTGCCTTCGTTCAGCGGCTCATTGGGCGCAAACGCTTCTAAAAACCTGAAAACTGGCAGCCACGGCAATACCTTCAGCAGCCAGCTTGGCTTGAGCTACGAATTGGATTTATGGCGTAAACTCAGTGCCACTGCCGATGCTCAGGTATGGGAATATCAAGCCACGCATGAAGACATGGCCAACACACGCCTGACTTTGATTAATAATGTCGCCGATGCGTATTTCAATATCGCCTACCTGAACGAAGCCATCGAGTTGGCAAAAAAATCGCTGAAGCAATATCAGGAAATCAACCGCATTGCGAATGCCAAATTCCGCTACGGCCGTGCCGACTCCAGCCAGCCGACCCAAGCCAAACAGTCATTGCTGAGCGCGGAAAACAACCTGTTGTCTTTGCAAAACAATTTGGATACGCAAAAACAGGTTTTGCGTAATTTGTTGAATTTAAGGCCGTCTGAAAACATGGCCGCCGATCCGGCACAATTCCGCCTGTTGCCGGTCAAAGGCGTGAACTTGGATGTACCGATTACCGTTTTGGCCAACCGCCCCGACCTGCGCGCCGCCGAATACCGCCTGCAAGCGTCGCAACAATCGGTCAACGCGCAAAAACGCAGTTGGTATCCGTCGATTACTTTGGGCGCAAGTTTGAGTACGTCTTCCGATAAAGCGAAAAGCACGTTCAATATCCCCATGTTAGGCGGATCGGCCACCATCAATCTGCCTTTCCTTAATTGGCAGACCATGAAATGGAAAGACAAAACCGTACAAGCGGAGATGGACAGTGCCAAGCTGAATTTTGAAAAAGCCTTGACCACCGCGCTCAACGAAGTCAACACCAATTACCTTGCCTACAAAAACGCGCAGGTCAGCCTTGCCAATCAAGAACAGCGTTATCAGTTGGACAAGAAAAACAGCCATTACTATCAAGTACGCTACCAGCATGGTAAAAACGAACTGAAAGACTGGCTGGAGGCTTTGAATTCAGAATACAGCTCGGCTCAAAACCTGCTGAACCAACGCTATGAAGCCTTGAAATACGAAAATATGGTGTATAAAGCCATGGCGGGACGTTATACGCCGAAATAGCATTTTCAGACGGCCTTTGGTTAATTTCCGTCAAAGGCCGTCTGAAAAACATTCAAGCAACTGAATTTTCATATATAATCGCGCGTTTATTTGATTTTATCCGGACAACATTATGGCCTTCGCCTCTCTCTTTACGCTTTTGGACGACATCACCGCCGTTTTGGACGATGTAGCGATGATGACCAAAGTCGCCGCCAAAAAAACCGCCGGCGTGGTCGGTGACGATTTGGCGCTCAACGCCAATCAGGTAACCGGCGTATCCGCCGAGCGCGAATTGCCGATTATTTGGGCGGTGGCAAAAGGCTCTCTGGTCAACAAGCTGATTCTGGTGCCGCTTGCGCTATTGCTTTCCGCTTTCCTGCCTGCGCTGATTACGCCCTTGCTGATGATCGGCGGTGTTTATTTATGTTTTGAAGGCGTGGAAAAACTGTTGCACAAATTTCTGCACCGTAATGAACACGGAGACGGACACGATGCCGAGCCTGAAGTCACAGACGAAAAAACAAAAGTGAAAGGCGCGGTCCGCACAGATTTCATCCTCTCAGCCGAAATCATCATTATCGCGCTGGGTGTTGTTGAAAAATATGACCTGATGACGCGTTCTTTGGTTATGGCCGCCATCGGTGTCGGCATGACTGCATTGGTCTATGGTTTGGTCGGCATCATCGTCAAACTTGACGACCTCGGTATGATGTTGATGCGCCAAAAAAGCGCCGCCGTACAAGGCATCGGACGCGGTTTGATTTCATTTATGCCTTGGTTTATGCGCGGCTTGAGCATTGTCGGCACGCTGGCGATGTTCTTGGTCGGCGGCGGACTAATCGCCCACAACCTTGGCTTTTTGCACGATTTCCTCCACGCGCAGCATTGGGACAGCGGCATGATGGAACATATCGCCAATCTGGTGGTCGGAGTAGCCGCCGGTGCATTAGCTTGCGCAATCGTCCTGCCTGCAATGAAATTGTTTCAAAAAGACTGATTTTGTTTCCCTGCCGTCTGAAAACTTTTCAGACGGCCTCAATACCATTTAAAGCATGAATATTTTCCGTAAACTCGAACAATATTGGCAACATCCGCTGCTTTACTGGCCGCTGGTCATCTTGATTGCCGCCGCGACACCGTTCACTTTCGCCCCCTATTATCATTTCTGGCTGATGCCGCTGTTGTTTGGAGCGCTGATACGCCTGATTGAATTGCGTCCGCGCTTTGCCGTCATGACTGCCTATCTATTCGGATTAATCGGTTATACGGCGCAGTTTTATTGGATACACACTGCCTTGCATGATGTTTCGGGTTTGCCGGATTCATACGCCATCCCCCTCACCTTCCTGCTGCCGGCGTTTCTTGCGCTTTATCCGGCCATCTGTTTTTGGGTGTGGCGAAAATGCAACCTGTCGCGCTGGGCCAAAACCGGCCTCCTGCTGCCGATTTTATGGACGCTGGCAGAATTTGCCCGTGAACGTTTCCTGACCGGATTCGGCTGGGGCGCCATCGGCTATTCCCAAATCATCAAAGACAGCCCGTTGGCAGGTTTCGCGCCTTTGGGCGGCATTCACATGGTCACGCTGGCAACTGCTTTCCTCAGTGCATGGCTGGTGTTGCTGATTGACAACCACGGCCGTCTGAAACACCGCCTGCTGCCCTTATTCCTTATCGTTGCGCTCTGCTCCGTCGGCTACATTTCCCAACAAACCGAATACACCCGCCCCGACGGCAGCACCAGCACGGTCGCCCTGATTCAAGGCAACATCGAGCAAAATCTGAAATGGAAAGAAGAACAAATCATTCCGACCATTCAGAAATACTACGAACAAATCAGCAAAACCAGTGCCGACATCGTCATCCTGCCTGAAACCGCCTTGCCGCTGATGCGGCAAGACCTGCCCGAAGGCATCTTGGAACAATTCGCAGAGCAAGCGCAAAGCAACGGCAGCGCATTGGCCATCGGTATCAGCCAATATACGCCCGACGGCAACGGCTACGAAAATGCAGTCATCAATTTGAGCGACTATCACAACAGCACTTCCGATGTCATCCCCTACTACGCCAAGAACCACCTTGTTCCATTTGGCGAATACAAACCATTGCCCGCCATTACCGAGCGTCTCTATAAAATGATGGATATGCCTTTGGCCGACTTTCAAAAAGGCGGCGACAACCAAGCGCCGTTGGTAATGAAAGATCAAAAAGTTGCCTTCAATATCTGCTATGAAGACGGTTTCGGCGACGAACTCATCGCAACGGCGAAACGCTCCACCCTGCTTGCCAACATCAGCAATATGGCGTGGTACGGCAAATCCAATGCCATGTATCAGCAGCTTCAACAGTCCCAAGCGCGAGCAATGGAACTGGGCCGCTACATGGTTCGCGCCACCAATACCGGTGCGACCGCCATTATTTCCCCTAAAGGTACGATTGTTGCCGAAGCCCAACCGGATACAGAAACCGTCCTCGAAGGCCACGTCAAAGGCTACATCGGTGAAACGCCTTATATGAAAGCAGGCGGCTCAACATGGCTTATCAGCATTTTGGCCGTTATCGGCGTATCCCTTATCCTGATTGGCCGGAAGAAATCAGAATGAAAATTTTTTAAGGCCTTGTTATACAAGGTCTTTTTTATCACTAAAACTATTTACATACAGAAATGTTTGTAATATACTTAATCAAAACCAAGTAAATCACTCAAATTTTCTAAGACAATCAACCCTTGCGATTTAAACAGTAAAAACTATTGAATCTATCGTTAATTTACAGAAAAAATCCAACCCATAACAAAACAAACCACAGGCAGTGTTATACTGCTTGTCACACAAATAAACAAAAGCCGTTTTCAGACGGCCTAATTAAGGAGAGCATCCTTTATGAATAAAGCTTTTGCATTACCCGTTATCCACAGCGGCAACGGTAGCCTCGAGCAATACATTCATACTGTCAACAGCATTCCCATGCTGACTGCCGAAGAAGAAACACAACTGGCCGAACGTCAACAAAAAGGCGATCTCAACGCCGCCAAACAGCTTATTCTGTCTCATCTTCGCGTCGTCGTATCCATCGCACGCGGCTACGACGGCTACGGCCTCAACCAAGCTGACCTAATTCAAGAAGGTAATATCGGCCTGATGAAAGCCGTCAAACGCTACGAACCAAGCCGTGGCGCGCGCTTGTTTTCGTTTGCCGTGCATTGGATTAAAGCAGAAATCCACGAATTCATTTTGCGTAACTGGCGTTTAGTCCGCGTTGCCACAACCAAACCGCAACGCAAACTGTTCTTCAATCTGCGCAGCATGCGTAAAAACCTGAATGCCTTGTCTCCAAAAGAAGCACAAGAAATCGCCGACGATTTAGGCGTCAAATTGTCCGAAGTCTTGGAAATGGAGCAACGCATGACCGGTCACGATATCGGCATCATGGCAGAAAACAACGATGACGAGGACAACTTCGCCCCTATCGACTGGTTGGCCGACCACGATGCAGAGCCTAGCCATCAGTTGTCCAAACAAGCCCACTACGCCCTGCAAACCGAAGGTCTGCAAAACGCCTTGGCGCAACTGGACGACCGCAGTCGCCGCATCGTTGAAAGCCGCTGGTTGCAAGACGATGGCGGTTTGACCCTGCACGAATTGGCTGCCGAATACGGCGTATCTGCCGAACGCATCCGCCAAATCGAAGCCAAAGCCATGCAAAAACTGCGCGGTTTCTTGGCAGAAGAAGCTGAAGCCGTTTAAGCCTTTCTTGATAAAAAGGCCGTCTGAATCTTTTCAGACGGCCTTTTCGATGGCAAACCTCATTGCATCTTCTCCCCCAACGCATTCATTTTAAAGCCCACTTAAGCTATAATACCCACCACACACACTACCCGTCATACCATAACCATGCAACTTACCGTCGTCGGACTCAATCACCAAACCGCGCCCTTGAGCATACGCGAAAAACTGGCATTTGCAGCTGCAAATCTGCCGGATGCCGTGTCCAACCTCGCGCGCAGTGAGGCGGCGGAAGAAGCAGTCATTCTTTCTACCTGCAACCGCACCGAGCTTTACTGCGTCGGTGAAACCGAAAAAATCATCGACTGGTTGGCGCAATATCACGACCTGCCTGCCGAAGAAATCCGCCCTTACCTCTATACCTTGGATAATAATGAAACCGTCCGCCACGCCTTCCGCGTCGCCTGCGGTTTAGATTCCATGGTCTTGGGCGAACCGCAAATTCTCGGTCAAATCAAAGATGCCGTCCGCGTTGCGCAAGAACAGGAAAGCATCAATACCCACTTAAACGCCCTGTTTCAAAAAACCTTTGCCGTTGCCAAAGAAGTGCGTACCGACACTGCTGTCGGCGAAAACTCCGTCTCCATGGCTTCTGCATCGGTCAAAATGGCAGAGCAAATCTTCCCTTCCATTTCCGATCTGAACGTCCTCTTTATCGGTGCAGGCGAAATGATTGAGCTGGTGGCCACTTATTTTGCCGCCAAAAATCCCAAGCTCATTACCGTTGCCAACCGTACACACCAGCGCGCGCAGGAATTGTGCGACAAACTTGGGGTCAACGCCGAAGCCTGCCTGCTGAACGAATTACCCGATATTCTTCACGATTACGACGTGGTTGTTTCTTCCACTGCCAGCCAACTGCCCCTCGTCGGCAAAGGCATGGTCGAGCGCGCATTGAAAAAACGCCACAACATGCCTGTTTTCCTGCTGGATTTGGCCGTTCCGCGCGATATCGAAGCCGAAGTCGGCGAATTGGAAGACGCATATCTCTATACTGTAGACGACATGATGGACATCGTCCAAAGCGGTAAAGATGCGCGCAAAAAAGCAGCGGCGGCGGCTGAAAGCATGGTGGAAGAAAAAGTCAGTGAATTTATCCGCCTGCAGAAAAACCGTCAAAGCGTTCCGCTTATCCGCGCCTTGCGCGACGAAGGTGAACGCGCACGCCGCCAAGTATTGGAAAATGCCATGAAGCAACTGGCAAAAGGCGTATCCGCCGAGGATGTCCTCGAACGCCTCTCCATCCAGTTGACCAACAAACTGCTCCACTCTCCGACACGCACGCTCAATAAAGCCGGCTCGGACAACAGCGAATTAATCGATGCCGTGGCGCAGATCTACCATTTGGATCAACACGACTAACCACAATTTAAAGGCCGTCTGAAAGAAGCGAACCGACCGACAGGTCATATTCCGAAGCTTTCAGACGGCCTTAAAACAATAAAATCCCAATCATCATTTTTTCATTTAAAATGAAATGCTTGAAAAAAAACCGTTAAAGTGTAAAAATCCTACCTTATACATTTAAACAGCATTCAAACAATAAAACTGCCTGCCGGCTCAAACTCATGCCGACAATACGATAGGCACCGGCAAAAGGAACTTTCGTGAATATTAAAACAAACACATATCTGGCCCTTGCTGTTCTCTCAGCTTCCCTTCTTTCAGGTTGCGACAAAGTCAGCACCTTTTTCGACAAAGACGAAAACAAAGAACTCGTCCAACGCATAGAAACCAATACCGATGACGGGAAAGTCGGTATGCTGTTGCCCGACTTCGCCCAACTGGTACAAAACGAAGGACAGGCAGTCGTCAATATTCAAGCGACACCGGCAAAACGCACCGCGACACCGGATGACGACCACAGCATGGACCTAAGCCAATTCCCCGACAATGATCCGTTTTACGAGTTCTTCAAGCGCCTTGTTCCCAATATGCCCGACATGCCGCAAGAAGATACCGAAAGCGACGCTTTGAATTTCGGTTCCGGCTTTATTATCAGCAAAGACGGTTATATCCTGACCAATACCCACGTGGTTGCCGGCATGGGCAATATCAAAGTCCTGCTCAACGACAAACGCGAATACACGGCCAAACTGGTCGGCTCAGACGCCCAATCCGACGTTGCCCTCTTAAAAATCGAGCCGCAAGAAGACTTGCCGGTTGTCAAAATCGGCAATCCGAAAGATTTAAAACCGGGCGAATGGGTAGCCGCCATCGGCGCACCTTTCGGCTTTGACAATAGCGTAACTTCAGGCATCGTCTCCGCCAAAGGCCGCAGCCTGCCGAATGAAAACTATACGCCGTTCATCCAAACCGACGTTGCCATCAACCCCGGCAACTCAGGCGGTCCACTATTCAACCTCCGCGGCCAAGTAGTCGGCATCAACTCGCAAATTTACAGCCGCAGCGGCGGTTTCATGGGTATTTCGTTTGCCATTCCGATTGATGTTGCCATGAATGTGGCCGATCAATTAAAAGCCAACGGCAAAGTCCAACGCGGTCAATTAGGCGTGGTTATTCAAGAAGTTTCTTATGATTTGGCCAAATCTTTCGGTTTGGACAAAGCAAGCGGCGCGTTGATTGCCAAAATCATGCCGAACAGCGCAGCGCAACAAGCCGGTTTACAAGTCGGCGATATTGTCCGCAGCGTGAACGGGGAAGAAGTCCGCGCTTCCAGCGATTTGCCGGTCATGGTCGGCTCGATGATGCCGGGCAAAGAAGTCACTTTGAGCATTTGGCGCGGCGGCAAACAAACCGATGTCAAAGTCAAACTTGGCAGCGCAGCCGAACAAACGGAAACTTCTGCAAAAGAGGCTGAACACCCGCAACACGAAGGTGGCCATGACGGATTTACCGTTGAAAATGCAGGCCTAACTTTGCAGGTTGAAAACGCAGACGGCAAACAACGCTTAATCGTTCTGCGCGTTAGCGGTGCGGCCGAACGTGCCGGCCTCAAACGCGGCGACGAAATCATTGCCGTCAGCCAAATCAGCGTCAATGACGAATCCACTTTCCGTAGCGCATTGGAAAGCTCAGGCAAAAACGTACCGCTTTTGGTACAACGCGACGGCAATACTTTGTTCCTCGCGCTAAATCTGCAGTAGCCCGATTTTTCAGACGGCATGATGATGTGTTAGATGATAAAATACCCATCTGTCAGAGGCGGTGGGTATTTTGTTATCTGTCTTCCAATTTAGGCCGTCTGAAAATATTTCACCGCTTATATACAATATAATTATGCAACTTATTAATTATTCAAATTCTATTTTATCCATCGTCCCGGCAGCCATTGCGCTCGCCTTGGCCATTGCCACGCGCCGTGTATTGCTGTCCCTCGGTGTCGGCATTATCGTCGGCTCATTCTTGCTGGTAGGCGGTAATCCACTTGATGCCTTGGTTCACTTGAAAGACATGGCTGTCAGCCTGACTTGGGCAGACGGCGATTGGTCTTTGGGCAAACCCAAAATCCTGCTCTTCTTGGTGCTTTTGGGGATTTTCACTTCCCTGCTGACACATTCCGGCAGCAACCAAGCATTTGCCGATTGGGCAAAACAGCACATCAAAGGCCGTCGCGGTGCAAAACTGCTGACTGCCTGTTTGGTATTCGTTACCTTTATTGACGACTATTTCCACAGCCTTGCCGTCGGTGCGATTGCCCGCCCTGTAACCGACAAATTCAAAGTTTCCCGCGCCAAACTGGCTTATATCCTTGACTCCACTGCCGCACCGATGTGCGTTTTGATGCCTGTATCCAGCTGGGGGGCATCGATTATTGCTACTTTGGCAGGCCTTTTGGTGACTTACAACATCACAGACTACACACCGATGGGCGCATTCGTGGCCATGAGCCTGATGAATTACTACGCCGTCTTCGCGTTGATTATGGTGTTTGTCGTTGCTTGGTTCTCCTTCGACATCGGCTCCATGGCTCGTTTGGAACGTGCCGCTTTGAATGAAATTCATGATGAAACCGTTGAAACAGGCCATCCCAACGGTCGTGTATTTGCACTAATTGTGCCGGTTTTGGTACTGATTGTCGCCACGGTTTCCGCCATGATTTACACTGGTGCACAAGCTTCTGAAACCTTCTCTTTGCTCAGCGCGTTTGAAAATACCGACGTGAACACTTCCCTCGTATTCGGCGGTACTTGCGGCGTATTGGCCGTCATCCTCTGCACCATCGGCACCATCAAAACCAGCGATTATCCTAAAGCCATTTGGCAGGGCATCATCTCTATGCGCGGTGCCATTACCATCTTGATTTTGGCATGGATCATCAGCACCGTTGTCAGCGAGATGCACACCGGTGAATACCTCTCCACTTTGGTGGCAGGCAATATCCACGCAGGCTTCCTGCCCGTGATTTTGTTTATGCTCGCAGGTGTGATGGCCTTCGCTACCGGCACAAGCTGGGGCACATTCGGCATCATGTTGCCGATTGCCGCCGCCATGGCCGTCAAAGTCGAACCTTCGCTGGTTATCCCTTGCATGTCTGCCGTAATGGCCGGTGCCGTATTTGGCGACCACTGCTCGCCAATTTCCGACACCACCATCCTCTCTTCTACCGGCGCACACTGTAACCACATCGACCACGTTACCTCGCAATTCCCTTACGCGCTGACCGTAGCCGCGTCTGCCGCCTCAGGCTACCTCGCACTGGGCATGACCGGCTCCGCACCTTTAGGTTTTGTGGTAACCGGCATCGTGATGGTTGTGTTGATTTTGATCTTAAAAGACAAGAAAAAAGCAACTGCCTAATTCAAAACCAATATTCAGACGGCCTGAGATATTCCTACACTCTCAGGCCGTCTGAACATAACGATTATCCAATATATACATTATTCAGGACAAAACAATGAATACGCCTCATCTTCCACGCGGCCCAGTCATGGCCGACGTCGCCTCCTATCATCTGACCGAAGAAGAAAAACAACGCCTGCTCGACCCTGCCGTCGGTGGCGTTATTTTGTTCCGCCGCAACTTTGAAAACGTTTCCCAGCTCAAAGCTTTGGTTCAAGAAATCAAAGCCGTCCGTACTCCTGAACTCATCATCGCCGTCGACCACGAAGGCGGACGGGTTCAACGTTTTATTGACGGCTTCACCCGCCTGCCGGCCATGAACGTATTGGGCGAAATTTGGGATAACGAAGGCAAAGAAGCCGCCTGCGCCCAAGCAGAACAAGTCGGCTGGGTTTTAGCAACCGAACTCTCCGCCTGCGGTATCGACCTATCCTTTACGCCTGTATTGGATTTGGACTGGGGTCAATGCGCCGTCATCGGCAACCGCAGTTTCCACCGCGACGCCAACATCGTGACCCAGCTTGCCCTTGCCTTACAAAAAGGCCTGAACAAAGGCGGCATGAAATCTTGCGGCAAACACTTCCCCGGCCACGGCTTTGTCGAAGGCGACAGCCATCACGTCCTGCCTTGCGACGAACGCAGCCGCGAAGCACTCGAAGCCGCAGACCTTATCCCCTTCCGAGCACTGAGCCAGGCAGGCATGGCCGCAGTCATGCCTGCCCACGTCGTATACCCGCAAATCGACAGCCAACCTGCCGGCTTCTCCGAAAAATGGCTGAAACAAATCCTGCGCCAAGAAATCGGATTTAACGGCGTTATCTTTTCAGACGACCTGACCATGGAAGGCGCATGCGGTGTCGGCGGTATTAAAGAACGCGCCCGACTTTCTTTTGAAGCAGGCTGCGATATTGTACTGGTATGCAACCGCCCTGACTTGGTAGATGAATTGCGAGACGGTTTCCACGCACCGGCAAACGCTGACTTGGCAGCACGTTGGCAATACATGGCCAACACATTAACCGTACAAGAAGCTGCCGACATCATGGCAACCGAAGCATTCCAAGCCGCCCAACAGGCAACTGCCAAACTGGCAACGCCCAAAGACATCGCAGGCGGTGTCAAAGTCGGCGAAGCATTCTGATTTCAGACCGTCTGAAACATTGACGGCAAATAAAAAAGGAAGACTTGAAAAAGTCTTCCTTTTTTGATTCAAACCGATTAGCGGTGTTGCGGATTGTAACGGCTTTCCAATCGCAGGAATACCCAACCCAAAAAGCTTGTCAGCACCAAATAAATCAGCGCGATTGTATAAAGCGGCTCTTCATAGACAGAATAGCGTCCGGTAATCGTGCTTTGTACATAAGCCAACTCTGCCACGCCAATAACAGAAAGCAATGAGCTGTCTTTCAATAACGTAATAAACTCACTGGCCAATGGCGGCAACATACGGCGCAAAGCTTGCGGCAAAATCACATAACGCATTGCCTGAGTATAGGTCAGACCCAAAGAACGCGCAGCTTCCATTTGGCCCTTATCAATCGACTGGATACCGGCACGGAAAATCTCACAAATATATGCACCCGAGTTCGCAATCAACGCCAAAGAGCCGGCAATCAACGCACCATAAGAACGGCGCAAATCAATGGCTGCTTCGCCGCTAATCAATACACCGTCGGCCGGATGAACGAAAAATGGGAACCAAACATAAGCCCAAATCACAATTTGTACAAACAATGGCGTACCGCGGAACAGCGTAACATACCAAAAAGAAATCTTACGCAACACCCAAGCCAAGGCACGCATCGGCACACCGGCTTTTTCCGGATTGATCAAACGCGCCAATGCCAGCAGCAAACCCAAAACTGAGCCGCCTGCCGTTGCAACCACCGTCAGTCCCAGCGTTGTCAACACGCCGTATAAAAACATCCAGCGGTATTCATAAATAATGTCAAAACGAAAATCCATAACCCTTCCGTCGGTCAAAATCGGTAACTAATCCGAATATTTTTTAAAATGAAGCTTGATATTTTACAAGAAAATACATTGCTTGAACGGTTTTTTGTTAAATTATTCCGCCCAACCCTGTTTTTTTACATTTCCAATGAATTGCAGCCCCTTTTCACCTTTCATCATATTAGACATTTTCCGTATAAAAAACAAAGCGCAAACCCGACACAAAATTGACCGAAACACAAAAACAGCGGATAATCCGCCCATTCTTCAAACATCTTTCAGACGGCCTTCCCTCTTCCCTTGAAGGCCGTCTGAAAACATTTTAAAAAGCATAAAACATGAAAGCACCCGAACTCTTATTGCCTGCAGGCGGCCTCGAACGTATGCGCGCCGCCTACGATTAT
The DNA here is from genome assembly GCF_001838135.1 of Neisseria sp. HMSC078H04. Taxonomy (NCBI): domain Bacteria; kingdom Pseudomonadati; phylum Pseudomonadota; class Betaproteobacteria; order Neisseriales; family Neisseriaceae; genus Neisseria; species Neisseria sp. HMSC078H04. The sequence continues at coordinate 22,587 of NZ_KV835822.1, forward strand.
GGCGCAGATGCCGTTTACGCCGGCAGCCCACGTTACTCCCTGCGCGCCCGCAACAACGAATTTGCCAAACTCGACGTTCTCGAGCAAGGCATTAAAGAAGCGCACGAGCGCAACAAAAAATTCTTCCTGACCGTCAACACCCTGCCGCACAATTCCAAACTCAAAACCTTTGTTTCCGATATGGAGCCCTTGATTGCCATGAAACCCGACGCGCTGATTATGGCGGATCCGGGCTTAATCATGACTGTGCGCGAAAAATGGCCGGAAATGCCGATTCACCTGTCCGTTCAGGCCAACACCACCAACTACTGGGGCGTGAAATTCTGGCAAAACATCGGTGTCGAACGCATTATTCTATCACGCGAGTTGAGCATGGAAGAAATCGCCGAAATCCGCCAAGAATGCCCCGACATCGAACTCGAAGTCTTCATCCACGGCGCATTGTGTATCGCCTACTCCGGCCGTTGCCTGCTCTCCGGCTATTTCAACCACCGCGACCCCAACCAAGGCACCTGCACCAACTCCTGCCGTTGGGACTACAAGGTTCACAACGCCGTTGAAAGCGATGCGGGCGACGCCCAACTTCTGCAAGGTTTCAACTTTGAAAAAGCCCAAGAAGAAGCCAACCAAAACTTTGAAGGCATCAATGGTCAAAAACGCCACCCATACGCTGACAAAGTTTTCCTGATTGAAGAGTCCAACCGCCCGGGCGAAATGATGCCGATTATGGAAGACGAACACGGCACCTATATCATGAACTCCAAAGACCTTCGCGGCATCGAAGTGGTTGAAAAACTGGCCAAAATCGGCGTGGACAGCCTCAAAGTCGAAGGCCGTACCAAGTCGCTTTATTATGTTGCACGCGTGGCCCAGTCCTACCGCAAAGCGATTGACGATGCCGTTGCAGGCCGTCCGTTTGACTACGGCTTGTTGAGCGAACTCGAAGGCCTTGCTAACCGCGGCTACACCAGCGGCTTCCTTGAGCGCCACCAAACTCAGGATTACCAAAACTACCTGACCGGCCACTCCATCGCCAAACAAAGCCAATATGTCGGCCACGTTACCGAAATCGATGAAAACGGCTGGGCGACTATCGAAGTCAAAAACCGCTTTGCCATCGGCGATTCACTCGAAATCATCCACCCGAGCGGCAACCAAACCATCAAATTGGAACAAATGACCCGCAAAGGCCAGCCTGTCGATGTTGCCCCAGGCAACGGTATTCAGGTCAAAATCCCGAATATGCAAGGCAAAGAAAAAGCTTTGGTTGCGCGGATTATGAATCCTTAAGCATCAAAAAATAAAGGCCGTCTGAAAGTTTCAGACGGCCTTTTAAATGATCTATGCTGTTTTAAGCCTGTTCTTGCAATACGGCGGCAATCAATTCTTCCGCACCATCATCTGCGAGTTTTTTGGCGACTGCACGACCCAAGGCATCGGCGTATTCAGTAGGGGCTTGCGCGTCCGCCTGCAAAATGACCGAACCGTCAGGATGGCCAACCAAGCCGCGCAAGGTCAGCAAGCCGTTTTCTTCAGTGCAATATGCGGCCAGCGGCACTTGGCAGCTTCCGCCCAAAGCGCGCGCCAACGCACGCTCGGCCGTCACGCAGGCGTGTGTGGTATCGTGGTTCAATGGCTTTAAGACTTCGTACAAATCTTCGCGATGCGCTGCAATTTCAATACCCAATGCGCCTTGTCCGGCGGCAGGCAGGCTGTCGGATTCCGACAAAATCATGCGGATGCGTTCGTCCAACTCCAAACGCTGCAAACCGGCGGCGGCCAAGATAATCGCGTCGTACTCGCCGTTATCGAGTTTGGACAAACGGGTTTGCACATTGCCGCGCAAAGGTTTGATAACCAAATGCGGATAGCGCGCACGCAACTGGGCTTCGCGGCGCAGGCTGGATGTACCGACGACGGCGCCTTTGGGCATTTCTTCCAAACGCGCGTATTGGTTGGACACAAATGCGTCAAACGGATTGGCGCGTTCGCCGATGACCGCAAGCGCGAAACCTTCAGGCAAATCCATCGGTACATCTTTAATAGAATGCACGGCCAAGTCAGCCCGACCGTCATACAAAGCCTGTTCCAACTCCTTGACAAACAAGCCTTTACCGCCGACTTTTGACAAAGTTCTGTCCAAAATCTGGTCGCCGCGCGTGGTCATGCCCAAAATCTCGACTTCGCAATCGGGATACAGGGCTTTCAGACGGCCTTGGATATGTTTTGCCTGCCACATGGCAAGCAGGCTTTCGCGACTGGCGATAACGAGTTTTTTCGGGTTCATAATGGTTGCCTGAAAGATGGAAAACGGCATGAAGTCTATCATATTTTGGGCGGTTTTTCAGACGCCATGGGGGTGAATATGTTATATTTACGCCTAAAAACCAAATTTTCCGGACAACATGAAACGCGCCAAACAATATCCTTTTTTATCCTTACAACGGCAACGTTTTCATCTGAACTTTGAAAACGCTTCTTCCGCCGTCAACCTTCCTTCAGAGAACGACTTCTACCGCTGGGCGTGGTCTGCCTTAAAAAACGAATACCGCCGCGCAGACATCAGCCTGATTCTTCTGGACGAAGAAGAAGCCCGCGCTTACAACCGCGACTACCGAGGCAAAGATTACGCCACCAATGTATTGAGTTTCGCGCTCAACGAAGGCGAAATCCTGCCCGACCAGCTTTCAGACGGTCTGTATGGCGATTTGGTGATTTGCCCGCAAGTGGTTTTGAAAGAAGCCGCCGAACAAGGCAAAACACCTGAGCAGCATTTTGCCCACCTGACCATACACGGTACTTTACACCTGATGGGCCACGACCACATCGAAGACAATGAAGCCGAAATAATGGAAGCCGAAGAAATCCGCCTGATGCTGGCGGCAGGCTTCCCCAACCCCTACCAAGAGGACGAATATTAAAATGGACGGTACGCAGTCGAAACCCAAGTTTTTCGAACGCCTGATCTCCCGACTTGCCGGCGAGCCCGACTCCGCCGAAGACGTATTGACCCTGCTACGCCAAGCGCACGAGCAGGAAGTTTTTGACGCCGACACACTGACCCGGCTGGAAAAAGTATTGGACTTTGCCGAGCTGGAAGTGCGCGACGCCATGATTACGCGCAGCCGCATGAACGTATTGAAAGAGAACGACAGCATCGAGCGCATCACGGCCTACGTCATCGAAACCGCCCATTCGCGTTTCCCCGTCATTGGTGAAGACAAAGACGAAGTTTTGGGTATTTTGCACGCCAAAGACCTGCTCAAATATATGTTCAACCCCGAGCAGTTCCACCTGAAATCCGTCTTGCGCCCTGCCGTTTTCGTCCCCGAAGGCAAATCACTGGCCTCCCTTTTAAAAGAATTCCGCGAACAACGCAACCACATGGCGATTGTCATTGACGAATACGGCGGTACATCCGGCCTGGTAACCTTTGAAGACATCATCGAGCAAATCGTCGGCGACATCGAAGACGAATTTGATGAAGACGACAGCGCCGACAATATCCACGCCGTTTCTTCCGAACGCTGGCGCATCCACGCTGCCACCGAAATCAAAGACATCAACACCTTCTTCGGTACGGAATACAGCAGCGAAGAAGCCGATACCATCGGTGGCCTGGTCATTCAAGAATTGGGACACCTGCCCGTACGCGGCGAAAAAGTCATCATCGGCAGCCTGCAATTTACCGTCGCACGCGCCGACAACCGCCGTCTGCACACCCTGATGGCCACACGAATTAAAGAAAACACGGATAAACCATGATTATTCTGGATCACGTCTCCAAACACTATCAAACACGCGACAACAAAGACTTTGTCGCCGTCGAGCCGACCAGCCTCGAAATCAAACAGGGTGAAATCTTTGGCTTGATGGGCTATTCCGGCGCAGGCAAATCCACCCTGCTGCGCCTGATTAACTTATTGGAACGTCCGGATACAGGTACCGTCAGCGTGTGCGGCCAAGAGCTGACCGCACTCAACGCCACGCAACTGCGCCACGCCCGACAAAACATCGGCATGGTATTCCAACAGTTCAACCTATTGAGCAACCGTACCGTTGCCGAAAACGTCGCCTTCCCTTTAGAAATTGCCAAATGGCCGTCTAAAAAAATCCAAGCGCGTGTTGAAGAATGTTTGGAAATTGTCGACTTGCAAGACCGTGCCAACCATTACCCGTCCCAACTTTCCGGCGGTCAAAAACAACGTGTCGGCATTGCCCGTGCGCTGGCGCCGCAACCTCAAGTCATCCTCGCCGACGAACCCACTTCCGCCCTCGACCCCGCCACTACGCGCAGCGTTTTGAAATGTTTGGAAGACATCAACCGACGTTTCAACGTAACCATCGTCATCGTTACCCACGAAATGAGCGTTATCCGCCGCCTGTGCGACCGTGCCGCCCTCTTGGATAAAGGCCGTCTGCTGGAAATCGTTGAAGTACACGGCAACCAAATCCATGCCCAATCCGAAATCGGGCAAGAGCTGATTCGAGAGGACTAATATGGCAGATTTAACATTTGAAAGTGCTGTTGAGACCATCGTCAGCATGAAGGGCGAAATTATCCAAGCCTTGGGCGAAACCTTTATTATGGTCGGCCTATCGACTACTTTCGCCGTTATCTTCGGTACGATTTTGGGCGTATTGCTGTTTGTGACGTCAAGTCATCAGTTGCACTACAACAAACAGCTGAATTTGTTTTTGGACAACCTGGTCAACCTGATGCGCGCATTCCCTTTCGTCATCCTGATGATTGCCATGATTCCTGTTACACGCGCCATCATCGGCACGACCATCGGCCCGGTTGCCGCCTCATTGGTATTGAGCGTATCCGGCCTATTCTACTTCGCCCGTCTGGTTGAGCAAAACCTGCGCGAAGTACCCAGAGGCGTAATTGAAGCGGCCTCCGCAATGGGTGCCTCACCCATGAGCATCATCTGCAAAGTGCTTTTGAATGAAGCGCGCGCAGGTATGGTTTCCAGCATTACCGTACTGGCTATTGGCCTTTTGTCGTACAGCGCGGCGGCAGGTATGATTGGCGGCGGCGGTTTGGGCGACCTTGCTATCCGTTACGGCTACTACCGCTATCAAATGGAAGTCATCATCTTCATCGTTGCCATCCTGGTTTTACTCGTTATCCTGATTCAAGGTATCGGCAACAGATTGGCGCGCAAACTGGATAAACGTTAAACAAACCAGGCCGTCTGAAATGGACTTACTATTTTTCAGACGGCCTGTTATCTATTTAGAACATATTAGGATATACCAAATAAATCTACAAAAAACACCCTCATATTCCCAAAATAGATTTACAATTCCTCTTTTTTTGACGGCGGCAGCTTAAGGCCGTCTGAAACCGTTTTATCATCCATCTGGAGCAAAATATGAAAACCAACACATTCTTCAAAACCCTTTCTGCTGCTGCGCTGGCCATCGTATTGGCTGCCTGCGGTGGTCAAAAAGACAGCGCGCCTGCTGCCTCTGCTGCTTCTTCTGCCGACAACGGCGCAGAGAAAAAAGAAATCGTCTTCGGTACAACCGTCGGCGACTTCGGCGATATGGTAAAAGACCAAATCCAACCGGCTTTGGAGAAAAAAGGCTATAAAGTCAAACTGATCGAGTTCACCGACTATGTGCGCCCCAACCTTGCTTTGGCTGAAGGCGAATTGGACATCAACATCTTCCAACACAAACCTTATCTGGATGACTTCAAAAAAGAACACAAACTGGACATCACTGAAGCCTTCCAAGTACCGACTGCACCTTTGGGCCTGTACCCTGGCAAACTGAAATCTTTGGACGAAGTGAAAGACGGCGTCAGCGTTTCTGCGCCTAACGACCCATCCAACTTTGCCCGTGCATTGGTTATGTTGAACGAATTGGGCTGGATTAAACTGAAAGCCGACGTTGATCCGCTGACTGCTTCTAAAAACGATATTGCCGAGAATCCAAAAAATATCCAAATCGTAGAGCTTGAAGCCGCCCAACTGCCACGCAGCCGTGCCGACGTTGACTTTGCCATCGTTAACGGCAACTACGCCATGAGCAGCGGCATGAAACTGACCGAAGCCCTGTTCCAAGAGCCAAGCTTTGCCTACGTTAACTGGTCTGCCGTCCGCACTGCCGACAAAGACAGCCAATGGCTGAAAGATGTAACCGAAGCCTACAACTCTGACGAGTTCAAAGCTTACTCACAAAAACGCTTTGCCGGTTACAAATATCCTGCTGCATGGGGTGAAAACGCAGCTGCAGGCGCTCAAGCCGAAGCTGCTTCTACTGCTTCTGCAACCAAATAAGTAACTTTTTGAAAAAAGGCCGTCTGAACATTCAGACGGCCTTTTTCTATTGATGATCTATTCCCAAAGCTCAAAACAAGTTTTTTGATTAACGCCAAATACTTACGTAATTCCCTTTTTAAAACCAAATCAATATGTTGTAAAAAAGTTCAATAAGAAATCATGTTTTTATTCAATATAATCAATCACTAAATGAATTATTCTACTTTTTTATAATATTCACTAGTAATGTTCCGCTTATCCTGATATTATACCGTTTATCTAAAGACATCCGGTTATCTGCATTACAGACCGTTCATCTGAATTGCTTCAAACCACTTTGTCGGATTTTCCCATGTATGTTGTGTTTCTCCGTATCGAAGGGGTTTGAGCGGTCGAAATACCGTTTTGCTTAGATATTAAAGCTTCGTGCTTTGAAATGAGTGAATTTTTGTTTTAAGTGTCGTAATCTCTTGCTAATTACTCCCAGCTGCAAGAGTTTCAGGGTTGCCCCTTGGGCAGCCCTTCTTTTTTTATATTTCATTATTTCAATATTTTAGACTTTCCCTTATTCATATATTCAAAGCAACTGGCAAAACTATTCTTTTTCTCAATCTCAAATCTTCTTCAATTCATTATTTGGCATCACCAGCCAAACCTGTGCCTTTTTAACTTGGGCCGCTGCTCGGATGGCCGCTTCATCCATAATAGAAAATGCGGTAGAAAAAGCATCGGCAACTGCCGCACTTTCCGCCATGACGCTCATGCTTTTATAGCGCGGTTGGCTTCCGCCTGTACGCGGATCAAAAAGATGGGTAAATTTGCCAGCTTCGTCCATCACCGTGCCATAGCCGCCTGATGTGGCAAAGGCTTGATTTTTCATGGCAATGGTGGTCAGGATTTGGTCTTCTTGGTCGGGATTGCGGATGCTGACATTCCACTCGCGCTGGTTGGCATTATCAAAACCGTAAATCTCCCCCATATCAATCAATGCCTGAGAAACACCTTGCTGCTTCAACAATTCGGCTACTTTGTCGGTGATATAGCCTTGGGCAATGCCGTTAAGCGACAAGCCCATGCCTTTTTGGGCAAAACGGATTTCTTTGGTATCAAAATCGACTTTGTTGAAATCCACTAATTTAAGCGTATCTTTGATGCTGCGTTCGGACGGCGGCGTTTCGGTTTTAGGGTTTCGTCTGAAGTGGTCGGCATACAGATTCCACAAAGGCTGAATACTGGGATCAAATGCGCCTTGCGTCAGCCGATGAATATCTCGGCTGATACTGAGCAGCTGCAAAAAATCGGATGGCGGATTTTTCAGACGGCCTTCTCGGTTTAAGCGGCTGATCAGGCTGTCATCCCGATACAGGCTGAAGATTTTTTCCAACCGTGAAACTTCCGCTAATACTTTGTTGACCAATATTTCTGCCTGCTTGCGCTCAACGCCGAACAACCGCAATTCCGCGCCCGAACCCAATGCAATGCCTCTCCAAATAACTGGCTGCTCTTCTTGATTTGGGCTGGTCGGATGAGTCGGTTGATTGGTTTTGCGGCTGATGGCAAAAGGAATGCCGACACCGGCGGCAAGGGTGGCAGCTATGGCAAGGAAACGGCGGCGCGTTAAAGGGGTGGACATAAAGTATTCCTTAGATTTTTTATCTTTATATTGAAAGCCGCATTCATTAAATCAGCAATCGGCAGCTTCCAACACAAAGGCCGTCTGAAACTGTTTCAGACGGCCTTTATTGGTTGTTTTATTTGAAAATGTATTCGTCGGGCATCTCTGCAAAACCGACTACTCTGCCGCCTTTTTCTTTGGCGAATTTTTCAGCCTGAGCCTTGTCGGCAAACGGAAGCGCATCTTCCGCACCCATGCCGCCGATAAAGCTGCTTTCGATAACGTAATAGGCTTTTTTCGCATCTATCCATTCGGCGTCAGCATTGGGTTTTTCCCAATCTTTGACTTTACCCATATCGGTAACATAGATGACATGAATGCCTTTCGGCTCTTCGGGCAGTTTGGTGTAGCCGAACATTTGCTTGATGGTGGAAAACCAAACCGGTTTGTCAGGTTTGCCGTTCAAGAAGATTTGCGCTTTAGGGCCGTTGTGTTCGGTCAAATTCATGCTGCAGTAGTGACCGACTGCGCTGTCGCTAATTTGTTGGGGCGCAGGCGGAGGGCTGTTGTCCTGCTTGCTGCAGGCTGCCAATGCGATGAGTGTGAAGGTTGTCAATAATATTTTTCTCATATTTGTCGCTTTCCGAAAATCCAGGCGGCTAAAATCAAAGGAATGATAACCCATAATACCTGAGCCGTCAGCAAAACAGGCATACTCAGGCTGATTTGTTCGCTCAAACCCGCCATGCCGGCATACATGGCTGTATTTTCGTAACCCGTCAGGTTCAGCAGGCGATATATGTCTGCGGGGTTGAACAGAAGAACGGTTTCCACTACAGGCGCGGTAATGACTTGTTCGGTATCGGCAACCAAAACACCCAAAAGCGCCATATCGAAAATCACCACAAAAAACAGCCATACGCCGATGGCGATACCGGCGGCGGTACCGCGTTCTTTGACTTTCGCGCTAATCAAATATCCCATGGACAAAAAGGCTGCGCCAAGAATCACGCTGGCAGCAATCAAAAGGGCGAAAGGCTGCCATGCGGTAATATCAAAACCGCCGTTGGCAAGCTGAAGGGTAATACCTGCCAATCCGTAGCCTGCCGTGGTAGCAAGGGCAAGAATGATGAGATGGCCGATAAATTTACCGGCAAGGATTTGGTTGCGCGAGATGGGGTAACTTAGCAGCAACGCCATTGTACCGCGCTCGATTTCGCCAATCAGTGCATCATAAGAGAGCAACATCGCAATCAGCGGAATCAAGAAGATAGACAGGCTGGACAGACTGACTACGGTTACCGTCAAGGGATCAACCTTGACCGAACCGGTAGGCGAGCTGCCGAGAAAGCCTAATGACAGTGCCAATGCGGCAAGCAAAAGTGCGGCGGCAAGAACCCAACGGTTGCGCAGGCTGTCGCGGACTTCTTTGCCGGTAATAATCCAAACGGGGTTCATACGTCTTCCCTCTTCAAGAATTGCGCGTACATATCGTCAAGTGTAGGCGTGTGGATATCGATGTAGGCAAGACTGCCCAAATCACCCAATTCGCTCAAAAGAGCCATGCGCTCTTCTGCTTTACATTGCGCTTTATACGACAGGCCGTCTGAAAGCGGCTGCCAACGCTCGCTCAACGGACGCGCTTCTTTCAAACGGACATTGACGGTCAACGGCAAACCACTTTGGACATGCAACTCATCCATGCTGCCATCGGCAACTTTCACACCGTTTTTCATGACGATAATGCGGTCGGCGTGGCCGTCAAGCTCGGCCAGTGCGTGGGTGCTGAGCAATACGGTTGCGCCGCGCCCATTGAGTTCGCGCACAACTTCATAAAACATTTGACGCGAAGCCGGATCAAGGCCGGTAGTCGGCTCGTCAAACAATAGAACTTTAGGCTCGCCCAACAAGGCTTGTGCCAAAGCGAGGCGTTGGCGCATCCCTTTGGAATAAGTGCCGACGCGGCGGCGTGCGGCCTGGGAAATGCCGACACGCTCGAGCAATTCGCGGTTTTTACTCAGGGGCTGTTTTTTAAGTTTGGCATAGAAATCCATGGTTTCGATACCGGTCAATGAAGGGTGCAATGCAACCGTTTCAGGCAGGTAACCGATTTGGCTGCGACGCTGCGCCCCTGCTTTACTGCCGGTCGGTTCTCCCAAAAGCATCACTTCTCCCTCGGTCGGCGTAATCAGACCGAGTATCAGCTTCATAATGGTAGATTTGCCTGCACCATTGTGTCCTGCCATGCCGACGCTCTCGCCAGCCTTGAGAACCAGATCGACTTGGTTGACGGCCTTTTGGCTGCCAAACTGCTTGGTCACGTTTCTTAATTCAACGTGGTTGGTACTGCTCATGGATATTCCTCTAGTGAATGTTTCAGACGGCCTTTGATATTGGGCCGTCTGAAAGGTTACATATTGGCATTTCCGCCTGTCAGCGCACCGTTTTCGGCATTACCCCATTCGGATTGGTGCGTTTTTGCTTCATACAGCAATTCGTCCTTCATGGCTTCGTATTTGGTTGTCGTTTTATTGCGGACGGGGTTCATCAAAGGCTTGCTGTCAATTACGCCGCCGGGCAGGATGGCGGGAAATTGCGATTGCGCCCATTTGACAATGCTGATGGCAGGGCTGTTCATCAATAACCGGGCGACGGGTGCGCGCCAGATGATTTGGTCGATAATCCCGTTGGGACGGTAGGCACTGTCGCCGAAGCCGTCGCCGTCAAGGTCAAAGGCGCTGTTATCGCTCCAATAGTTGCCGCGACCACCCTCGCCCCAATCAAGGAAACGGGTGCTGACGTATTTGACTTGGCTTTCGTTGTTGATAAACGAATTATTGAACAGGCTTGTGCCTTCAATGGCCGCGGTAAAGTGAATACCGATTTGACAGTTTTCAAAATGGTTGTCGAAAATTTTATTGTAGTTGGCATTGTAGGCAAACACGCATTTGCCTGCCTTGTTGATCACATTATCGTGAATTTCGGAATAATTGACGTAGTTGAGCATAATGCCTTGGTCGCGGCTGCCAACGGCAATGTTGCCATACACTTTCAGGCGTTCGGAAAACATCAGCACATAACCCATGTTGTTGCCGACGGAGATATTGTTGCTGACTTCGCTGTCATTGGTGTACATATAATGGACGGCAAAGCGCAAGTCGCTAAAGCGGTTGCCTTTGTAGGTATTATGGGTACTGGTATTTGAAAAAATACCGTCACGGCCTTTAGAAATATCGTTATCGACCACTTGCGCACCGGGCGCATTCCAGACGGTTACACCGTTGCCGCGTTCGTTGACGCGCAGGGTTGCATCGCCGATGATTTTATTTTCCCGCACCATGGATTCTGCTGCACCGTGAATATACACGCCGACAGAATTGTCGATGATGTTATTATGCTCCACCAGCGCGCGCGTTGCCGTCTCTTCTAAATAGATACCGGCATCCATTGCCGGCAAACTCATGCCGGAATGGGAAACAGTCAGATTGCGCAAAGTTACATCAGGCGCATGAACGGCAACCGTCCTCCCGCTCCGGTCGCCGACAATCTTGGCGGAACGGTCAGCAGGGCCTTCGATGGTAATTGGTTTGTCGATATAGAGTTTGGTTTTGTATGTACCGGAGGCAAGCTTGAGCGTATCGCCGGCTTGGGCGCGCGCCAAAGCATCATTGAGATTGTCTTGTGCGGATACGTTGATGACTGCGGCAAAGGCCGTCTGAACCATGCTGCCAAGCAGCAATACGAGTGCGGCACGTTGCCATTTGGAACGATGGATTTGTGTGTGCGTCATAATCATATCTCTGTTTCAGACGGCCTGCTTGCCGCATGATAAACCGATGCGGAAACAGGTATTTTGGTGTTATAGCAAAGCTGTCTGATGATGGCTTTCATTTTGTGGCCATATCGGCCGACAAACAACTTTGCTATAAAGGCCGTCTGAAAGAATGTTTTTTCAGACGGCCTGAAGAATTAAATCATCAAACCGAAATTATTTTGGTTTAACAATCATTTGGCCAGACATTTCCATGTGCAATGCGTGGCAGAACCATTGGCAGTAGTACCAGTGTACACCTGGACGGACAGCTTTGAAGGTTACAGAAGATGTCGCTTGCGGGCCAATCTCCATAGCAATGCCATAACCTTCCAAAGTAAAGCCGTGAGTCAAGTCTTCAATGGTCTCAACGTTGGTTACATATACGGTAACTTCGTCGCCTTGGTTCACTTCAAATTGAGGAACGCTGTAAGCAGGCGCAACGGCAGTCATGTACACGCGTACTTTGTTGCCTTCACGTACGACTTTGGCAGCTTTTTCCAGCTCAACACCGTCTTTTTGGGCTTGTTCCAAAGCTTCTTGCCAGAACCATGGGTCTTTGCGGTCCCAAGTTTTGCTTGGGTTCACTTTAGACGCGGCAACCAAGCACAAGTCGTGCGGTTCGGCAAAAGTCGGATTGTCATGCACCAGACGCATTTCGTCGCCGGAGATATCGATCAATTGGTCACACTCAGGTTTCAAAGGACCGGCATTCAAGAAGCGGTCTTTAGAGAACTTGTTCAAAGATACCAACCATTTACCGTCGGCTTCTTTGGTTTCACCCATGGTAGTGTGGTTGTGGCCCGGTTGATAGTGAACGTCGAGTTTTTGTTTGATCGGATCAATTTTCTCGCCTTTATAGGCTTTAATCGCATCGTCGATGTTCCATTTCACCATTTGGCTGTCGATAAACAATGTGGTATAGGCATTGCCGCGACCGTCAAATGCAGTGTGTAATGGGCCAAGACCCAGTTGAGGCTCGGCTACGACAACATCGCGCTCTTTGATTTTACCTGCAAACAAGTCATCCAGTTTGCTGACATCCAATACGGTAACGGTTGGAGACAGTTTACCGTTGAGCATAATGTATTTTCCGTCAGGGCTTGCATTACAGCCGTGAGGAGAGTTAGGAACCGGGATGTAACGAGTGTATAGAGAGTTGGCTTCCGCACGACCGTCCAACATTTTCACGCCGTTAACTTCTTTGAAATCGCCTTTTTTGATGCCTTCTTCGATGGCGGCCAGGTTAAATACCACACACCAGTCTTGTTCGTTAGAAGATGCACCTTGTACAGTCAGAGCACGCTCAGAGTTATAGCAGGTAGAGAAAGAGTATTTACCTTGGTAGTCGGCATCGCCATTATCCAAGTTACCGTCTACCAATACTTGCCATGCGATGTCCATAGTTTCGCCGTCAACGGCAGTATAAACGGCATTCCAAGTTTTAGGATCATCCCATTTGCCTACGCCGTCAACAGGAACGATATGCTCGCCGTTGGCAAAGACGTAGCCGGTTTTCGGATAGCGTTGAGGACGCAGACCGTGAACACCTGAAACGTTTGGAATTTCAACGATTTTATCGGTTTTCATCACATCCAAGCGGATACGGCAAACACGGTTGTTTGCTTTATCGTTGGCATATGCATAGCGGCCGTCATAAGTTTGATCGGTAAAAGACAAGTGCGGGTGGTGCAAGTCGCCGTTAGGGTAGCAGCGCAGACCGCTGTCTTGCAGGAATTTACGGGTTTCCGGCGTAATTTTTTCATTCAAAATACGCAGGCTCTCGTTGGTACGACCCCAACCGGTAGCGCTGTCCATATTGAATACAGGGATACGCATCAACTCACGCATAGAAGGTACACCGATCAAGCGCATTTCGCCTGATTGACCGCCTGACAAGAAACCGTAGTATTGGTCAAGTTCGCCTGGACCGACTTCGGAAGTTTGTTTGCCCGGTTCGGCAGAATGAGCAGCGGCTTTTTCGGCAGGTGCAGCACCGGAAGCAGCAGCTTTATCACCCTCGCCGTTAGAGCAACCGGCCAAGCCCAACAAACCGGCACCGGCAATACCTGCACCGGAAGCAGCGGCAGTACCTAAGAATGAACGACGGCTTAAGCCGTTTTGTTCTAATTTTTCGTCTGACATACGACACTCCTTGGATAAAATCCGGCGGCCGATTTTTCAGACGGCCTGCCGATGAAAAACTTTCTAAGTCGGGCTGCCGATACAGCCCTCTTTTTTATTGATAAATTACTACTTGTCGACACTGATTGCCGATTCTTTTTTAACAAACTGGACGACTTGTTCTTGGGTATTTTGCGTTGCTGCCGCATCATGCTGTTCAGCTTTTGCCGCCGCTTGTTTTTGTTTTTTCTTATTCGTTGCCACTACTTGAGGACAACGCGTATCGTGATGATACATTACCTGACAATGCAGACATTGGATACATTCGTTCGGATGAATGTCGCCTTCAGGTGCAATCGCCTGTACTGGGCATTCGTGTGTACAAATCTGGCATGGGTTACCGCACATTTTATAACGGCGCAGCCAATCAAACACACGGAAGCGGCCCGGCAATGCGATACCTGCACCCAAAGGACACAGATAACGGCAGAAGAAACGTTCGATAAACAAGCCTGCAATCAGCAAAGCGGCAGCGAACAGAATAAACCACCATTCACGCATGAATTTCAAAATAATTGCAGTTTTGAAAGGCTCAATTTCAGCAAATTTTTCAGCCGTACCCAAATCGTACAGGGAAATTGCCAACAAAGCGAAGAAAATTACATATTTAATCGCACTCAGGCGGGTATGCAACAAGTGTGGCACTGTAATTTGTTTCAGACCCAATTTTTTGGCGATACGGTTGGTTAACTCTTGCAATGCACCGAAAGGACACAGCCATCCACAGAATGTACCGCGGTTCCACAACAGCATGGTCGCCGCTGTAAAGAGCCACAGAATGAATACTAGCGGATCCATCAGGAAAAATTCCCAGTGGAACTCAGTCAAAACAGCTGAGAACAACGTCAAAGTATTCACTACCGATAATTGTGCCTGAGCATACCAGCCGATATAAAACAGCGTAAAGGTCAGGAAACAAAGACGGAATCGGTCATACCATTTTTCGTAACGGACAATCCAATCTTGGAACAGGAATACCAACAGAAGAATTGTCAAAGCAATACCGACAACCACGATTTGACCTTGTTTGGCTTTCCAAACCTGTTTCCAAAGTTGGTTGGATACGCCTTCCTCAGCCGTTGCATCTTCTGCAATACCTGTACTTTCCTCCGGAGCAGAGGCTGCCGCAGCCACCGGCTCAACCGGTGCACTAATTTCAACCGGCGGTGCTTTAGGATCGTCAACGTAGTAGCCTTTTGGCAATTCATAATCCAAATCGGCAGTTACAAATGCCTTATCATTTACGCTCAATACGCGTTGAATCATCAATTGCAAACGCCATGGTTCAGCACCATCAAATTCCACACCTTCGGGGATAGTGAACCAAGAAACTTCTTTAAATGCAGGCGCACCTTCGGCAGATAAAGCAACTACACGTTCATGTTGCGCATCGGTAAAGCGGAAGCTGGTATCGCCTTGAATCATTTCAATACGGTCAAAGATACCGCCGCGGACATAACCTGAACCTTTCCAAGAATAGCGACCCTCGCCGGCCACCATCACGGCTTCTTGGCCAGGTTTCAAACGTTTTTGCAGGTTGTTCCAACCGGCTTCACCTAAAAGGCTTTTACCGATGGAAGGTTGGCTGACCAAGGCAACATACAGATCAATAAATGTATCATTACCATCGCCCTGCTCCGCATGATCTGCCACACCTGCTTTACCGCTTTTCTCAAACAGTTTATTGATTTCGTCGATAGAAATATGCAGATGACCGACGGCTTTTTGTTCCAAAAGTGCATTCCATGACAGGATATCTTGTTTGTCTTGATTGGCAACACGACGCGGACGAGTTTGAACGGCCGGTTCGGCAGACTGCTCGCCGGAAGTAGCTGCCGTACCGGCTTGAACTGCTTTATCTGTACCCAAATGATATTGATTGATTACTGCTTTAACAGAGCGCTGAATACTGTCATTGATGACCATTAGGGTTACAGTCGCACCACTAATAATATCCCCTGGTGCAACACCTGGTTGAGGCGGGTTTTTAATAAAATTTAAGCCGATATATTTGTCAATGAATTTATCGACACGGGATTGCGGGATACCGATCAGCATAATCGGCTCATGGTGCTCAACCAATTTTGCGCCGGCAATAGTGCCATCATTGGCCAATGCAACCATCGTATCGATCGGTTTGCTCGAATAACCGCGCGTATTGACTACGTCAGTTGTGATATAAACCAAGCCAAGCTGCTCTTCGCCCTTGTACACGCGAGCAACCAAGGGCTTACCTTCAGGCTTACCGTAGCGGTCAGCACCTGGGAAAATTTCAGACGGCTGAACTTTTGCCAAGAAATCAGGCAAGCGTTCCGCGTAAGCAGGCAGGCTTACCATCATCATGAAAAATACAGCGAACAGCACAAGGATTCGTTTCCAAATGCCACTTAAGCACTTCATTTCAAGACAGGACATGGCTATTCCCGATATATCGATACTCTAAACACTTATATTATATGAATCATCTATCGGCAATAATTTGATTAAAATCAAGTTTACAAATCTTAAAACCAGATTCTACATACTAATAATACTTTAGAACTACCTTAAATGAACCTTTTATTATTAGGCATGAAACATAGAAAAATCAACTCAATCCAATAATCATCCCTATATTATTAACTTATTTATAATAATACTCAAAATAATTTCCAAAATTTCATTTAGCATATATTGAATAGAACCTGACTTAAATTTCCATAGGCCGTCTGAAAACGAATATTGAAAATACTTTAACCTACCCCTGCAATGACAAAATACATTTCTTACAAAAACAAAAAGAGCCTGTATAAAACAGGCTCTTTTTCAGACTAATCTTAAGTCAGATTAGAATTTGTGACGCAGGCCAACAGTACCAGCAGTTTTCTCGTATTTGTAGTCGCCTTTGCCTTCTTTCAACCAGCCGGCAGACAACAGGGCAGAAGTGCGTTTAGAGAAGTCGTAGTCAGCACCAACGATAACTTGGTTGTAAGCGCTGTTCTTTTGTTTCACGCCTTCTTCTTTAGCTTTGAAACCGTGAGCGTAAGAAACACGAGGAGTTACGTTGCCGAAGCGGTAAGCAGCAGTTGCACCAACTTCAGTACGTTCGTTTTTCTTAGCACCAGCTACGTCAGCTTTAAAGCCTTCGTATTGGCCTACAACAGCAACCATCAGGTTGTTAGCATCGTAACCAGCAGTCAGACGGTGAGCTTGGTGATCTTTGTAAGTACCGGCAGCCAAAGTAGTGTTGCCGTTGAATGCATCCAAGTAGCCAGCATCCAATTCAGCGCGTTTAGCGTAAGAACCAGCATAGCGACCGAAGAAGCCAGAGTTTTCGTAGTTCAGGCCCAAATCGTAAGATTCACGGCTTTTCACAGTGTGAGTGTATTTGTCGCCAGGATTAGCATTGTCGCGAGGTTGGTATTGTACGCTTGTGCTGAAACCACCAAATACAGGAGAGTCGTAACGTACAGACACTTTACGAGTATCTACACGTTTGATTTTACCCAGTTGCAGAGCGTCTGCGTTAGCGGCACTAGATTCCCAAGGGTCGAAGCTGTCGCTGCTGTCTTTCAGAGCAGTGTTCAGGTTACCGGCACGAACTTTACCGAAGCCACCTTCCAAACC
>NZ_KV835822.1:40177-217324 GCF_001838135.1 Neisseria sp. HMSC078H04
CCGAAGCCACCTTCCAAACCGATGAAAGATTCACGGTTAGCAAAACCAGAGTCACCACCGGCGATAGAAGTGTTTTGTTCAACTTGCCAAATAGCATTCAAGTTGCTACCCAAGTGTTCGTGACCTTTGAAGCCGATGCGAGAACCGTAGTCAGCAATCTCAGTAGCAGTTTTAGAAGTAGTCTTACCTTCTTTTACTTTAGAAATTTCAACGCCGGCTTTAACTTGACCGTACAGAGTCACATCAGCCATAGCTGCAACAGGCAGAGCTGCCAAAGTCAGAGCAATCAGAGATTTTTTCATTGCTGTATTCCTTTTCTATTGTGAAGAAATAACTTAAGCAGACCGGACAATCCGCTTAGGCTTACTTTATCGCTGGAATCAGCGATTCCATGACTGTTACTATAATTGCTCCTCTCTAAAAAAACAAACTTTATTCAATCCACCCCCACCACCCTTGAAACCCGGCAAAGGCAAACACAGCCTAAAAAAAGGAAATTTATTATTTAAAATCAATGATAAATTTCTTTTAAAACCAATTGTGCATTTTTACAACACTTTATTAATTTACACATCAATCACGCTATTTTGTTGCTTTTATACCAACAATCCGTCAATTAGGCCGTCTGAAAAACATTACCCGAAACATCCATCCACTCAGGCAGAGGCAGTTTTACCACCCCAAACTCATCAGGATAATCAACGCCTGTCAAATACAGGCCGTCAGACATAAAAGTCGGAGGCGCTTTCAATCTGCTTCTTGCATAAAAGATTGACTGAAATTCATCCACACTAATCCTACCACTTCCCACATATACCAATGCGCCCATAATATTGCGCACCATATGATGCAAGAATGCATTTCCATGCAAATCAAGGCACAAATAACGAGGAGTCCCACTAATACTTGCCCTATATAGCGTTTTTATAGGCGATTTTGCCTGGCACTCAGCCGCACGAAAGCTGGAGAAGTCATGTTCACCCTCCAATAAAGCAGCAGCCTGCCTCATCAGATTTAAATCTAATTTCAAATGTGTCCACCCCACCCTGCCAACCAACAACGGAGAACAAACCGGAGATGACTCCAGCAAATAACGGTAATGCCGGCCATAAGCATCAAATCGAGCATTAAAATGAGGTGCAACTTTTTGCGCAAGCAATACAGCCACACCGTCAGGCAAATGCGCATTGACTCCACGCACCCACGCTTGCTCCGGACGGCTTACAGATGTATCAAAGTGTACGACCTGAGCTGTCGCATGTACACCCGTATCTGTCCTTCCTGCAACAATAGTATTAATCTGCTCTCCTGCTATTGAAGTTAATGCCTGCTCTAAGGCCGTCTGAACAGTCGGCAAATCTCCAGCCTGTTTTTGCCAACCATAAAAACGACTACCGTCATAAGAGAGGGTCAAAGCCCAGCGCTGCACCAGATGTCCTGTTGTATTTACTTGTTCAGTCATTTCTTATACTTCTTGTAAATTGATATTGTTGCCTACGCTCAAGTAACAAATATTAAAAAGGCGTGATTAACACACGCCTCCATTTTGTATTTCAGACGGCCTTCATCTTCAACCATCATATAAAGCTGAAATCTTACCCAACCAATAATAGACTCAGATAAAATCTTGCTTTTTAATTTACCATAAAAAAGATGCCGTCTGAAACGGCATCTTCATTTGACTAGCACTTACGCGCCAAGTTCTTTCATCAGTTTTTGGGCTTTATGCAGAATATCGCCTTCAGCCTCCTCAATCAGCCCTTGCAATGTTTCTCGAGCCGCTTCAGGATCACCGATTTCGATATACATCTTAGCCAAATCATATTTGGCTTCAAGCGGTGCAGTCATGCCAACTGATTCTGAAACAAAGCCTCTTTCACTATTGCTTTTATCGGCGGCTACTGAAACATCTTCAGCTCCCCATTCCAATGCACCTTCTTCAATCACAAACTCAGAAGCAGCTTCTTCTTTCTCTACTTCTTCTTTGGTTCCTTGAATTTGCAAGTCTTGATCTTGCTTGATCTCGAATGGCAACGCATGGCCGTCTGAAGCTTCAGGGGTTTCTACCGTAAACTCGAGTGGCTCTTCATTTCTTGACTCGGAGACTTTTTTCTCTGCCGCCAAATCAAACTCAGCAAATGTATTTGCCTGCTCTTCTTTACGTTCAGGCATAACAACGGATACCGGCTGATATGGATTTTCTGGTTCAGGTTCGTACACGCTTTCTGTTGATTCGATATTGTCCCAATCAGCATGGCGACGTTGTTCTGTCTCAACATCATGCGTTACTGCACCTGAAAGAATACCTGCCTGACTATTGTCAATCTTACCTAAATCAAGTTTGACATCATCGATATTGGAAGATTCTTCTACTTCATTGATAACCACATCATCTTCAAAATCGTCTTCGATAAGCAGGCCATCTTGAGTTTTTTCAGACGGCATTACTTTAGTTGCAGCAACCGCAGCAGCTGAAGCAGCAACATCTTTCTGTACAGCCTTCTCTTCATCCATACGGCTTACAGGTGCTGCTTCAGGCTCGTCTTTACGTTTACCCGCAGCTTTTAACAACAACCAAGCAGCAATAAGGGCTGCACCGCCTGCCAATAACCATTTCCATAAATTGCCATTTGATTCGCCCTCTGTTTGCTCCGCGATAGAATCAGTGGTTGCAACAGACTCAGAAGCCACTACATTCTCTTGAGCATCAGAAGAAGCCATAGCTTCTTGAATATCGGATGCAGGAACAGTCGATGCGGCATTTTCATTAACCGCTGCAGATGCTGCTTGTTCTGTTTGTTCAGCTGAAGCTTGTTTTACTTCTTCCTGTTGCTGTGTATTTACGCCAGCATCTTTAACCTGGGCTTCAGTTTGAGCCTCAGGCTGAACAACAGGTTTTTCTGTTTTAGCCTCTGTTGCATTAGCGGTTTCATTGGCTTTTTCTGTTGCCGTATTAGTTTTAGCAGGAGCAGAAGCAGCCAAACGTTGCAATTCGCTACGGTTTGGAATATTCAGCACCTTACCTGCCAACATACGGTTGGCATTGTTATCGATAAACACATCCGGATTGGCATTAACCAATGCTTGAATGGTTTGATCCAAGGTCATACCTTGCGGACGGATGCTGGACGCAATGGCAATCAGGGTTTCACCCGTACGCACCAAATGCTGTCTACCTGAACGTGCAGCTGTGTCGTTTTTAGCAGAGGCCGTCTGAACTTGTTTTTTCTCAGCCTTACGCTGCACATCCTTACGCGCTTGAGCTGCCTGATTACCTACTGCTTTATTGTTTTTAGTTGCAGGCTGTTGGGCATTGCGTGTCGGCTCGAAGGATTGGGATTCGGCAGTTTGACGGGGGCGGACGGATGCCGCATCTTTAGCGTCGTATCCGGCCGGATCGATGATAGCAGTGTATTCACGCGATTGCGCGCCGACACCTACTTGGAAAACCAAAACAGGATCTTTGATGGCTTTAGAGGAACGAATGGTAACGACTGCCTTATCGCCTGATTTGCGTACCGCCGCGCGCAAATTACCATTTGAAATAGTGGCCTTACCGCCATTAAGCAGAGCCTGAGCTTCCTCGCCAGTCACAGTGATACTGCCTGTAAAAGGCTCACCCAAATGAGATTGAACGTTCAAACCGCCCAAACCTGCAGAAGCGCTGAGCGATGTCATTAAAGCGATAGAAGCTGTAATTAATTTAATATTGTGATGTTTTTTCAAAACTGATCCCCTGTTCGGAAATTATGGTACTAACCAATGTGCGCGCATTTAACCATATATTTACTAGATATTACGTCATGATATATTTTTAACCCATTTCTGCCAAGCAATACAGGCTATTCAGCCTGAAATTCCTTGGTAAATCTATTACTTTTGCATGCTTGTGTTTCTTTTTTACAAATTTCGCCAACCCAAAACAAATATCTCATATGGATATATGTGGTATTAAAGTCATGGGGAAAGGTGCAAAAAAACACATCTCCCTGTATGATTAGCATTTACTCAATTAGTTTCATCATTAATATATGAAGGTTTTGAGCGACTTATTCGCCGTATTCTTATTTTTCATCACATACATCATCACCAAAGACATGATTGCCGCAACGGCTGTTGCGGTTATAGTCGGTATTGCCCAAGCTGCGCTGACCTTTTGGAAACACCGCAAACTGGACACCATGCAATGGGTCAGTCTGATTTTGATTGTCTTTTTTGGCGGTGCAACGATTCTGCTGAAAGACAACCGCTTTATCATGTGGAAACCGACCGTTCTGTTTTGGATCGGCGCAATCGTCATGCTGTTTAGCCATCTTGCCGGTAAAAACGGGCTAAAAGCCGTGATGGGTAAAGAAATGCAGCTTCCTGATTTTGTATGGACGCGCCTGACTTATGCATGGATTGGCTTCCTGATTTTTATGGGGGCTGCCAATCTCTTTGTCTTTACGTATTTTCCAGACCAATGGGTCAATTACAAATTGTTCGGCACATTGGGTTTCACAATCATTTTTTCTATCGCACAGGGCATGTATCTGATGCGTTTCCAGCCTAAGGAGGATCAATAATGGAATATTTCATGCTTTTGGCCACTGATGCCGAAGATGTCCACGAAGCACGCATGGCAGCCCGCCCTGCTCATTTGGCACGCTTGGAAGAATTGAAAGCGCAAGGCCGTCTGCTGACTGCCGGCCCCAATCCTCTACCAGACAATCCGGAACGCGTTTCCGGCAGCCTGATTGTGGCTCAATTTGAATCTTTGGACGCAGCACAAGAATGGGCTGAACAAGACCCTTACGTCGATGCCGGCGTATACGCAGAAGTATTGATTAAACCCTTTAAAGCCGTGTTCAAATGAGCAATATGCGTCAAATTATCGAGGAACGCCTGCAGGCACTTGAGCCTGAGTTCTTCGATTTTGAAGATGAGAGCCATCTGCACGCCGGCCATGCCGGCAATAAAGGCGGCGGGCATTATGCGATATTGGTGGTCAGCAACGCATTTGAAAATATCGGTCGCCTCCAGCGGCAACGTATGATTAAGCAGCTTTTGCAAGACTTGTTTTCAGACGGCCTGATTCATGCACTCAGTATCAAAGCGGCCACGCCGGACGAATACTTCCATTAAGATTACTACTTAAACTTTGATTTCTAATCATTAATTTATTTCCAATCATTATTTAAAAGAGAAATACGATGAAAAAAACCTACTTTGCTTCAGCCTTGATGCTTGCCCTGACTACCGGCACCCTGTTTGCCCAAACTTTGGTGACCGTCAACGGTCAAGCCATCGACAGCAGCGTTATCGATGACCAAGTTGCTTCCGTACGCGCCAGCAACCCGAACGTTCAAGACACTCCTGAATTGCGTCAAATGCTGACTGAACGCCAAGTTATCAGCACTGTTGTTACCCAAGAAGCTAAAAAATTAAAACTGGATCAAAGCGCTGAATTCAAAACTGCATTGGAGCAAGCGCGTGCCGATGCCGCCAAGCAAGGTGCAGATAAAAAAGCCACATTCAAAACCGAATGGGCAGTTTTCGAAAATGATTTGTTAGGCCAAGCTTTCGCGGCGCATATCGTCCGTCAATATCCTGTTCAAGAAAAAGATGTCAAAGCCGCTTACAACGACTTCAGCAACTTCTATAAAGGTACTCAGGAAGTCCAAATGGGCGAAATCGTGACTGACAGCAGCAGCAATGCCCAAAAAGCCATTGCCGATTTGGATGCGAAAAAAAGCTTTGTTTCGGTATTGAACCAATACTCAATTGACGAAGCGGCCAAAAAAGCCGGCGGTATCCCTAAAGCTTATGTTCCGCTTAAAGATTTGCAAGAATCAGCGCCTCCGCTTTACGCAGCTGTCAAAGACCTGAAAAAAGGTGCGCACACTAAAACGCCGCTGCAAAACGGTAATTTGTACGCCGTTTTCTACGTCAATGACCGCCGTAACGTTACCGTACCTTCTTACGAAGCCTCTAAAAACGAGATTGGCAGCGACTTACAGGCAGCCCGTGTTGATGCGGCCATTCAATCATTGCTGAAAAAAGCCAGCATCAAAGTCAACAAATAATATAACGTGCCCGCCGTGATAACGGCGGGCAATAAGGAACTCACATGAACATCAAGCCCAAAACTGCCGTTTTGGCTATCCTCGCCCTATCAACCATCGGCTTGGCAACTGCCAAAGCACCTGAAATCGATCCCGCCCGTATCGACAGCATGGTTGCCGAAGTATTGAGACAAGCCGATCAACATCCCAACCAGACTGCCAAACCCGATGGTCAGGCAATCCGCAAAGATGTGGTTACACGTTTGCAGACTTTGGAAATTTTGAAAAATGAAGCCATCCAGGCTGGTTTGGACAAAGATGCAGAAGTGCAGAATCAGCTTAAAAACGTTGAAGCTGAGTTTTATGCCAACCAATACGCTGCTTATCTAGAACGTCAAACCGCGGTTGACGATGCTGAGTTGCGCCGTTTCTACGACCATCAAACACGCATTATCAAGCTGCAACAAGTCAGCTTTGCTTCAGCCGACGAAGTACGCGCCGCGCGAGAGCTGCTGCTAAAAGGCTTGTCATTTGAAGAGCTGATGAAACGCTATCCAAACCCCGAACAAGAGTTCGACGGCTTCATCTCTCCGCAGCAGCTCTCTCCTCAACTGGCTACCGCTTTTGCCGACATGAACCGAGGCGATGTAACGCATGAGCCGATTCAAATGGAAAACCGTTTTTATCTGTTTAAACTCAGTGCAGTAGAACACGATCCCAATGCCGAACCTTTCGAACTGGTACGCAATCAGATTGCCCAAGCTGTTAAACGACAAAAAGTCGAGAATCAGATCGAACGTATCTTAAAAGAAAACGGCATTAATCCGTAAATTGATTCAATGGTTTCAGGCCGTCTGAAACCATACTCCAACCCAAAGGGCGTGTCTTTTACGCCCTTTTTTACAAACTTCTTTTATTCAAAAACATCATGCGCGCTGTTATCCAAAAAGTTACCCAAGCCAAAGTTGACGTTTTGTCCGAAAACTCCTGCGAAACCTGCGGCAAAATCGACAACGGATTTATGATATTGCTCGGCGTTACCCACACCGATACAGAAACAGACGCCAAATACATTGCGGATAAAACCGCCAACCTGCGTATCTTTGAAGACGAAAACGGCAAATTAAATTTATCGCTCAAAGATGTCGGTGGCTCGATATTACTGGTTTCCCAGTTTACCCTTTACGCTGATGCGCGCAGCGGCCGCCGCCCATCTTTCTCCAATGCTGCCCCTGCCGAACAAGCGGATAAGCTTTATCAATATACCGCGCAACTTTTGCGCAAACATGGATTGACTGTCGAAACCGGCAGATTCCAAACCCATATGCAGGTTTCCCTTTGCAATGACGGGCCGGTTACCTTATTGCTTGACTCGCAAAAAACATTCTAAATCCCATCAAAAAAGGCCGTCTGAAATATTTCAGACGGCCTTTCCATTTCTGATCATTACTAAATCAAGCCTTGCGCTTTCACCCAGTTCACAATATCTGCCTCAACGGCTTCAGGCGAACCCGGATTGTCAATTTTAACGCCGTACTCATCCGCACCCAGCTCTTCCAAAATCTCCAGCTGCGAATCCAGCATTCCGGCTTTCATATAATGCCCCTGACGCGACAGCATACGTTCAAGATTGATTGCTTGAGGCGGAGTCAGATGAATAAAAGCCACCTTCCCTTCTGCACCACGCAGAATATCGCGATAGTGATGCTTGAGTGCGGAACAAGTAACAATGGAATATTTTTCCCCGTTTTTTGCCTGCTCTGTCATCCAGTCACGCAAATTGCCCAGCCAAGGATAGCGGTCTTCATCCGTCAACGGAATACCGGCACCCATCTTGTCGCGGTTGGCTTGGGTATGAAAATCATCGCCTTCGGCATATGGGCATTGATTGAGATGTTTTTGCAAAGACAGCGCGGCAGTGGTTTTACCACAACCGCACACGCCCATCATGACAAAATGTGTCGTCATTTTTCTACTCCTTGTTTATCTAGATTTTAACGGTGTTTAAAAACGGGCGGATTGTGTTATCTCAAAACACTATCCGCCGGCCATTTTCGATTAAACCAAGATAAACAACACTGACGATAAAGCAAAACCGATGAGTGCGATAAGTGTTTGGTTGACCGTCCATGTCTTCAAGGTCGTCGGCACATCCATATCCAACAGACGGCCGACAAGCCAGAAACCGGAGTCGTTAAAGTGGCTGCAACCGACGGAACCCGCCGCCGTCGCCAATACCACGCAAGTAATCTGCCAATCGCTGAAACCTGCCGCCGCAACGGCCGGTGCCATCAACGCAGCAGCGGTAGTCAGGGCAACAGTCGCAGAACCTTGCGCAATACGCAAAGCCAAAGCCACCAAGAAACAGCCCAGTAAAACAGGAATACCCAAGTCAGCCATGCTGTCAGCCAAAGCCTTACCGATACCGGAAGCACGCAATACGCCGCCGAACATACCGCCTGCACCGGTAATCAAAATAACCGAGCAAACCGGGCCCAATGCGCCATCAATGGTTTTCTCCAAAGCGCTGGCTTTTTCGCCACGTTTACTGCCCAACACATACAGGGCTACCAAAACAGAAATCAGCAAAGCAATCGGTGTCGAACCGAGCATTCGTGCAAACTGCACCCAGCCTTCATCCGCACTGACCATTTTCTCGCTGATCAGGGTAGACAAACCAGTATTCAAGAAAATCAACAGCATAGGAATCAGCATAATGCCGACAACGGTAGATGCTTTTGCAGGCGCTTTCGGTTGGTCGTTATCTTGCGTACCGCCGCTGAGCAGATCAGGAACGGGCACATGGATGCTGCGGCCCAAAATCTTGCCTAATAAATAGCCGCTGAAATACCAAGTAATCAAGGTAACAGGTAAACCCAAAATCAGCAGTTGACCAATATTTGCGCCATAAAATTCAGAAGCAGCAATCGGGCCGGGATGAGGCGGCAGGAAAACGTGCATGACGGAAAATGCGCCAATAGATGCCAACGCATAGGGCAAAACAGTTTGCTTCATGCGGCGTGCCGTTGCAAACACAATCGGCAACATCACCACCAAGCCGGCATCAAAGAAAATTGGAAAACCAAAAATCAAAGAAGCCACGCCTAAGGCAAACGGCGCACGTTTTTCACCAAAAATCCGAATCAGCGCATCCGCCAAAGATTGGGCACCGCCGGAAGTTTCCACCAAACGGCCGAGCATTGCGCCCAAACCGACCAGCAACGCCACGCTGCCGAGCGTGCCGCCAAAGTTTTTGACCAACACATCATTGACGATACTGCCCATAGGCAGGCCTGTTACGATAGCAGTCAGCAGGCTGACCAATACCAACGTCAGCAAGGCATGAACGCGCAGTTTTACAATCAAAATCAAGATCAGCAAAATCGCTGCCGCGGCGATACCGAGCAAAGTACCGGCACTCAGCGTTTGAGTCCATCCATCCATTTTGAAGCCTTTCTCTGTAAGAAAAATACAAATTTATTAATGTTTTTTAACATACATGAATACGATAACATATTTACCCATGAAATCGTACAGCTAAATCCGGCCAAAATATAAGCACCTATTTTTCCAAACCCTTTTTGTAAGATGCTTGAAAAATAAGGAGGACAAAGAAAAACAAGAACAATAAAAAGGCCGTCTGAAAAGTAGTTTATTTTCAGACGGCCTGACATCATACTTTTTAATAAAATAGAAACGAATATTTTTTTAATTACCTAAAATCAAGTATTTTCAGCTTATGTATTGGTAAAAATCACCCCATTTCCCAAACTTAATTCTGGAAGTTTGGTATTAAAATCTAGCCCATTAAGGCATGAGAAACTGTTACGCATTACTGCTTCGATTTCGGCAAAATTCTCGATCGAAATTTTTAGTCACATCAAAAGAATTTGAGGCGATAGCGTTTTTATACGACTCCTGAACATCCATCATACTTTTTCTTAAAAACTCTGAAAGTGCCATGATACAAAGGCCGTCTGAAAAATTCTTCAGACGGCCTTAATTCTTAAACTTCTGCCGGTGGTTGCGGTGTATCTTCATCTTCCTGCTGCGTTTTCACTTTGGCAAAACGACTGAACCAAATGCCTGCTTCGTAGAGCAGAATCAGTGGGACGGCAAGCAGGGTTTGAGAAATTACGTCAGGCGGCGTGATGATTGCGGCCACGACAAACGCACCGACAATCACATACGGACGCGCATTCTTAAGCTGTTCAGTCGAAACAATACCCATTTTGGCAAGCAACACCACAACGACGGGAACTTCAAACGTCGTTCCGAATGCGACAAACATGCCCAAAATAAAGGACAGGTATTTATCGATATCGGTCGCCATATTGACGCCGACAGGGGTTACACCGGCCAAGAATTTGAAAATAACGGGAAACACCAAAAAATAGGCAAACGCCATCCCAACAAAAAAAAGTGTTACGCTGGACAACACCAGCGGCGTAATCAAACGTTTTTCGTTTTGGTATAAGGCAGGAGCGACAAACGCCCAAACTTGATACAGCGTGTGCGGCAACGACAGCAGAAACGCCGCCATCAAAGTAACCTTGACCGGCACAAAAAACGGCGCGATCACATCGGTCGCAATCATGCTGGTATCTTTAGGCAGATTGGCCATCAATGGTTCGGCAACAAAGGTATAGAGCTGCTGGGCAAACGGCATCATGCCCAAAAAGCAGACGACGATACCGATGACGATCCACATCATGCGGCGGCGCAGCTCGAGAAGATGCTCGATAAGCGGTTGGACGGGTTGTTCGTGTTGAGATTCGGACACCGGTTGACTCACTTTTTACTTACGGACGCGCAGTTTGGGCTTGGCGTGGAATTTCGGGCGCATATCGCGTTTGCGGCTCATCGCCTGCTTACGCAAAGAGGTCGTATGCAGCGGAGGAACATCAGCAATAGGAGATTCGACATAGCTGACTTCTACCGCAGGAGCAGGTGAAACTGAAGCCGTCAAGTACTCACGCCAAGCGCGGTCTTGCTCGGACTCGGCATTTTCAGCCTCGACAAGCTCTTGTTGCACTGCCCCACCCTGCTCAGAAGCCTCGATTGCACTTTCATTCTCAATGCTGTTTGAAGCCAGATCAGGCAAAGGATTGCCCAACTCGTCCACTCCGAAATCGGCAGGCGTTTTCTGTTCGGGCAGACGTTCCCACGGCTTGAGGCCGTCTGAAATATCGCTCAGGTTTTTTTGTGCATCATTGCCCAAGTCTTTGATACCGTCGCGAAACTCAGATGCGGCGGTTTCAAATTCCTGCTTTACCTTGCGTAATTCGTCCAACTCAGCCTGAGTGTTAAGCTCCTGCTTGACGTTGTTGACGAATCCTTGCAATTTGCCGACCAAACGACCGGCCGTGCGCGCGGCTTGCGGCAGACGTTCGGGGCCAAGCACTATCAGGGCGACAACGCCGACCAGCAGCAATTCGCCCAAACCGAAATCAAACATGGATTATGCTTTGTCTTCGTCTTTTTTGTGTTCGATGACTTCGTCTTTTTTAGCATCTTTGCCGTCTGTACCTTCGTTCAGGCCTTGTTTGAAGTCATGCACCGCACCGCCGAGGTCTTTGCCGACGTTGCGCAATTTTTTGGTACCGAATACCAAAACGACGATAATCAGTACGATAATCCAGTGCCAGAGAGAGAAGCTACCCATGATAAATCCTTGAATTTGTTAAAAATAAATAATAGTTATGCAGGCGTACCCATGATATGGATATGCAGGTGGAAGACTTCTTGTCCGCCGCCTTTGCCTGTGTTGATCAGGGTTTTGAAACCGTCGGTCAAACCTGCCTCATGGGCGATTTGAGGAACTTTCAACATCATTTTGCCCAACAGGGTTTGATGTTCGGCGGTTGCATGCGCCAGTGAATCGAAGTGCACTTTCGGAATCAGCAACAGATGCACCGGTGCGGCAGGACGGATGTCTTTGAAACAAAGCATCTCGTCGTCTTCGTAAACGGTTTGTGCCGGAATATCTTTGGTTGCGATTTTGCAGAAAATACAATTATCCATAATGGCTCCAATGGCCGTCTGAAAACGGGCGTAACGGGTTTCGACCAAAAAAGGGAAATCGTTTTACCCCAAGAGACGGATTCTGAAACAGGTCAAATACGGGATTGTAATATAAATTCAAGATTCTTTGCGAGAAGCTTTTTCCACTAATCCCGACAAACCTTGACGGCGCGCAAGCTCGTTTACTACATCTTCGGCGCGCAATCCATGATGCGCCAATAAAACCATGGTGTGAAACCACAAATCCGCCACTTCGTAAACCAAATGTTCGCCACCGCCATCTTTAGAGGCCATCAAGGTTTCACCCGCTTCCTCAATGACTTTTTTCAAAATCTTGTCTTCGCCTTTGTGCAGCAGTTGGGCAACGTAAGAAGCATCAGGATCGCCGCCTTTGCGTGAATCGATGACGTTTTGAATTTGGGTAAGGATAGTATCGGTCATGGTCGGTTTCTCTTATTTTCTTTCAGACGGCCTTAAGGATGTTTATGTCCGTAAATCGCCTCTTCGTCTTTCATCACGGCATCGACTGTCTGCCATGCGCCCTCTTGCCAAACTTTGTAAAAACAGCTTTCGCGCCCAGTATGACAGGCAATGCCGCCGTTTTGTTCAATCAGCATGACTACTGCATCGCCATCGCAATCCAGACGCAATTCGTGTACTTTTTGCGTATGTCCGGACTCTTCGCCCTTCATCCATTGTTTTTGGCGGGAACGGCTGTAATAGTGGGCAAGACCGGTTTCTACGGTTTTTTGCAGGGCTTCGGCGTTCATCCAGGCAACCATCAGCACACGGCGTGTCTGCCAATCTTGGGTAATCGCGCAAACCAAACCTTTCTCATCAAATTTTACGGCATTCAGCAGCGTTTCGTTTATATTCGACATGTACGTCTTTCTCCCATATTTTTCAGACGGCCTTTGGGTAGCAATCACAAACGCACTTCAATTCCTGCTTCACGCATGGCCAGTTTCGCTTCGCGGATACTCGCTTCGCCAAAGTGGAAAATACTGGCGGCCAATACCGCATCTGCCTTCCCTTCTTTAATACCGTCCACCAAATGCTGAACCGAACCGACGCCACCGGAAGTAATGACCGGAATATCCACCGCTTCGCTGACCGCACGTGTCAAAGGCAGGTTGAAACCTTGTTTGGTACCGTCCCGGTCCATGCTGGTCAGCAAAATCTCGCCCGCACCGCGCCGCTGCATTTCGATAGCCCATTCCACCGCATCCAAACCGGTCGGATTACGTCCACCGTGGGTAAAGATTTCCCAACGGGTGTTTTCAGGGTTGACCGCTTTGGCATCGACAGCAACGACAATCGCTTGCGAACCAAAAAAACCGGCCGCTTCATTTACCAAATCAGGATTGGTTACAGCTGCCGTATTGATGCTGGCCTTATCGGCACCGGCATTAAGCAGACGACGGATATCGGCAACCGTACGCACACCGCCGCCGACCGTCAATGGAATAAAAACTTGTGATGCGACTGCCTCAATAACGTGCAAAATAGTGTCGCGATTGTCGCTGGAGGCAGTGATGTCCAAAAAGGTCAACTCATCCGCGCCTTCATCGTTGTAGCGTTTGGCAACGTCAACCGGATTGCCTGCATCGCGCAAACCCAAAAAGTTGACACCTTTTACCACGCGACCGTCTTTTACATCCAGACAAGGAATAATTCGTTTTGCCAATGCCATACTCAATACCTCTTATCCGCTCTCAGGCCGTCTGAAACCGTCAGGCCAAAAATTTGCTCAACCAATCCGGCAAATGTTGCAACAGCTGAAAATAACCAATCCCTGCCATCATCGCCAAAACACAGGAAATAATGAAATTGCTGTCGATGCGGCCGACGATGGAGAAAATCAAACCGGCAAATGCCCACACTATCCCATTGAAAATCATCCAATAGGTATCGATAATCGGCAAATCAAACGCCGTCAGCTGCCGCAGTATCACTGCAATCAGTGTAAACCACAAACTTTCGCTTAGCGGATACACTTCGCGATCGGATGACCAGATAATCCAAAAACCCAAAACAAACGCTTCAAGCATACCAATCCCTTAATAAAATAAGATATTGAGTGAATTGTTTTTTATAATTATTTCAGACAGATTTTAAGTCTAAGGACTTTGCAAAATGCCGCTTTTGAAGGCATTTTCAGCTATATGCCAATTCCTGCGCCTGTTACACCTTGCAAAGCCCTAATCTGCATAATTAAACGCACTTAGGTCAGGCCAAAGAATCGGCCAGTTTTTGTGCCTGTGCGAAATCAATACTTCCCTCATAAATGGCGCGGCCGGTAATCGCACCGCTCACACCCTCTTTTTCAACGGCACACAATGCGTGGATATCGTCCAAATTCGTCAAACCACCGGAAGCGATAATCGGGATATTCACTGATTGAGCCAATTTAACGGTAGCCTCGATATTCACGCCACTCATCATGCCGTCGCGACCGATATCGGTATAAATAATGCTGTTGACGCCATCGTCTTCAAAACGCTTGGCCAAATCGACGACGTGATGCTCCGTTACCGTTGCCCAACCGTCTATCGCCACCATCCCGTCTTTGGCATCCAAACCGACGATAATCTGCCCCGGAAAGGCCTTACATGCCTCGCGCACAAATTCAGGATTTTTCACCGCGGCCGTACCGATAATCACATCGGTCAGCCCCAAATCCAAATACTTTTCAATGGTTCCCAAATCACGGATACCGCCGCCAAGCTGTACCGGAATATCTTTGGCTACGGCGGCCAAAATTTCTTTAATCGCCGGAAAATTTTGAGGAACGCCTGCAAATGCGCCGTTTAAATCAACCAAATGCAAACGGCGTGCGCCTTGATTGCGCCAATGCAAAGCCATCTCTGCCGGCGAATCGGAAAATACCGTCGCCTGCTCCATCAAGCCTTGTTTTAAACGAACACAGCGTCCTTCTTTCAAATCGATGGCAGGTATCAACAGCATTTTTTTCTCCTCTATTCAATTTCAGTATATTTTACACAAATTAGCGATTTTTAGCAGATTTATGTTAAAAACCTCAAATCTGCCAATTTAAAAAATTACGCAGCAGCAGCAATCCTGCCTGATGGCTTTTTTCCGTGTGAAACTGTGTGGCAAACACATTGTCCTTACCGACAATGCAGGCAAATTCATTCGGATATTCGCTGACGCCTAAAACAATCTCTTCATTTTTCGGCGCAAAATAATAGCTGTGAACAAAATAAAAATACTCGTTCTGCCCAATGTCTTGAAATAAAGGGTGCGGACGGGTTTGGCGCACTGTATTCCACCCCATATGTGGCACTTTCAGACGGCCTCCTTGTGCATCGGTTTGATTGGGCAAAAACCGTTTTACTTGCCCTTCAAACCAGCCCAAACCATCTGTATCGCCTTCTTCGCTGTGTTCAAACAATAATTGCGCACCTACGCAAATGCCAAAAAACGGCTTGTTTTTCAGGCCGTCTGAAACCGCCTCGCCCAAACCGCTTGCCTTCAGCGCCGACATACAATCCGGCATGGCACCCTGCCCCGGAAAGATAACCTTATCTGCCGCCATCACCTCTTCAGGCTGCGAAGTCAGATAAATTTCGGTATTTTGATTGGACAAAACCTGCGCCGCCTGAACAGATTTCAATACTGAGTGCAGGTTTCCCATTCCATAATCAACAATCGCTACTTTCATTGCTTCTCCTCAGGCCGTCTGAAAACATTTAATGATTAATATAATAATAAGAATGATTGTAGCAAAAGATGGTTTAAAACAAAATATTGCCACTATACAAGACAAATAATAAAAGGCCGTCTGAAATCCCGATCGGTTTCAGACGGCCTTTATTCATTCACACGATGCCTTATTCTTCAGACGCGGCTTCCGCTTCTTCTTGAACAGATTCTTCACTCAGCGTGCCTTTGGTAGAAGGCGTTTGACCAATCATGCGCGGATCGTATTCAACTGCCATGCGCAGGGCGCGACCGAAGGCTTTGAAAACAGTCTCGGCTTGATGATGTGCATTACGGCCGCTCAAGTTATCGATGTGCAAGGTCATCATGCTGTGGTTCACAAGACCATGGAAAAATTCTTCAAACAAATCGACATCAAAACGGCCGATCAGGGCGCGGGTAAAGTCGATGTTGTACACCAAACCAGGGCGGCCGGAAAGGTCGATAACCACACGGCTCAACGCTTCATCCAACGGAACATAGGCATGACCGTAACGGGTAATGCCGGCTTTATTGCCAAGCGCTTGTTTCAGTGCCTGACCCAATACGATACCGATGTCTTCAACCGTGTGATGGTCGTCAATGTGCAAATCGCCTTTGCAGGTAATATCCAAGTCAATCAAACCATGACGCGCCACTTGGGCAAGCATGTGTTCAAGGAAAGGAACGCCGGTATCCAGACGATATTTGCCGGTACCGTCAAGATTGAGGCTGACGGTGATTTGGGTTTCGCAGGTATTGCGGGTAACGGTAACAAAACGGCCTTCGGTTGGAACACCAGCTTCGACTGCTTCGACAGTTTGTTTTTCCAAACGCGCGGCTTCAACCGCTGCTGCTTTTTCTTGGTCTTTGCTGTGATCACGGTTCAGCCAGCCTTTGCGTTTGTGCATGCCGGATTCCAACTTCGCAGCCAAGCTCGGACGAATGCCGCGTGCAGACTCATCGCCTGCTTGTTGTTCCAAACGGCGTTTGAGCTGAGACAAAGAGGCGGAGTTTTCATAACCGCAAGCACGTGCAAGCTTGGTTAATGAGCCGGCTTCTTCAACCAGTAACAGAAAATTGGTCAAATGCAGTTGAGCTTTGTTCATAATGGTAGTTTCCTTGAAATCAAAGATTGGGGTAAAGGTTTTTAATAACCGCCAAGACGGCATCATTTTGCGCTGCCGAGCCTATGGTTATGCGGACACACTGATCCAAAAGCGGATGGCTGCCATGCAGTTTTTTAATCAGTATGCGGTTTTGCTTCAATGTTTCAAACAGCTCGTTCGCATCAGGAACGCGAACGGTAATAAAGTTGGCTTCGCTCGGAAAAACTTCCAAACGGTTTAATTTCAACAATTCATTCATCACGCGCGAACGATCGTTTTTTAATGTATCAATGTTTTGCTGAATAATTTGATGATGTTTCAATGAGAATTTTGCCGCCGCCAAGCTTAATTGATTCATATTGTAAGGCGGAAGGATTTTGGCCAGTTCACCTATAATGCTTGGACTTGCCGCTGCATATCCCATCCGCAAGCCTGCAAAGCCGATTTTACTGATGGTGCGCATTACAACCAGGTTTTCGACTTCTCCCGCCCAAGGAAGGAAACTGTCATGATGAAACGCTCCATATGCCTCATCAACAACCACAATGCCGGTAGCCGCACGAATAACCGCCTCCACTTCTTCCCGCTTAAAGCACACGCCGGTAGGGTTATTGGGATAGGCAATAAAAATTAATGACGGCTGATGTTGCTCAATCGCAGACAGAACGGCAGGAAGATTTAAAGAGAAATCCGGATTTAAGGGAACGCCGACATATTCCATGCCATAAAGCACGGCATTATGACGATACATAACAAAACTTGGCTCAATACCCAATACCTGCGCATTTGGTTTGGCAACCAGCATAGTCAAAAATTGGATAAGCTCGTCGGAGCCGTTGCCCAATGCGATTTCCGCCTTATCGGGAATACCGAAAACCTCCCTCAATTCTTCATAAATACCGCTCTTGGCAGTATGGGGATACAAATGAATCGGTGCCTGCTTTGCCAAGTCCGCCCATTCCGATAATAAAGATTCATACCCGGCGAAAGGATGATGCGGACACTCCATGGCGTCCAACTTAATAAAACCTTCCGGCAAATCGGCAACCTGATAGGCTGTCATTACTTTAATATCATCACGGATAACATCAGCAACGCGATTCATGGTTTTCTATCCTCCTGAGATAAAGCGTCTATAATAATAACACAATCTTTATTAAATATATATATTAATAAGACTATAAAACAAGATAAAGTTTCATTCGTTTGAAGAAAAAACAATAAATCCTTTCTTCAGCATCTTTAAGCAATATTCTTGGCTTACCCTGCCTTTTTAGCGGTATAATTTTAAGTTTTCCAGTACGGCTTTACGCCCTCAATATTGTGAACAATACACGCTCCCCATTACCTTATCTTGCAACTTCCATAAGCCTTATCCTGCTGATTCTGCTTTCCTTGTCATGGGAATTGTGGATCGCTCCATTGCGCGAAGGCGGCTCATGGCTGGCCCTGAAAGCCCTGCCCCTGTGCCTGCCGTTGACCGGCATTTTGAAAAAACGCATCTACACTTATCAATACAGCTCCATGCTGATTCTGATTTACTTTGCCGAAGCCTGTATGCGCCTGGCAGACACAGCCGTCGCCAGCCGGATTTGCGCCGCCGTTTCCGTATTATTGTGTATTGCCTTTTTCCTCGGCTGCCTTGCATTTATCAAACAACAAAAACACACATCAAAATGACCTACCACACACTTTCAGACGGCCTGACTGAATCTTCAGTAAAAACCTTTTGGCCTTTATGGCTCAGTTTTCTTTGGATTTGCGCCGTCCCTTTTCTCTCACTCTACCGAGTCGGCCCACTGCCCAGCTTTTATTTAGAAGCCATCTCTCTGAGCGGCTCATTGGTACTGACACTGATTAGCGCACACAAAGGCCTGCTGAATATTCGCCTCCCTGCACTCAGTATCGGCTTGTTTGCCATGGCCGCATTTTGGTCGCTCCAAGCGCGCCTCATGCATTCCACCTACCCCGGCATGAGCGATATTACTGCCTGGACCTTTGTCATTTTGGCACTGGGCGCATGGTCGGTGCGAGGCTGGGTAGCAGCTTACGGACAGGAACGTGTCGTCAGTATCTTTGCTTGGTCTTTATTGATAGGTGCAACCATACAGGCTGCCATCGTCTGGCTGCAATTTAAAGGATGGTCCAACGTAGAGTGGTTGAACGGCATCATTGCCCGAAGCAGCGGTACCGTAAACGGCCAACTCGGCCAACGAAACCATTTGGGACATTATTTAATGTGGGGCATTTTGGCGGCATCCTATTTATGGACGGCGCGCAAAATATCCAATGCAGCAGGTTTTCTGTTCGTATTGGCTTTGACTGCGACCCTCGGCCTTGTCAACTCGCGCACCATCTTAGGCTACATTGCCGCCCTATTCCTGATTACGCCGTTATGGTTTTGGCGTACCCGTTTCCAACACAAACGCGCACTGTGCATTTTCCTTCTGACCGCCATCCTGGCTGCTGCTTTCCAATTCGGCATGGGCAGCCTGTTGGATTTGTTTGGCAACATCAAATACGAAACCGCTGTAGAACGCGCAGGCACCAGCGGTTTTGAAGGCTCCATGCGCCAAATCGAATGGAGCAAGGCATGGATTGCCTTTAAATCCGCACCTTGGTTCGGCCACGGCTGGAACAGCTTTGCCCAGCAAACCTTTCTGATCAATGCCCAGCAACAATACTTCCCCAACAATATCCTCGGCGTACTGTTTACCCATTCGCACAATATCGTCATGCAGTTATTGTCCGAAATGGGCATTGCCGGCACCTTGCTCGCAGCCTTAACCCTGCTTACAGCCGTGTGGCGACTGTTGGGCCGCAACCAAACACCGGCCTCGCTGTTTTTACTGACTGCCGCCGCCGTCAGCCTTTGCCACAGCATGCTTGAATATCCGCTTTGGTATATTTACTTCCTCACCGTATTTAGCCTGATACTGTCGCTAACACCCTCTTATCCGAAAGATGTTTCAGACGGCCTTTTATCTACCCGAATCAGACAATGGGCAGGCGGTATAGCTGCTTTATCGATTTTAATCGGCATGGCAAACCTCAGCTGGGAATATCAAAATCTGACCCAATATAGCCGTGTAGGGAAAACCGATGATCAGCAAACGGTTCAAAACAAAATCGACGGCTTGCAACGACTTTCCAAAGAAAGCCCCATGCTTGCCTATTACGCCGATTTGAGCTTGAGCAAACGTGCAGACCCGACCGATGCTTACATCCGTCCGTGGGCGGAAGAAGCCGCACTCAAAGCCCTGACCTACCGCCCCTACTCCAGCGCCTACCAAGTCGGCCTTTACCTCTACCGACAAGGCAAAAAAGAAGAAGGTGCGCAATGGATGCAGGCAATGCAATATTATTATCCTTATATGATGTATTTCTACGCTGATAAAATACGCAGTCACCCGGCATTCGCTCCCTTGCTGCCCAAACTTTTGTCCGATTGCAAAGATTTCATCAATGCACCGAAACACCAAACCGCCCAATCATGCGACAAACCCTGAACAAAACACGCCCAATTGTCAGTTTGTCCTTACAGGCCGTCTGAAAATGTAAAGAGCAGCGAGTTTCTATGCAAAAAAGCGCAAAAGCACAGAAAATTACGCTATCAACAAAAGCAGATTGCATGTTAAGATTGAACACAACTCTATTTTAAGCGCCGTACTGCCATTTAGTACCGCGGCGCATACAATCACGAAAAGGAAATTCCATGAGTCGCGTATTACTCGTAGATGACGATGCTCTCTTGACCGAATTGCTGACTGAATACCTGACTGCCGAAGGCCTCAACGTTCATAGCGTTCCCGACGGCGAAGCCGGCGTTCAAGAAATTCTGACCGGACAATACGATGTCGTCGTATTAGACTCCATGATGCCTAAAATGAACGGTTTGGACGTACTGAAAAACGTACGCACCCAAAGCACCGTACCCATCATCATGCTGACCGCGAAAGGCGACGACATCGACCGCATCATCGGTCTGGAAATGGGTGCGGACGATTATGTACCGAAACCATGCACACCGCGCGAACTCTTGGCCCGCATCAACGCCATCCTGCGCCGTGCGCAACACAGCAACGAACAAAACAACGCGCCTAACAGCATTTCTGTCAGCGACGTTGTCCTGTACCCTGCCAAACGCCAAGCCAGCATCAAAGATACTCCGCTTGAATTGACCAGCACCGAGTTCAATCTGCTCGAAGTTTTGATGCGCCACGCCGGACAAGTTGTCAGCAAAGAAACTCTGTCTATCGAAGCACTCGACCGCAAACTGGCTAAATTTGACCGCAGCATTGACGTACACATCTCCAGCATCCGCCACAAATTGGGCGATGCTTCCCTGATTCAAACTGTACGCGGCTTAGGCTACCTGTTTGTTAAGAACTAAAGATTAAACAGATCAATGAAACTGTTTCAACGCATCTTCGCCACATTTTGCGCAGTTATCGTCTGCGCAATCTTTGTGGCGAGTTTTTCATTTTGGCTGGTACAAAACACCCTCGCCGAAAACCAATTCAACCAACGCCGCACCATCGAAACCACATTGATGAGCAGCATCATCTCCGCGTTCAACTCACGCGGAGACAGCGGTGCGCGCGAAATTCTTTCGGAATGGAAAAACAATCCGGTTTCCAATGCCGTTTATGTGATTACCGGCGACGATAAAAAAGATATTTTAGGCCGCAACATCGACAGCCTATCCATCGAACGCGCCCGCATCTTTGCCATCAACAATCCCGAATCCGATTTAGCCCACATCGAATACGACCGTTTCGGCGAAGAATACCTCTTCTTCATTAAAGGATGGGACAACCATCAAGCCCAACGCCTACCCAGCCCGCTTTTCATTCCCGGCCTGCCGCTTTCGCCTATTTGGCACGAATTTATCATTCTGTCTTTCATCATCATCGTCGGCCTCTTGATGGCATATATCCTTGCCAACAACATCACCAAGCCCATTAAAATTCTTGGCTGCGGCATGGACAGGGTAGCCAACGGCGAACTCGAAACCCGCATTTCCCAGCAAGTTGACGACCGTGATGACGAATTGTCCCACCTTGCCGTGCAGTTCGACAAAATGGCCGAGAAACTGGAAAAACTTGTTGCCAAAGAGCGTCATTTGCTCCACCACGTTTCTCATGAAATGCGCTCGCCGCTGGCGCGTATGCAGGCGATTGTCGGCCTGATTCAATCTCAACCGCAAAAACAAGAGCAATATCTCAAGCGGCTCGAAGGCGAACTGGTGCGCATGGATACTCTGGTTGGAGAATTGCTGACCCTCTCCCGCCTAGAGACTTCCAATATTCCTTTGGAAAAAGAAAACCTCAAACTCGTTCCGTTCTTAACCAACTTGATTGAGGACAACCAAAGCATTGCCCACCAAAACAACCAAAGCGTTACCCTGAGCATTGACCCAAAAATCCCCGAAAATGCCGTGGTCAGCGCCAACGAAGGCTATCTATACCGCGCCTTTGACAACGTTATCCGCAATGCTATCAATTACAGTCCGGAAGGCAGCACCATTCAAACCCATATCGGACAAGACGGCAAAAACTGGATTATCGATGTTACCGACAACGGGCCTGGCGTGGACGAAATGCAGCTTCCGCATATCTTCACTGCCTTTTATCGCGCCGACTCCAGCGCGCACAAGCCCGGTACAGGTTTAGGGCTTGCATTGACACAGCACATTATGGAACAGCACTGCGGTAAAATCATTGCTGAAAATGTCAAACCCAACGGCCTGAGGATGCGTTTTATCCTTCCCAAAAAGAAAGCCGGAGACAAAAAAGAAGTCTAAAAATAAGGCCGTCTGAAACTTTTCAGACGGCCAAAAACACAAATAAGGAACCATCATGAGCGCAACCGTCCAAACCGGCTCCGGCTACTTCTTCATGCCTGAACACATCATCCTCGTCGGCGCCAGCGAACGTCCGCACAGCCTTGGCGAACGCATTTTCAGCCACCTGCTCGGTTCCTCATATCAAGGCAAAATTACCCCCGTCAATCTTCGACACAGCAGTGTCGCAGGCATTCCCTCTTACTCCAGCCTCAGCAAAATCCCGGGCCAAGCCGATTTGGTTGTTGCCGTTATCCCGCCCGACCATTACGACTCGCTGTTCAAAGCCTGCCGTAAAAAAGACCTGCGCCACATTATCCTGATTCAAGATTGGGAAAACCTGCCGCCCGAATCCTGTAAAAACGCCCGCTCCATCATTCAAAAACATCACGGCGATGAATTGAACATCACCGTGTGCAACAGCGCAGGCATCCAACTTCCCTCGCTCAACCTCAACATCGGCATCCAAGCCGACTATCCGGCCGGCCATATTGCATTACTCACCGGCCACAGTACCATCAGCCGTAACATCAACCACCTGCTGAACACACTGCACCAAGGTGTATCGCGCCACATCAGCCTCAACTATGACCTAAGCCCTACTACATCCGCCGACTGGCTCAACCGCTTCGGCCACAACCGCCATACCAAAGTTGCCGTGATCCACTACAATCCGGCCGAAAACCAACGCGAGCTGTTCAGTGCCATCCGCCACTTCACACGCCACACTCCGCTTATCCTGTTGTCCACACACCATACCGACGATACAGACAAAGCCATCCTGCGCAGCCTCAGCCGCCATTGCAATTTCCAACCACTATTCAATACCGCCGAACTGGAAGCAGCCCTAAAAGCCTACCTTTCCGGCATTCCCGTCATTACCAACCCCACCATTCTGTCCGATACGCCGATAGAATGGCTGCGCACTACCGCCAATGCCTGCGAATTGACCCTCGACCTCCCAACTGATGTACCATCTATCCGACAAGGCTGCATCGGCAGCAATCCCACGCCTGCACGCATCCACCGTCTGGCGCTCGAACAATTACAAAATCCACATACTCAAGCCCTGCTCGGCATTATTTCGCCAGATACGCCGGATGCGTACAGCATTCATCAAACTCTGGATAATTTGGCACAAAAAACCAGCAAGCCCATTCTCGTCAGTTATCATTTTTCAGACGGCCTAACCCGGTTTAACACGCCGGAAGAAGCCTTACTGACACTTTATTTCCGCAATCAAACCGCCTATTTGCAACAAGTGAAAAATACCCCTGCCCCAGCCAAAACAGGCCGTCTGAAAACACCCAAAAGCAAAAGTATCGATAAAGCCATTGCATCCGGCCAAACAGAACTGATGGCGGAAGCCCTATACCTGCCTCCGTGCCAAACCCAAAAACACAATGCCGTCCAGTTCCGGTTCAGCCGCCATGCCATTTACGGCAATATCCTTACCGCCCATTACAACGGCCAAACCGAAGCCGCATTGCCTCCATTTACCACGCTTGATATCCAGCGTTTAAGCCAATTTGCAGAACTCGACAACACGTCCGTTCTCAATCAATTCCTGCATTCCCTAAACACGCTTATCCGCAACAACCAGCATATCGGCGACATTATCCTCAACCACAACGGCAGCCAATACAGCAGCACCATCATCCCCGAAATCGTAGAAAAACCTGTTGCACCAACAACCAAAATCCCCAAAAAAGCCGTCCAAACCTTAGAACAGGCCGCCGCTAAAATGCAAAGCGCCGCCGCCTACCTCCAACAAAAAAATCCGGCAGCGGCCGAGTTCCTACGCAACACCGGTGAAGCCGCTTCCGAACTGCTGCATCCTAAAACCGAAACGCCCGAGATACAAAACGTACTCGCACCCTATCCGAGCCAAACCGATACCTTTACCCTGCCCGACGGCAACACACTGCACATCCGCGCACTAGAACCTGAAGATGCCGAAGCCAAACAAAAATTTGTCCGCCAATTACCCGCAGCCGACCGCTATACGCGCTTCATGACCCATACCAACGAGTTGCCGCTGCCCACACTCGCACGGCTGACCCGTCCCGATTTCCATACCGAATGCACGTGGGCAGCCTTCGCTTCAGACGGCCATATTGTTGCAGTCAGCCGCTACAGCCGCATCAATCGCAATGAGTGCGAGTTCGGCATTACTTTAGCGCCTGAAGCACGCAAAACCGGCTTGGCAGGCAAAATGATGAGCCTCATCATCCAAACTGCCACACAGCAAGGTTACCAAACTATGAATGCGGAAATCCTCAAAGAAAACACACCGATGCTCAAACTCGCTGAAAAATCAGGATTTACCGTCACCCCATCTGAAACCGACCGCGGTCTGTATCAAGCAAGCCTCGATTTGAACGAATGGCAAAACAGCAACAAAAACAAATAAAAACTTGCATAACCCGTGTGAAATATCCTAAAATTAGCGGTTTCTATATATCCGCATTTTTCAAAAGGACTCAAAATGGTAGTTATCCGTTTGGCTCGCGGCGGCTCAAAACACCGCCCTTTCTACAACGTAGTCGTAACTGACTCTCGCAACCGTCGTGACGGCCGCTTCATCGAGCGCGTAGGCTTCTACAACCCCGTTGCCAACGAAAAACAAGAACGCGTACGTTTCGACGCAGACCGCATCAACCACTGGGTTGCTCAAGGCGCGAAAGTTAGCGACGCAGTTGCCAAACTGATTAAAGAGCAAAAAATCGCTGCTTAATCAGCCGAAACGACCATGACAGACACTCAAAAACGGGTAGCCATGGGCTACATCAAAGGCGTATTCGGCATTAAAGGCTGGCTTAAAATTGCCGCCAATACCGAATATACCGACAGCCTGCTGGACTACCCCGAGTGGCAGTTGTGCAAGGATGGCAAAACCCTGAATGTTGTGCTTGAGGCAGGTAAAATTGTCAATGGCGAACTTCAGGTTAAATTTGAAGGTATAGACGATCGCGATCAAGCATTTGCCTTGCGCGGCTATACCATCGAAATCCCCAGAGAAGCATTCGCCCCTACCGAGGAAGACGAATACTACTGGACAGATTTAGTCGGCATGACCGTCATCAACAAAGAAAACATCGTCCTTGGCAAAGTCAACAACCTGATGGAAACCGGTGCAAATGATGTTTTGATGATTAAAGGCGAACACGGACAAATCCTGATTCCCTTTGTCTCCAACTATATCGAATCTGTCGATACCGACAGCAAAACCATTATCGCCGACTGGGGTTTGGACTACTGATGCTGATTCAAGCCATCACCATTTTCCCAGAGATGTTCGACAGCATTGTCGAATATGGCGTTACAGGCAGAGCAAGAAAACAAAATCTTTGGCAGTTTCAAGCCATCAATCCCCGTAAATTTGCCGACAATAAACTTGGCTATATTGATGATCGCCCCTTCGGAGGTGGTCCGGGAATGATTATGATGGCACCGCCGCTTCAAGCGGCAATTGAAGAAGCCAAAGCAAACTCGCAAAAACCTGCCAAAGTAATTTATCTCAGTCCGCAAGGTCAGCCGCTGACACACAAAAAAGCTGCAGAACTTGCCGAACTGCCCCATCTTGTTCTTCTATGCGGACGCTATGAAGGCATAGATGAAAGACTATTGCAAAGCAGTGTGGACGAAGAAATCAGCATTGGCGACTTTGTCGTCTCGGGTGGCGAATTACCCGCCATGATGTTGATGGATGCCGTCTTAAGATTGGTCCCGGGTGTATTGGGCGATATACAGTCAGCCGAACAAGACTCGTTTTCAGACGGCCTTTTAGACTGTCCTCATTACACCAAACCCGTAGAATTCCAAGGCATGATGGTTCCCGAGGTCTTACGCTCAGGAAATCATGGCTTGATTGCCGAGTGGCGATTGAAACAATCCCTGCGACGCACTTTAGAGCGCCGACCTGATTTATTGGAAAAGCGCAGTTTAATCCCAAAGGAATCCCGCCTCTTAAAAGAAATCTTGCAAGAGCAACAGGAAATCCAATCATAACTTAGGAAAAACAAATGAACTTGATTCAACAATTAGAGCAAG
Source organism: Neisseria sp. HMSC078H04 (assembly GCF_001838135.1). Lineage (NCBI taxonomy): Bacteria > Pseudomonadati > Pseudomonadota > Betaproteobacteria > Neisseriales > Neisseriaceae > Neisseria > Neisseria sp. HMSC078H04. The sequence continues at coordinate 66,955 of NZ_KV835822.1, forward strand.
AAGAAATCGCTCGCTTGAACAAAGAAATCCCTGAATTCGCTCCAGGCGACACCGTTGTCGTATCTGTACGCGTAGTTGAGGGTTCTCGCAGCCGTCTGCAAGCATACGAAGGTGTTGTTATCGCTCGCCGCAACCGTGGCCTAAACAGCAACTTCATCGTTCGCAAAATCTCTAGCGGCGAAGGTGTAGAACGTACTTTCCAACTGTACTCTCCTACCGTAGAAAAAATCGAAGTTAAACGCCGTGGTGACGTACGTCGCGCCAAACTGTACTACTTGCGCGGCCTGACCGGTAAAGCAGCTCGCATTAAAGAAAAATTGCCTGCTCGCAAAGGTTAATAGCCTTCATCAAAAACCCACTTCAATGAAGTGGGTTTTTTGTTTTTATACAAAAACTCCTTGTCTTTCTTACACAATCCTGCAAGCCAACCACAATCTCCATTTTACATATAAACTTAAACAGAATCGTAACTTACCTACCTCTTTTAACCTTTATACAAAAGGCCGTCTGAAACAAAAGATTCAGACGGCCTTTAATCACATCGGACGGTTATTTAAACCATCTTGCCAATGCAGGGATACGCGACAACAACAGTGTATCCAAAATCCAAATCACAGCGATTGCGGCAATGGCTGTTGGGAAAATCACAGCCAAAATCAGAAGTGGCACAGCCATTGCCCACCATACCGGCAATTTGATTTTCTGCGCAGGAGGAACCAGACCACGCGCTTCCGAAGGACGGCGTTTCCACCACATCACACAGCCGCTGATGCAGACGAAAATGACTGCCAAGCAGAACAAAACGTTCGCCAGCACACTCCACCAGCCCATCGTACCGATATGCAGCGCAATGCTGACCGCCATGAATTTACCAAACCAGTTGTAATCATCGTAATGGATGTCGGCAAGGACTTTGCCGCTGTATTGATCGATGTGTACCGTGCGGTCGGCGGTCGGACTGGGCATATCGTAGCTCATCGAGTCCTGAGACAGCGTCCACACGCCCGTTTCGCCTTTAGGCAAATTAAGCTTGTAGCGGCCTTCAAAACCGATTTCTCGGGCAAAGCGGTCAACTGTTTCCAAAGTCATCGGTTCGCTCGGATTGATGCCGTTTTCGCCCTTCGTCGTACCGGAAACAGGCATAGGCGTAAGCTCCAGAACCCATGGCACTTCTTTGATTTTACCGTCGTTCAACACATCGCCGTGGGTCGGCACGGTAGATACAGGGTTCGGTTCGACGCCCCATTTACCGGCAGGGAATTGGCTCCAAGACTGAACCAACTTACCGCCCCAAATTCCCGCCCAAGCAACGCCCGAAAGGCAGAACAGCAACAGAAGCAAAGAAACCCAAGTGCCGAATGCGCCGTGCATGCTACGCCACCATGTACGTCCTTTACCTGCTTTCGGTACAAGCATGGATTTCACACCGCGCTGTTTTGCCCACCACAGGTAAATCCCGGTAATGATCATCAAAATAGTCAGTGAAGCGGCTGTTTCCAGTATATAGTCGCCCACCGTGCCGATCATCATATCGCCATGGATTTCGTCCATGATGTGATACCAGCCGTCATTGCGCGGCGTTGAATTGACGACCTTCGCCGTATAGGGATCAACGGCAACCATAGCAGCCTTATCGTCATTGTTCACGCGGAATACGGCAACCATATCATCTGCGCGCGGCGCAATATATTGCACCACAGAGGTAGTTTCCGGATTCACAAACTGTCTGGCAGCTTCAGCCTGAGCCGACAAAGGCTGCACTTGCGCCTGCGGCGCAACATGTATGCGCTCGCCTTCTTTACCGGTGATATTGGCAAATAGCAGCATTCCTAACCCTGTAACAGCCAGCAGGGTTAAAAACGGCGCAACCAAAAGTCCGGCATAAAAATGCCATCGCCAAACAGTCAAATAACGGCGGTTAGCCTGTTGTTCATTTTGGGAAGTTGGTTTTGTTTCCATATATTCTCTTTATATAGTTAAAGCAGACTAATTATTACGAATTAGTATTAGACATTTTAATCAAAAACATTCATTTAAGAAACCGTTTTTCCGATGCAGCTTTGAAATACTTCAATATTTAGTTTTCAGGCCGTCTGAAAAAACAAAATAGAACAGAAAACAACACTTTACTGAAAATCCGTTTTAATCATTGCGGTTTCGGCAGAATTTGGTAGAATACAGGCATTACTTATTTATTCATCAAGCCGCCAAGCTTTGGCGGCTTGTATTTTTATTTCCAATCCGGCTACCGCGCGTGGCCGGATAAAATTTTAAAAGCATCATCATGCTTTCATGGAGAACTCAATGCAAAAAATCCCTTTGACCGTCCGTGGTGCAGAATTGTTGAAACAAGAACTTCAACACCTCAAAAGCGTAGCACGTCCAGAAGTCATTGAAGCCATTGCCGAAGCACGTTCGCACGGCGACTTGTCTGAAAACGCAGAATACGAAGCCGCCAAAGAGCGTCAAGGCTTTATCGAAGGCCGCATCGCCGAGTTGGAACACAAACTCTCTATGGCGCACATCATCAACCCTGCCGAAATCCATGCAGAAGGCAAAATCGTGTTCGGCACAACTGTGACACTGGAAGACTTGGAAACTGAAGAACAAGTTACCTACCAAATCGTCGGTGAAGATGAAGCAGACATCAAAGAACGCAAAATCTACGTTGGCTCCCCCATTGCCCGCGCCCTGATCGGCAAAGAAGAAGGCGACGTTGCAGAAGTTCAGGCACCTGGCGGTGTGCGTGAATATGACATTATTGCCGTACAATATATCTAAATAAACAAAAGGCCGTTTGAAAACATTTTCAGACGGCCTTTTGTTGTACCTAAAAACACCATAATCAAAGAAAATAAAATCTTCCCAGGAGAAGCATAATGAATCTACTGTACAAAATTATCCAAACCGCTGCCGCCATGTGGCTCGGTATGCAGCTGACAGCAGGCTATGTTACTGCCCCTATCCTGTTCCGCCTTCTACCTAAAATGCAGGCGGGAGAAATTGCCGGCATTTTATTTTCCATTACAGCAATATGTGGCTTAGTTATTTTTGGCGCAGCCTATGCCTTTTTCAGACGGCAACTGGCCTCACTTTCTTGGTGGATTTTGGTACTTTGGCTACTCTTAGCCTGCAACCATCTTTTAGTTACGCCGGTTATCGAGGCACACAAGTACGGTCTGGATAACTGGCTACTGTCCCTAGTAGGCGGAACATTCGGCGTTTGGCACGGCTTATCCAGTATCCTCTTTTTGATTTGTACCATACTGGCAGCCATCTGCGTATGGAAATGGCCCAAACCAAACTAATCTGTCTCAATAAAAGGCCGTCTGAAAAGAAGTCTTTCAGACGGCCTTTTATTTTGAATCATGAACTCCCCCGACTCTTCAAATATAAACCATAAAAAAATGCCCTGCATATTGCAGGGCATTTTTCACAAACCGATTAAGGTTTAGCGTAACCGTGAACGCCATTGTAAGGAGCTGGGATCCAACCTTCATCAGTAGCAGGCAATTCGCCTTGACCTTCGATAGTTTGGCCTGGAGCAACTTGACGAGTAACAACGCTGCGGATTTTAACATCAACGCGACGGTCAGGTTCGATACAAGCGATAAGGGCAGCACGTTTCTTAGCTTTAGAAACTTTTTTACCCAGTTTAGCAACTTCAGCTTCACAAGTAGCAGTCATTTGAGCTTGAGACTCGCCCAGACCTACTGCAGAGATTTTGCTAGAAGCAACGCCACGGCCTACCAAGTAGTTAGCAACTACGTTAGCACGACGCTCAGACAGAGCTTGGTTGTATTCTTCAGAACCCATGAAGTCAGTGTGACCTTCAACACGTACAGTTTGTACGCTGTCGTTGCTCAGGCGTTGAGCCAAAGCGTTCAGGTTTTCTTGAGCTTCAGGACGCAGGTTGTCTTTGTCGAAGCCGAACAGAGTTTTAGTAGACAGGGAAACAGTTTCATCAACATACTCAGGAGCTTGTTGTACAGGAGCAACTGCTTCGCGGTCACCACATTCAACACGGCCTTCGGTAGCTTTGTCGAAGTAGCTGTTTTTCCAGCATTCGCCGTAGTTGTTACGGACGATTTCTTGAGATTGGCTGCTTACGGTGTAACCGTGTTTGGTGTGCGCTTCGCTGGCCATAGCGGTGCCAGAGGCAACCAAGGCAACGAACAATGCGCTTAATTTCAGCTGTTTGGTCATTTTATTCCCTCATCAAATTGTTATGCGGCGGACTAGGAAAGCAACCGCTGCAAAGTACCAATATACAGGCCGCAGTATCAAAACAGCGGCAAATCGGATATATCAGGTTGCACTATAAAGAAGCGCAAGGCAAACTGTCAATACTCGATGCCTTCAAACAATTATGAAGTGCCTGCTTCCTAGTAGTTAATCATGCCGAAAAATCAATCTTGTGTCATTAATTTAGGGCAAAATCAGACAATTCACCTACCTAAAGTTGTACAAAAACAACAAAACCCCTTTCCCTCTTCTTTCCTGAATTTCCTGTTTTCATATCATTAAAAGATATTTTCATTAAAAACAACCATTTTCAAAACTCGGGGCAAAACCGGGCAAAATATGTTAAATTACAGACCGTTTGTCGCACAAAATCCACAATAACAACGTATCCGATACTGCTACCATGAAACTGCAACAATTACGTTACGCCCTTGAAGTTTACCGGCACAATCTGAATGTCTCCGAGGCTGCCGATGCGCTTTTTACATCCCAGCCCGGCATTTCCAAACAAATCCGCCTGCTTGAAGAAGAATTGGGTATCCAAATTTTTATCCGCAGCGGCAAGCGTGTGGTTTCCGTTTCGCAACCTGGCAAAGCCGTGTTAGAAATTTCGGAACGAATTTTGCGCGATGTACAAAACATTAAAAATATCGGCAGCGAGTTTACCGATCATGACAGCGGCTCGCTGACCATCGCGACAACGCATACTCAGGCGCGTTATGCTTTGCCCAAAATCGTTGCGGAATTTGTCAAAAACTACCCTAAAGTCAATTTGACCATCAAACAAGGCAGCCCTTCTGCCATTGCCCAAATGGTCAGCAGCGGAGAAGCAGATTTGGCAATTATTACCGAACGCATTGACGATCACCCCGAGTTGGGCAAACTACCCTGCTATGAATGGAACCATGCCGTGATTGTTCCGCACGATCATCCTCTTTTGGACTGCCGCAATCCTTTAAGCCTTGAAGACTTGGCTTCTTTTCCGCTGGTTACTTACGAATTTGCTTTTAATTCCGGCAGCAGTATCGCGCGTACATTTAATAAAGCGCATATCGAGCAACCTGATGTTGCCTTATCGGCTGCCGATACGGATGTATTGAAAACGTATGTACGCTTAGGCTTGGGCGTTGGTTTGATGGCCAAAATGGCGTACGATCCCGCGGTTGATCAAGATTTACAACTAATTGATGCGGCACACTTATTTGAGCCGTCGCCCACTTGGATAGCCTTACGCTCGGATACTTACCTGCGCGGTTACGCGTATGACTTTATCCAGATGTTTGCACCGAAACTGACCAGAGAAGTAGTCGATCGCATTCTGTACACGCCGGTTGTTGAAGATTTTTCAATTTAAAATCTGACTATCACTTTCGTAACTTAACAATTATTCTTTAATTCTTGTTAAAAAGGCCGTCTGAAATATTTCAGACGGCCTAAGATTCAGATAGCGTGCGAACAACCGGAAACCATTTTCTTCAAGGTTGTCGCATCTAAGATTTTGATGTGCTTGTGCTCAACCGAAATCAAGCCTTCATGATGGAATTTGGATAAGGTACGGCTGACCGTTTCCAGTTTCAGCCCCAAATAGCTGCCGATTTCCTCACGCGACATCCGCAGGATAAAATCGTTGGCGGCAAAACCTCGGGAATAGAGACGCTGAGACAGGTTGAGCAAGAATGCTGCCAATCGCTCTTCAGCGCGCATATTGCCCAAAAGCAGCATAACACCCTGATCTCGGACAATTTCGCGGCTCATCAAGCGGAAAAAGTGAGAACGAAGGCTGGGAATATCCTGACCGAGTTCTTCAATATGTGTAAACGGAAGCTCGCATACCTCGCTGTCTTCCAAAGCCACAGCATCACAGCTGTGAATATGGGAACAAATCCCATCCATACCGATCAGCTCGCCCGACATAAAAAAGCCGGTTACCTGATCTCGTCCATCTTGGCTGGCGACTGTTGTCTTAAAGAAGCCCGCACGGATGGCAAACAAAGAGGTAAACGGCTCGCCGGCACGGAACAGGTATTCACCTTTTTTCAGACGGCGGCTTTGACGAATAACCGCATCTAATTGTGAAAATTCGTTAGGCATCAGTCCGACAGGCAAACACAGCTCGCGTAAAGAACATGTGGAACACAAGGTTTTCATTTGATGTGTTGCATTGTGTGTGGCCATAACGCACCCTTAATCTGCATAGTTCTATAAATCCCTGATGAAGCCGAATAACTATTGACCCAAGTCAAAGTCGACATATCATTATCAGGCATTCTACCAAACTATCGAAATTTTGACTAAAATTTTCCCTAATTTCCCTACTTTATACTACAAGCCCCTACCATGAAAATTATCCCTATCTCAAATAACACCAACACAAACAATGAATTACCGGAATTCGACCGCGAATTGATTGCCAGTTTGCCATCAAGCGGCCCACGTTATACATCCTATCCGACCGCCGACCGCTTCCATGAAGGCTTTAAAGAAGCCGAATATATCCAAGCTTTAAACCTGCGTAACATGGGCGCGCTCAACAAACCCCTTTCACTCTACATCCACATTCCCTTCTGCAATACCATCTGCTACTACTGCGGCTGCAACAAAATTATTACCAAAGACAAAAGCCGTGCCGATGCCTATATCCAATATCTGGAAAAAGAAATGGAGTTGCTGGCACCGCATTTAGGCGGACGACACCAGCTTGCGCAACTCCACTTCGGCGGCGGCACGCCGACATTCCTAAGCGACGACCAACTCGAACGCGTCTTCGAAATGATCCGAAAATACTTCCAGCTCATCCCCAACGGCGAATACTCCATCGAAATCGACCCGCGCAAAGTCAGCCGCGAAACCGTCCTCAAACTGGGCAAACTCGGTTTCAACCGCATGAGTGTCGGTATTCAAGACTTTGACCCTAAAGTACAGGAAGCCGTCAACCGCATCCAAAGCTACGAAGAAACCAAAGAAGTGATTGATGCCGCGCGTGAAGCCGGATTTAAATCGGTCAGCGTCGATTTGATTTACGGCCTGCCGCACCAAAACACCGAAAGCATCAAAACCACCATCGACACGGTCTTGTCCCTCGACCCCGACCGCCTCGCCCTCTACCACTACGCCCACCTGCCGCATATCTTCAAACCGCAACGCCGTATCGACACCAATATCGTCCCCGGCAGCGAAGAAAAACTCGATATGCTGCAATATTGCGTTCAAACCCTGACCGAGCGCGGCTACGTTTTCATCGGTATGGACCACTTTGCCAAACCTGATGATGAACTCTCCATCGCCCTCAAAGAAGGCTTCCTGCAACGCAACTTCCAAGGCTACTCGACCTATGCCGACTGCGACTTGGTGGCGATCGGCGTCTCCTCTATCGGCAAAATCGGCAGCACCTACTCCCAAAACGAGCGCGACATCGATGCCTATTACGCCGCACTCGATGCCGGACATCTACCGATTATGCGCGGCTACCAGCTTAATCAAGACGACATTCTGCGCCGCAACATCATTCAGGATTTGATGTGCCGCTTCTCGCTTGATTATCAAATTTACGAAAGCGTGTTCGGCATTCCGTTTAGCCGCTATTTTGTAGCGGAACTGGAAGATATGAAACAACTGGAAACCCTCGGTCTGGTCCGCCTCAAACCGCACGGCCTGACCGTTACGCCGAAGGGCCGTTTCCTGATCCGCAACATCGCCATGGTGTTCGACTACCATTTGCGCCATAAAGAAACCAAAGCCAAATACTCGCAAACCGTATAAACAGAAATGGAAAAGGTCGTCTGAAAATTTTCAGACGACCTTTGTTTTTATTTTCAATACTTTCGGGTAACATAAAACCATATTTTCCGCTTTATCAGAATTCAAAGTTAATTTGTATAGGCGCGTATCCTATGGTTACCGAACAGCAAAACGATATCCTCAGCATCAATCAAGTACAGCTTCTCCTTGCTGAAAAACGCACGGCACTTGCTATCATGCGTACGGGCATTGCCGTTTTCGCACTCCCTTTGTCTATTTTCAGTGCGCTGATTGCGACATCGAAATGGTACGAGGCCGTTGATGTTTGGCCTTTGCTCGTACTGGTCAGTCTGATGAACATCAGCTTGATTATTTTCTCGGTCTATCTGATTACCCGCTCGCTCCGTAGAATGCACCAATATGACCAGCTGATTGCCGATATCAAATACAACAATCAGTCTTTGCGCAAACTAATTAAGTCATAAAATACAGATAGTTGGGACTAAACATAGATCGTCTGAAAATCAAAATATAGCGGAACTCCAAATATGTATTAAAACATGATTCTGCCAAACATACCGTAATTATTCTTGGTGACGTTACTGTACACTTTGCTCCCCCATTTGAATCGATACGATACCATTGAAGTAATTGGGATTAAAATGAACAACAAATATAAAGAATGGATAAAAATCATACTGCTCCCTCATTTAATAACGGCTATTTTTTTAGGGCCGGCAATAATTGTTTTTTGGTCAGGTGGATTTATCGGTCTCTATTCTGTTATAAACGTGTTCAGTGAATTAGGATCGCTTAAATATTATATTTATATTGGAATTCCTTTAATTTTCATAATGTTCTTACTTGGGTTTTATTGGAGAAATCTGAAAATAGGGAAGATACTGACTTCCTCTGCGATATATTTATGGTTTCTCTTAGGTTTTTTATGCCTAGGGTGGCAGATATAAATTTATTGAAATGATCAACTCAATTGGACATTGATAGGAACCCTGCTGGATACACCGATCGTGTTTAGACAAATACAAATGCAGTCTGCAATTTTGGTTTATCCGGTCTCAGATCTCAAACGCTTTTAAAATATGGAACAACCTGATTTTTTCCCCATTCCCAGCCCCTGCATCGGCGTTTGTGAAGCCAATGCCAAAGGTTATTGCAAAGGCTGCCTGCGCAGCCGGGAAGAGCGCTTGTACTGGCTCCAGATGACCGACAGCCAAAAGCATCAAGTCATGCACCTTCTATCCCTCAGGAAAGCCAAAATCCGCAACCGCAAACTAGAAAAACCCGAAACGGGCGAACATCCGGTTCAAAACCTACTCGATTTCTAAATTGCCCTTGCCTACCGCACACCACAATAAGGAAAAACATGAAAAAACTGCTTGCCTGCCTGCTTGTACCATTGACTGCCCTCGCCCTGGGCGCCTGCAAACCCGCCTCAACTTCAACCGACAACAAACCTGCCGAACTTAACTGGCAGCAGCCTAAACTGACCAGCAATGTTTGGAAAATCAGCAAAGAAGGCCAACCCGATTCCTATCTGCTCGGCACCATCCACATGGGACGAACCAATCAAACCTTGTCTTCCGATGCCCTCAAACTGTTGCAATCCACCGACCAACTGACCACAGAAGTCGATCCACTGCCGGACAGCAGCCCGGAAACGGCAAAAATGTATCAAAAATACTTCAAGGAAGTCATGAGTACCGAACCGCTCAGCCGCAAGCTCGGCAAAGCAGATTTCCGTCTTTTACAAGAAATCTATTCGCAAAATGAAGAAAGCCGACCCATCACCCAAATTGCCGACAAACTCCATCCGTGGGCGGCATTCATTTTTGCCGGCAGTACATTTCCCAAAGGGTATAGCTCAGAAACCGGTGCAGATATGTTACTGACCAACGCGGCCGCCGACATCAATAAGCCGCGTGGTTCATTAGAAAGTTTGGACGATGTTACCGCAATCTTCAAAGCTCAGCCTGAAGAAACCATGCTCAACTTTCTGAAAGCCAGTATTAAAACCTATAAAGAAGAAACCGAAGATATCAAAAAACTCCATCAAGCCTATTCAGACGGCCGCTTTGAAGAACTCATTTCACTTTTGGAAGAAACCGAACAACGCACCCTCAAACTTGTTGATACCAAATACGCCAAAGCCATGTCCGATTGGCTAAAAAACGACCTCCTGATTCGGCGCAACTTGGCATGGCTGCCTGAAATCCGCAAGCAATCCGCCAAACAAAGCACCCTCTTTGCTGTCGGTATTGCCCATTTACCCAGCGAAAAAGGCTTAATCGAACTATTGCGTCAAGAAGGCTATCAAGTTACCCCGGAACCTAAGGTTTTAATTTGGCAATAAACCTTATCAGCAAACGACAAGGCCGTCTGAAAGTCTTTCTTTCAGACAGCCTTTATTCAATCTCTATTAAATCAAGCAGTAAGCAATGTTGAGCGTAACAATCAATCGCCCAATGCCGCTACCATCACCGCTTTAATCGTGTGCATCCGGTTTTCAGCCTGATCAAATACAATGCTGGCTTCGCTTTCAAAGACTTCTTCCGTTACTTCAACCCCATTCAGACCGAATGTCTCATAAATCCATTCGCCGACTTTGGTTTCGCGATTATGGAAAGCAGGCAGGCAATGCATAAATTTAACTTGCGGATTTTCCGATGCCGCCATCAGCTCAGCCGTCACGCGATAATCTTTCAACAAATCAATGCGTTCTTGCCAAGCCTCTTTAGGCTCACCCATGCTGACCCACACATCGGTATGGATAAAATCCACGCCTTTTACGGCTTCCTGCACATTCTCCGTCAACAGAATCCGTCCGCCTGTCTCTTTGGCAACAGCCTGCACCGTCTCGATAATGTTTTCAGACGGCCACAGGCTTTTCGGCGCACCGATACGCACATCCATGCCCAGTTTCGCAGCCAACACCAGCAACGAATTAGCCATGTTGTAACGCGCATCGCCGACATAGGCAAACGCAATTTGGTTCAAAGGCTTATCGCTATGCTCGTGCATCGTCAGCGCATCAGCAAGCATTTGAGTCGGGTGGAACTCGTTGGTCAAACCATTGAACACAGGCACGCCTGCATACTTGGCCAGCTCTTCCACCACATCCTGTCCAAAACCGCGATATTCGATACCGTCAAACATCCGCCCTAAAACACGCGCCGTATCCTTAATGCTTTCCTTATGCCCGATTTGGCTGGCAGAAGGCTCCAGATAAGTTACCCCTGCCCCTTGATCGCGCGCGGCCACTTCAAACGCGCAACGGGTGCGGGTTGATGTTTTCTCAAAAATCAGGGCAATGTTTTTTCCCTGCATCCGCTGCACCTCGCGCCCTGCTTTTTTAGCAGCTTTCAATTCGGCGGCAAGGTCAAGATAGGTAGTGATTTCTTCCGGCGTAAAATCCAAAAGTTTTAAAAAATGGCGGTTTTTCAGGCTCATGTCTTATTTCTCTTTTTCTAGCGTGGGCGTTGCCCAACATTTTTCTCCATGCAGATTTCGTCGTGCTTCCACCGACCTTCTGCTGCTCAATTTTTCAGTGTGCGAAGCCTGCCCATAGTGCGACCCCTTATGCTCTATCAAAACTCAAAACAAGGCCGTCTGAACCTCGCCTCGCTCCAAGGCAAGCAACGATTGTTTGCGGTTCAAACCGCCTGCGTAGCCGGTCAGCTTGCCGTCGCTGCCGATAACGCGGTGGCAGGGAATCAGGATAGACACCTTGTTCTGCCCGTTTGCAGCGGCAACGGCGCGAATGGCTTTAGGATTACCCAACTGTTGCGCCTGCTCCTTGTAGCTGCGCGTTTTGCCGTAAGGAATAGTCAGCAGCGCATTCCACACCTGCTGCTGAAAGGCTGTACCTATCGTTTCCAAAGGCGTCGCAAAAACTTTCAGACGGCCTTGAAAGTATAAATCCAATTCTTGGCGTAAAAGTTGCGTTTGCTCATTTTCTTGAAAAATAAACTGCCCGCGTAAAGCTTTTTGGACAGCCATGACTTCCTGTTCCATATGTTTCTGCCCGACAAATTCCAGCAGACACAAACCCTTACTGCTGAACACCGCCAACATCTCGCCCAACGGCGTGGCAACCGCGGCCGCAGTCAGTTTGTTCGGACTATCAGGATAACGCGTTTCCAACAGTCGGATAGCTCGGCGGATACGGACATATTCTTCAGGCGCACAACCGATACAGTCAATAAAATCCTGCTCAAACTGCTTGGCTTCGTGTTCGGTAAGACGCTCGTGCAGCAAGGCTTCGAGAGTAGCGGGAAAGTCAGTTTCCAACTGCTCTCGGATTTCATTCCACTTTGATGGAAGCTCGTTTAAAGAAGGCAGAGTAATCATCTGCATTTACTCCCGATAATCAACAAACCCCCAAACTATTACCCGACGGATCATAAATTCCACCATCCGGTACGGCGGCTTTAAAACTTATATGTAGGTTGGCTGGAAGTTTCCGCCTACCCTATCAATGAAACTCGCCCAAAAATTTTATAAAATCCCAAAATGGGAATTATAGAATTTTCTTTAAAACAACAAATTCTTTGTCTTTTTTTATCTTAAATTTTCCCAAGACCCACTCGCCGCTCTTGTTAAACTCCCCGCTTTCTCCACAATAGCCTCTTTGCTCAACCTTGGTCGCTTGCAAAATCACTTCATCATCACTTACAAATCGATAAAGACCTTCTGAATGTGGAAAACAATCATTACCGCATTCTGCTGAATAACCGCTGCTAAACCTGCCGTCTTTATCAAACTCAATGTGCTTTCCATAAATGTGATTGTCAGAGCCGGTTGTTTCTACCCGACTGAGATAATATGCGTTTTGGGGCGCATCCATGGGTAACTCGTCAATATGCCACAATCCCACCAGTACATTTTTTTCTAAAATTTTTCCTTGATTGATTGAAACTGCTTGAGGCTTTGGCTCGGACTCAAGACAACCTGTCAAAGATAATGACAATCCGAATACAACAAGGGCTGAGATAAATTTCTGCATAGAAAACCTTTAGTGAAGAAATCGATTAATGACAGTCAAGGCATTGCCACAATGTATGCCAATTTTGATGAGGCAATACCCTTTCTGCCGTTTTCAGACGGCCTTTTTCACTTCAACAAACGTTTCAACATACCTTCATACACTGCCGACAGCTTAGGAATATCTTCCAAACGTACGTTTTCGTTGATTTGGTGGATGGTCGCGTTGGACGGGCCTAATTCGATGAGTTCTGTGGCAATGGCTTTGATGAAGCGTCCGTCCGAAGTGCCGCCGGTAGTGGACAATTCGGCCTCAACACCACAAATCTCGGCAATGGCTTCGCGTGCCACGTCGGTCAGTTTTCCTGCCTGAGTAAGGAACGGCTGGCCTGAGCAAGACCACTGCAAATCGTATTGCACACCGTGTTTGTCCAAAATGGTATGAACGCGTTGCTTCAGACCTTCTTCGGTGGACTCGGTAGAGAAACGGAAATTGAATTTGACGTTCAGCTCGCCCGGAATCACATTGGTCGCGCCTGTGCCACCGTTGATATTGGAAATTTGGAAACTGGTCGGCGGAAAGTATTCGTTGCCCTCGTCCCAGACTTCTTGTGTCAGCTCCAGCAAGGCCGGGGCAAAAGTATGCACGGGATTGATTGCCAAATGCGGATAGGCAATATGGCCTTGCTTGCCTTTGACGGTCAGATTGCCCGACAGCGAGCCGCGGCGGCCGTTTTTCAACATATCGCCTAATTTATTCACGGCAGTCGGTTCACCGACGATACAGTAATCAATCAACTCGCCGCGCGCTTTCAACACATCGACGACTTTGGTCGTGCCGTCCAGCGCATCACCCTCTTCGTCCGAAGTAATCAGGAGCGCGATGCTGCCTTGATGATTGGGATTTTCGGCAACGAATCGCTCGCAGGCGGTAACAAAACAGGCAATGCTGGTTTTCATGTCCGCCGCGCCGCGGCCATACAGACGGCCTTCACGCTCGGTCGGTTCAAACGGGGGCGAATCCCATTTTTCAACAGGGCCTGTCGGCACAACGTCGGTATGCCCGGCAAAGCAGAACACCGGAGCCTGCGTACCGCGGCGCAACCAAACATTTTTGGTGTCTCCAAAATGAAGCTCTTCTACGGCAAAACCGATTTTTTGCAGGCGTTCGGCCAGCAGTTGTTGGCAGTTCTGATCATCCGGCGTAACGGACGGGCGGGAAATCAGCTCTTTGGCAAGTTCTAGGGATTTAGTTTCGGTCATATTTGTTCACTTTGAGAAACAGGCCATCTGAAACGTTCTGAATATGATTTTCAGACGGCCTTGAGTTCATTTGAAGATACTGAATGGGCAGTCTGCCTTTCGGTATTCTGAGTTATTTTCCATGGCAAGCTTCATAAAGTGGCAGTAAGTCTTCCACTGTTTCCACTATCCATTTCGCGACATCCTGCTTGCCTAAATCATCACGTTCGATGTGCTTCCCGATACAGAAGAAATCTTTGTCGTCTCGAAGCTTTCTATCGCCGTCGCTTTGCTGGGCGACGGTACGATAATCGTCATATTCGCTTTCCGCGCCGTGCCACATATCGAAGGAAGCGTATTTTTCAGTATCAAAATTATCTAGCCATCGGTTGTAATCGGGCAGCGCAATAGGTGAAACATCGGCTTTATAGCAGTGCCAATCCAAGCTGACGCTCAAACGGCGGCGGTTGAGCAAAATCGATAAAATCGCTGCGGAATTTTTATATTGTTCGTATTTAAAATAGGCAAAAAAATGAGCGCGTACCTGCCAGCCGTTACACCAGCGTTCGATATGCGGCGGCGCGAACGGTGCACCCAATTCGGCGGCAACCTGCTGGATTAGCTGCTGCCATACCTGCCAGTTTTCTTTATAGTCTACCTTGATTTGCGGAATGCTTTCAGGCTGGTATTTTTTAAGCTGGGAAAACTGGAAAAAAGGGATATTGAACAAATCGCAACTTTTTGGGGTCAGCATAGTGTATTCCTTGAGACGATTGTTTCAGACGGCCTTATTTGCGGCGGCGTGCGGCCATAATTTCGCCGATTTCGGTCAGTTTTTCTTTGGGGATAAAGGTTTTGCCCATATCAAACAGCGGCTCTTCAATCGCCAGATGAACATCATATCCTGCGACAAAGCGTTTGAACGTTTCCGCATCGGGGACATAGGC
Organism: Neisseria sp. HMSC078H04; assembly: GCF_001838135.1. Taxonomy (NCBI): domain Bacteria; kingdom Pseudomonadati; phylum Pseudomonadota; class Betaproteobacteria; order Neisseriales; family Neisseriaceae; genus Neisseria; species Neisseria sp. HMSC078H04. Next base: position 82,128 of record NZ_KV835822.1, read on the forward strand.
GTTGTCTGCTTCGAGTTTGGCGAATTCAGCCGCTACGCCGTCCCAGTTGCTATGCAGGCTGTCATGTTGGCGCAACAGCTCGTCAACGCTTTCTTGGGCTTGCGGCGCATATTGCAACAAAAGCGGAAAGAAGTTTTCTTCTTCATCTTCATGGTGTAACGGCGCGGCAACGTTGAAATACTGGGCAATTTGGCGGATAGTTTGCAAAACGACCTGATTGCAGCCGTTTTCGGCAATATAGTCCGACAACATGGCAACCTGGCTGCAGAAACGGCGTACTTTGCCATGACAGGCGTACAGCATTTCAATGGGTTCGGCAAAAGTAACGCTTTTGGTTTCAAACGGATTCATGGTTTTGAGGTTTTATTCTTAAATTAATGTTTCCAGATTATAACAAAACAGCCTGCGCAAGGCAGGCTGTCTGTTTTCGAGCTTTAGACGGATTAGTCAACCAAAGTAACTTTACCGTTCATCAAAGCGCCGTGACCTGGGAAGGTACAAGCGAATTTGTATTCGCCGCCAGCCAATTTAGCAGGATCCAGAGTCAGGGAAGCTTCTTCGCCGCCGCCAACCAGTTTGGTGTGAGCAACAACGCGTGCGTCGTCAGGTTTAACGTAGTCAGTTGCAGCAGCACCAGCACCGTCTTTGAAAATACCGTCCATGTCTTCGGCTTTACCAATGACGATGTTGTGACCCATGCTTTCTTTAGGTTGGGTACCGGTGTGTTTCAAAGTGATGGTGAATTCTTTACAAGCTTTGCTTACTTGGATTTCTTTAGTGTTGAACTGCATAGCGTCGTTGGCTTCAACAGTAGTTGCGCAGTTGCCGGCAGCAGGAGCGGCGGCAGCATCGGCTGGAGCAGCTTCAGAGGCAGGAGCGGCATCGGCAGGTGCAGTAGTTTCTGCAGGAGCAGCTTCAGAAGCAGCGGAAGCAGCAGGTGCTTCAGCAGGTTTTGCAGCTTCTTGAGAGCATGCAGCCAAGCCGATAACGGCAGCGGAAATCAGAGCCAGATAAGCTTTCATTGATGTATCTCCTAATGATGAGAGTCTTGTTAAGTTCTATTAATAGAACCCGCGCGAATATATTAACAAAGGCAAATGTCAAACTTAAACTTATTCACGCAGAGCGATAAGAAATTCAGGCGTTATTTTGCTACAAACTTCACACGAAATCAAAATTTCAGGCCAAGTTTACATCAGTTTACCTAAAAGAAAACAGTTACTGTTTAGGTCGTATTTCTTTAGTATTAGATGCTATCGGTCAAATGAAATAAGTTTTAACATTTATTAACCATAATCTCATTCGGCATGATTTTAGCGGCTGTGCTTGCGTACCAATTCTGCCAATGCCGCTGCCAATTCGGGATGCCTGCCTTCCAATTTGGCCGCAGCCGCATCGAAGCTGTCCAAAGCAGCCTCGCTCAATCGCAAGCTGTTGGTTTTCGGATGAGGAGGAGGTTTGGGGACCACCCTGACCGCCACTTCCCGTATTCCGTCATGCAATGCTTGCAACTTGGGCAACATGGCAGGCAGGATCATTTTCAAACGCGAAGCAGCCATATTGTTGGCGGCCAGCAAAACCAGTCTTCCGTCTTCTACGCAGGCCGTCTGAAAATGCGGATGCAGGTTGGCCGGCAAAACCGTTTTAACTTTTGCATCCAATTTCCGCCATTGTTGCGATTGTTGCAACAAGCCCGCCAGTAAATGATCGCGCTTGCCCAATTGTGCTAAATCCATATATTTCAGACGGCCTCTCAGTAAATTAACCAAACAATTACAATTGAAATACAGCAAAACTGCCTTTATTTCAAACAGCATTACCGCGTTATACAAGCGCTTGTGTTAAAATCCCAATTTCGCCCACTATTATATCAAGGCGCAGGAATTATTCATGCTGACAAACATTGCTAAGAAAATCTTCGGCAGCCGCAACGACCGCCTGCTGAAACAATATCGTAAATCCGTTGCTAAAATCAATGCACTCGAAGAACAGATGAAAGCGTTAAACGACGCAGATTTACAGGCCAAAACCGCCGAATTCAAACAACGCCTCGCTGACGGACAAACGCTAGATGATATTTTGGTTGAAGCCTTTGCCGTCTGCCGCGAGGCATCCCGCCGTGTATTGGGCATGCGCCACTTCGATGTACAGCTGATCGGCGGTATGGTTCTGCACAACGGCAAAATTGCCGAAATGCGTACCGGTGAAGGTAAAACTCTGGTGGCTACCCTTGCCGTTTACCTGAATGCATTATCAGGAAAAGGCGTACACGTCGTTACCGTCAACGACTACCTCGCCTCCCGTGACGCAGGCATTATGGAGCCGTTGTACAATTTCTTAGGCTTGAGCGTCGGCGTGATCGTAGCCGATTTGCAACCTTTCGAACGCCAAACCGCTTACGGTGCCGACATTACTTACGGCACCAACAACGAATTCGGCTTCGACTACCTGCGCGACAATATGGTTACCGACCAATACGACAAAGTTCAGCGCGAATTGAACTTTGCCGTTGTCGACGAAGTGGACTCCATTCTGATCGACGAAGCGCGTACGCCGCTGATTATTTCCGGCCAGGCAGATGACAACATCCAGCTCTACCGCGTAATGGATGCCGTTCCGGCCCACCTTATCCGCCAAGAAACCGAAGAAGGCGAAGGCGATTACTGGGTAGATGAAAAAGCACACCAAGTTATCCTGAGCGAAGCCGGTCACGAACACGCCGAGCAAATCCTGACCCAAATGGGCTTATTGCAGGAAAACGATTCACTCTACTCTGCCGCCAATATTTCCCTGATGCACCACCTCATGGCTGCATTGCGCGCGCATACCCTGTTCCACAAAGACCAACACTACGTTATCCAAGACGGCGAAATCGTGATTGTGGACGAATTCACAGGCCGTCTGATGGCCGGTCGCCGCTGGTCCGAAGGCTTGCACCAAGCCGTTGAAGCCAAAGAAGGCGTAGAAATCAAACGCGAAAACCAAACGCTTGCATCTATTACCTTCCAAAACTACTTCCGCCTGTACAGCAAACTGTCCGGCATGACCGGTACGGCCGATACCGAAGCCTTCGAGTTCCAAAGCATTTACAACCTCGAAACCGTCATCATCCCGACCAACCGTCCTGTACAACGCAAAGACTTCAACGACCAAATCTTCCGCTCAGCCGAAGAAAAATTTGAAGCCGTCGTCAAAGACATCGCCGAATGCCACAAAAACGGCCAACCGGTTTTGGTCGGTACAACCAGCATCGAAAACTCCGAACTGGTTTCTGACTTATTACATAAAGCAGGTCTACCACATAACGTTCTGAACGCTAAAGAACACGAGCGCGAGGCATTGATTGTGGCTCAAGCCGGTAAAGTCGGTGCAATTACCGTTGCCACCAACATGGCCGGACGCGGTACCGATATTGTCTTGGGCGGCAACCTCAAACATCAAATCGAAGCCATCCATACCGATGAAACCCTGAGCGAACAGCAAAAACAAGCGCAAATTTCTGCCCTTGAAAGCGGTTGGCAAGCTGAACACGACCAAGTTGTGGCCGCAGGCGGTTTGCATATTATCGGTACAGAACGCCATGAAAGCCGCCGTATCGACAACCAGTTGCGTGGTCGTGCCGGCCGTCAGGGCGACCCCGGCTCCAGCCGTTTCTATCTGTCGTTTGAAGATCCATTGTTGCGCCTGTTTGCACTCGACCGTGCCGCCGCCATCCTCAACCGCCTGGCACCCGAGCGCGGCGTTGCCATCGAACACGGCCTGCTGACCCGTCAAATCGAAGGCGCACAACGTAAAGTCGAAGGCCGCAACTTCGATATGCGTAAACAAGTTTTGGAATACGATGACGTTGCCAATGACCAACGTAAAGTGATTTACCATCAACGTAACGAAATCCTGACCAGCAAAGACGTCAGCGATTTGACCCGCGAAATCCGCGCCGACGTTGTCAGCGACTTGGTTGACTACCACATCCCACCTGACAGCATGGAAGAGCAATGGGACATTCCGGCACTGGAGCACCAACTTGCCGCCGATTTCCGCCTGCATGTCGATATCAAAGGCTGGCTGAAAGAAGACAGCACTTTGGACAACCAAGACATTAAAGAACGCCTCATCAAGCGCATCGAAGACGAGTATGCCGAAAAAGTCGAATTGGTCGGCAAACAGGCTATGTCAGACTTCGAACGCAATGTTATGCTGCAAGTTATCGACAACCAATGGCGCGAACACCTCGCCGCTATGGACTACTTGCGCCAAGGTATCCATCTGCGCAGCTATGCTCAGAAAAATCCGAAACAGGAATACAAACGCGAAGCTTTCGCTATGTTTGAAAACCTGTGGCGCGGTATCAAACAAAACATTGCCGCTTTGCTGACTGCCGTTCAAATCGAGCGCAATAGCGAATACGACCACACCGCCGCACAAAGCGTCAGCGATGTTCAAACCGTCCACTCCGATGCGCCTGATATGGAAGAACTGCTCGGCCAATCGCAAACCGATTTGGTTACCGAAGCGTTCGACCCTGACGGTACAGACTTCAGCCCTGAAGCGCTTGCACAAAACGGTCTGATTGTTCACCGCAACGATCCTTGCCCTTGCGGCAGCGGCCTGAAATACAAACAGTGCCACGGTAAATTGAACTAAGCAGTCATCTCAAAAGGCCGTCTGAACGGTGAAACGAGAATCTTTGATTTCGTTCTCACATCTGTTCAGACGGCCTGAGAATTATCCAAATAAGCAAAAAATTTCCAAACCCAATTTCAAAAGAGTATCCCTATGGCAGGCAATACCTTCGGACAAATCTTTACCGTTACCACTTTCGGCGAAAGCCACGGCGCAGGCTTAGGCTGCATCATCGACGGCTGCCCGCCAGGATTAGAATTGAGCGAAGCGGATATCCAGATTGACCTTGACCGCCGCAAACCCGGCACCAGCCGCCACGTTACCCAACGCCGCGAAGCCGACCAAGTCGAAATCCTCTCCGGCGTATTCGAAGGCAAAACCACCGGTACACCTATCGCCCTCCTAATTCGCAATACCGACCAACGCAGCAAAGACTATGGCAATATCGCCACCAGCTTCCGCCCCGGACATGCCGATTACACCTACTGGCACAAATACGGTACACGCGACTATCGCGGCGGCGGTAGAAGTTCTGCCCGCGAAACCGCTGCCCGCGTTGCAGCCGGAGCAGTTGCAAAAAAATGGCTGAAAGAAAAATTCGGCACGGAAATCACCGCCTACGTTACCCAAGTCGGCGAAAAAGAAATCCAGTTTGAAGGCTACGAACATATTTCCCAAAATCCTTTTTTTGCAGCAAACCAAAGCCAAATTGAGGACTTAGAAAACTATATGGACAGCGTGCGCAAATCATTGGATTCTGTCGGCGCAAAACTTCATATCGAAGCAACCAACGTCCCTGTCGGCTTGGGCGAACCGGTTTTTGACCGCCTCGATGCAGAAATTGCCTATGCCATGATGGGCATCAATGCTGTCAAAGGTGTGGAAATCGGTGCAGGTTTTGATAGCGTAACGCAACGCGGCAGCGAGCATGGCGACGAACTCACGCCTCAAGGTTTTCTATCCAACCACTCAGGCGGCATCTTGGGCGGCATCAGCACCGGACAAGACATTCATGTGAATATTGCCATTAAACCGACCAGTTCCATCGCCACACCGCGCCGCAGTATTGATATAGAGGGCAACCCTGTCGAACTTGCCACACACGGCCGCCACGACCCCTGTGTCGGATTACGCGCTGCTCCGATTGCAGAAGCCATGCTGGCCTTGGTATTGATTGACCACGCCTTACGCCATCGTGCGCAAAATACCGACGTACAGGTCAATACACCAGACATCGCCAAACTGGGAAAATAACCGTTTATTTCTGAATATTCTCAGAAAAATTTAGCCAAATCACAGTCTTTATACTACAATAGCACCTTATTGCCGTATGAAGAAAATACGGATTTATATTAGAGGAATACAACCGCAATGGCACAAGAAACCGCTTTGGGCGCTGCGCTGAAATCTGCCGTCCAAACTATGAGCAAGAAAAAACAGACAGACATGATTGCCGACCACATTTACGGCAAATATGATGTATTCAAACGATTCAAACCGTTGGCCGTCGGTATCGACCAAGACTTGGTTGCCGCCCTGCCCCAATACGACCCTGCACTGATTGCACGCGTACTGGCCAACCACTGCCGCCGTCCGCGCTATCTAAAAGCCCTGGCTCGTGGCGGCAAACGTTTTGACTTGAACAACCGCTTCAAAGGCGAAGTCAGCGCAGAAGAACAAACCATCGCCCAACAGCACCCAGCTGTTCAACAGGCATTGGCTGCACAAGCCGAACGCCAAGCCGCTAAGGCTACCGCTGAAGCAGAAACAGCTCCTGCACAAGCTGAGACCAACGAAGCTGCTGAATAATGTTCAGACGGCCTGATAAGGCTCATACTAAATAGAAAAACCCCAATTCGATACGGCACTTAAACGTCAATGAATTGGGGCTTTTTTATTGCCTTAACCTTATAATGGATTGATTAAAAATAGCTTTGTTTGCCCTCACTAAGCCCCAAAATCTTTTCTAAGCTATTCCCAATAAGGTATTTCTCTATTACCTTGATTATTCTTGTATCAGTTCAAACATTGAACAGCATTATTTGTTCAACATTAAAGCAAATTAAAATCTCCTCTTATAAACATAAAAGGCCGTCTGAAATATCTTTTAGACGGCCTTTTTAAATCAAATAATCAATTAAAACACGGCTTGCAAAACCAAATAGCTGACAACAGACAAAACGGCAGCGGCAGGCAAGGTAATTACCCAAGCAAGGCCGATCGGTTTCATCAATTTCCAGTTGGCATTGCGGTTAACCAAACCGATACCCAAAACTGCACCCACCAAGATATGGGTACTGGAAACAGGCAAGCCCATAAATGATGCAGCCATCACGACGGCGGCAGCAGAAAGCTCTGCTGAGAAGCCTGACGCGGGGTGCATTTCTGCCAAGCTGGTGCCTACGGTTTTAATCACTTCTTTACCGACAAACCACAAGCCGACGATCAAAGCGATACCGAAAGTCAACATGGCAATCGGAGGCACAGCGTTTTGAGCGGTAATGCTGTTGGTACGCAATACATCCATAATCGCGGCAAACGGACCAATCGCATTGGCAATATCGTTCGCACCATGGCTGAATGCAAAACCGCAAGCAGTAAATACCTGCATCCATGAGAACATTTGGAAAGTCGATTTATCCAAATCTTTGCGTTTTAAACTTTTGGCAAATACAAACGTACCCATCCAAATAGCCGCGCCGATCATGAAAATGGTCAGGAAGCTGTTGACATTGCTCATACCCAAATGCAGATTTTTCAGACCTTTGAAAATCAACATGGCCGCAATCATCATGCCGCCGACAGAAGCGATAAACGGCACCCAGGAATGCAGGGCTTTATAAGAATCTACTTCGCCCTTACGGCTGTCAAAGCGGTGCAGACCGCGATAATACTCAGACTGCAATTCTTCAGGATCAAAGTCCGGCTCATCATAAATTTGGGCATCGTGCGCCATTTTGGTGGCGTATTCGACTTTTTCAGATTCACTCAAGGCTTCAAAAAACAGGCGGTGTTCTTCTTTATAGGCTTTCTTCTCCAACTTGATGCCTTTGAGCGTATTATCGGCCCAAGAGTTGTAGTCCAAAACGTTTTTCTTAATTCGTGAAAACAATAGATAGGAAACGATGCCGCCCAATACCGGAGACAAAATCCAAGACAAGGCAATTTCGCCCAACTTGTCCCATTGAATCAGCGCAACGGAATCCACACCGTTCAATGCCGCCATACACAGGGCACTACCGACGATACCGCCGATAATGGCATGTGTCGTGGAAACCGGCAGACCTTTGTGTGATGCGAAAAGCAGCCACAATGCCGCAGCCAAAAGCGCAGACATCATAATAAAGACAAACTGCATCGGATCCAGATGCATGCCATTCAAATCGACAATACCCTTACGGATGGTATCTGTTACCTCGCCACCGGCAATCACTGCGCCGCTGACTTCAAATACTGCCGCAATCAGCAAAGCTTGCGGAATAGTCAATGTGCCGGAGCCGACACTTGTACCGAAAGAGTTGGCAATATCGTTACCACCCACATTAAACGCCATGAAGACGCCGAAAAAGGTAGCAAGGATAAACAGGCCGGAGTGGTTGTAGTGGGTATAACCTAGGCCCCAATAAATAAAATAGCCGACCATGCTCACAAGCATAGCGGCAAAAACCGTATTAATCAGCTTCAAGTTCGCACTCGACTGAGTTTGAGCCATGGAAAGTTTCCTTTTGGAAAACATGTTGAGTCGCGTTATTTTAACCTTTTTGTAATCTTTCTTGCACCAACTATTTACATTAAATGCCGAAATTCCCGTAAAAACGTCAAAAGGCGTTAAAATGTCGTTTTACCTTCTCTTTCTGTAACCGAAATGCAACCCCAATACTATATCGGTATCATGTCAGGAACCAGCATGGACGGTGCCGATGCCGTACTGATTCAAATGCAGAGCAAGCAATGGCAACGTGCTGTCGCCCACAGCTTTCTACCCTATTCAGACGGCCTGCGCCAAGAATTGTTGGCACTGCAAGACATAGGCGAAAATGAATTGCACAGAAGCAATATCCTGGCGCAAACACTCAGCCGCCTATACGCCCAAACCGTCCAGCAACTATTGGCAGAACAAAACCTGTCGGCCAAAGACATTGCCGCGATCGGCTGCCACGGACAAACCATCCGCCATGCGCCTGAACACGGTTACAGCATTCAACTGGTTAACCTCCCCCTGTTAGCCGAACTGACCGGCATTTTCACGGTCGGTGACTTCCGCAGCCGCGACCTTGCCTGTAATGGCCAAGGTGCGCCCCTCGTCCCAGCCTTTCACGAAGCGCTGTTTCGAGATGCGAATGAAACCCGCGCCGTACTCAACATTGGTGGCATTTCCAATATCAGCATCCTTCCACCCGACAGCCCTTCTTTCGGCTTCGATACCGGCCCCGGCAATATGTTGATGGATGCATGGATGCAACATATTTGGCAGCAGCCTTACGACAAAAACGGGGAAAAAGCCGCACAAGGCAAAATCCTCCCTGACCTGCTTGCGTCCCTGCTCGACCATCCTTACTTCAGCCGTCCTTATCCCAAAAGTACAGGCCGAGAGTTGTTTTCCCTAAGCTGGCTTCAAGGTCGTCTGAAAGGTGATGAAAAGCCGGAAGATGTGATACGCACATTGGTCTTTTATACCGCACAAACCATTTTTGATGCGACCAAACAAGCTGCTCCGGCGATTCATCATCTTTATATCTGCGGCGGCGGCATCCGCAATCCGGTTTTGATGCAAGACTTGGAAACCCTGTTTTCTCCCGACACCAAATTGCACAGCACAGCCAAGCTCCATCTTGACCCGCAATGGGTGGAAGCCGCCGCTTTTGCCTGGCTTGCAGCCTGTTGGTGTAATCAAGTTCCGAGCAACCCCCGCCATGCAACCGGCGCACATTCACACCGAATTTTAGGCTCAGGACATTACGGCAACTAAAGTTGAATCAATAAAAAGGCCGTCTGAACATTTTCAGACGGCCTTTACTATATTAGCCTTTCCTTATTCTTCTTCCGGCAAACGATTAATTTTCACACGGGCAATTCGTTGTCCGTCCTTCTCAACCACTTCAAAACGCCAACCATGGTAATCGATGAAGTCACCCACATCAGGAATACTTTGCAATTCTTCCATGATCAAGCCGGCAACGGTATGGAAGTCCGCGTCTTCCTCTTGAGCAGGCAGATTTAATTGTGAAGCCAATTCCACATACTCCAATGCACCATCCACAGACAGCGTTTCATCCTGACTGGCTGGAGCAGCTTCTTCTTCCTCACGCTCGAATTCCTCGGGGAACTCACCGGCAATAGTTTCCAACAAATCTTTCATGGTCACCATACCCAACACCGCGCCAAATTCATCCACAACTAACGCATAATCCGCGCTGCTTTGACGGAACAATTCAATCGCATTTAACGCCGTCGTACTGTCCGGCAAAATCAATGGCTGGCGCAAGGCCGTCTGAATATTGATTTCTCCCGATTCAAGCAGCTGGTTCAGCAAATCTTTTTTACTGATATAGCCCAAAGGCTCATCTACACCTGCCTTACCGACAACCAACAAACGGCTATACGGCGTATTTTTCAACTGCGCATTTTGTTCTTCCCGACTTTGGGAAATATCCAATTTCTCGATTTCCCGACGCGGAATCATCACGCCCATAATCGGACGCTCCGCCAAAGTCAGCACGCTGCGAATCATAGATTTTTCGTTTTCTTCAAAATGCTCGTCATCGCCGCCATTATCGCCTGCTTTTGCCAAAATGCTTTCGCGGATACCCATCATACCCAACACATTTTCAGCGGTGCGTTTTCGCCAAGAAGTGCTGATGTAGTCATTTTTGCGGGCATTCTTTTGCGAAACCTGATTAAACAGTTCGATCAAAATCGAGAAGCCGATCGCCGCATACAAATAGCCTTTCGGAATATGGAAATGGAAGGCTTCCGCGATCAGGCTGAAACCAATCATCAACAAGAAACCCAGACACAACATCACAACGGTCGGATGCTTGTCCACAAAGGCAGTCAACGGTTTGCTGGCAGAAATCATCACAGTCATCGCCACAACAACCGCCCCCATTGCCACCACAATATGATCCACCATCGCCACTGCCGTAATAACAGAATCGATAGAGAAAACCGCATCCAAAATCAAGATTTGCGCCACAACGCCCCAAAAAGAAGAATGCTTCTTCTGCCCTTCAGCAACCGCAAATTGATTGTGGCCTTCAAGGCGTTCGTGCAGCTCGGTAGTCGCTTTATAAAGCAGGAAAATACCGCCGGCAAACATAATCATGTCTTTGCCGGAAATCTCCAAGCCGCCCAGCTCAAACAAAGGATGCGTCAGCGTCATGATGTGCGCCATAAAGCCAAGCATGAAAATCCGAATAACAACGGCCAAACCCAAGCCAGTTATCCGCGCCCTATCCCGTTGCGACGGCTTAACCTTGTTTGCCAAAATTGCTACGAAAACAAGGTTATCAATACCTAAAACAACTTCCAAAACCAGAAGCGTGGCAAAGCCTATCCAAGTATGCAGCTCGGCCAACCAACTGAAATCCATAATGATTGCGTTCCTTTAAAATACAAAAAGGCAGCCGTTCCGCTTAAAACGGACAGACTGCCAAATTTCGGGCATAAATAAAGGGAAAGAAGCGGTATAACAACTACTCTGCTCTGCGTCTTTCATGAAAAATTTATGCCTCGGTCAACAATAATGGCAAACAGTTTATCAGTTTGACGAAAGAAAGGCAAAGTCTGACAGCATATTTTCTTTTAAAAACAGCCTACAGCTGCCAATCAATCACTTTCTCCAGCTTTAACAAAAGGAATCGGTCGATGTATTTGTTGATCATAGTTTGTTCGGTTTGCTGAAAGAAGATTCTTATAAGGAATTCCCTAAATGCCTGGGTAAAAACTTAGGTTTTTTTACTAAGGTCTCAAGCCGTCTGAAAATTGGGATTTTTTCAGACGACACGGTTTATATAGACAATAATTTTCTTAGAAAATATAACGATTATATTCTTTCAGAAATTACGGATATACTTAATCTCCATACAGTTAAAGTAATTAATCTGCCATCTAAATAAGAATATTCTAATTGAAGAGCATCATCTTCAAAGCAAATATTTCCAGCTGTAAATGTATTGCCATCTAGCCTACCTGTTATCTTATATTGTGTACTATCACCTATTCTTTCAAAAGGAATAATAACAGATTCATCTGTATTAACCTCTTCCAATATAAACTCATCAATAATGAAATAGTCAAGTTCCACATTGTAAACTTTATTCACTTCAATAGCCATTGGACAACAATTAAGGAAACAATATAGATCGTTATTTTCTATAGAAAAATATGCAAATTCCTCAATTGTTTCATCCATTTTTTTTAGCTTTGCTGAGTAAATCATTTTTAACCTTTCATAAATTATTTTACTTCATAAATTATTTTATCTTTTGGATTGCTACGATTTATAGCTTTCCAAAACTCTTTTCCACTTTTCACATGGATGGTTGTGGTGTAACCTTAATGATTTGTTCCTATAAAGGCTGATGAATTAAGTGTAATCATTTAATCAATTATCATCAAAATATCTTAAAATATTAACCAATAGATAAAATAAAAACCACCATACAAGATGGTGGTTTTCAAATCTGGCTCCCCGACCTGGGCTCGAACCAGGGACCTGCGGATTAACAGTCCGTCGCTCTACCGACTGAGCTATCGGGGAATTAAAGATGGAATTATATAGAAAATATCAGAAACCTGTCAAGCAACAATCTATATAAAAACAAAAATATTTTTATATCTTTTTAATTTATAAAACTTTTATAAGATTTCAGCAATTTGTTTGGCCGCACGTTTCGCATCCAACAAAATCAAGCCCAATTTACCGCTTTCTTTTGCCATCAATGCCAACACTGCATTTTCACCTGCTTGACTCAACAGAATATAGCCATTTTTACCTTTAACCATTACCTGATCCAACTCACCGCAAGCCAACTCATGTACGGAACGATTGCCCAATGCCAGAAGCGTTGCCGACATCGCACCTACACGATCTGCATTCAAGTGGGAAGGCAGCATGGTTGCGATCGGCAGGCCGTCTGTAGAAATAACTGCAGAAGCAGTGATATCAGCAGAGGTATTGTTCAAATCGCTTAATACAGAGATTAATAGTTGTTGCATAGTCGCTCCATTCTAAAATAAATATCGGTCAGGCAAAAATCAACGGCTGCCGTATCGGTGGTACAGCACTTTAACCAAAGTAACAAAAGCCTCTTTATTTAAGTCAGGCATTCCGCCAATTACCAAAATCAGCTTGGTCATGCCAATATACAGAGGGAAAAAGGTCAATTCACTTTGGCCTGAAGGATCACAAATACCCCATGCGCTATTATTGATATGCAGGTTATTGCGAATCAAAAGACGGTGATTGTCTTCCATTTTGGCCACTTCGCTCGCCAAAAGGCCCAACTCTTCCGCAGCCTCGTGATGGAAATTGGCATTGGCAAAATACAAACCGTTTTCATCAGCCAGCAAAGCTTTGCCAGAATTGGACAACTGTTCCAACAATGTAGGCAATTGCTCGTCAGTCAAATGGATATCGTCTGTGCTGATTTCCTCATCACCATACAAAAATTCTAAGCGTTGGAGGCGGTATAGCAGGTTCAAAGCGGTATTGATGTCGCTGGTATCCGCCCACGCCAAGATTTTTTCGCTGCTGATGGTTTCAGACGGCTCTGCACGCAACAGACCATACAATAAAGTTCTGCTGGCACTGGGCGTATCACTTGAAACAGCATAATACGCACCCGCCGGTGTAATCTTAGGATATAAATTTGCTTGTAAAGAGAGTGTCGCTTCCATCTTATACCTCTAATCCGGGGTCAATTGAGAACAACATGGCAGTAACCAATTGTTTCACATCGTCTTCTCGACGCGCATCAATCTCAAAAACCGGTACATTAAAATTATTCTGTGCTAAATATTTTTGATAAACATCCACGCTTGGTAAGGATCGGATATCCATCTTCGTTACCCCTACAACCAGAGGAGCTTTTTTCAGCAACTCCCGGAATGCATCCAAGAAGAATTGCAAATCTTTCAATGGATTGCTTCTTGTATTATCCAAAAGAAGCACCAAGCCCATACTACCTTGGCTCAGAATTTCCCACATGAAATTAAAACGCTCCTGACCAGGCGTACCATAAAGGTGAACCTTGGTTTCCTCATCCAAATGAATGACACCGTAGTCCATCGCCACAGTCGTGTACCCCTTGCGGACAAGTGTCATATCAGATGCGGATGCATCGGTTTGAACTGGTGGTTCATCAGATAAAGCTGAAATTGCAGTGGTTTTACCTACGCCAACAGGACCGGTAAAGATAATTTTATTTTCTTTCATGACGTGTCCTTTACGATTTACCCAGCAACTTACGCATCAGGCGTTGCAACAGGCCGCGAGGTTGTTCTTTCGACGGACCGGCAATTTTTTGAGCCTCTTTGCTCATTGCTGTTTCAGGTACGTCTTTGCTATTCACATCAATCTGTTCATTCAACGAAGGCGTATTGTTCGCATCAGTTGCAAACTCTGTATCTGTCGCCAAAAAGCCTGTCATATATGTTGCCGATAAATAGTTCAAAATATCAGGCATTTCTAAAGGCATGACTTTATAGAGGATGTTCAGATTAACAGACGTTTTTGTCAGAAATGCCGACAGACGCATAGATTCCGGAACATGTGCCAAACGGGTTAAGTTTGGCCAACGCTTGAGTGTAAAAACAGTTTGCGGCGTCATCGGATAAATCAGACGGCCTGATGCAGTCCAAATAGCCATTTGCCACAAGCATGACATAATGGTGACTTTGGCTTTTTCTTTCCATTGAGGATTATCAGGAACAGCCTTACACACGACAGCCAAGTTATCGTTCTTACACAATTTCTCCAACTCATTGGCACTGACTGTCAACAGTACTCGCTGGATACTAGGAAACACGATTAATATCGGCTTGCCTTCATGCAAGACGGCAATATCTTGGTGTCCTTGACTGGCAAATTTCAGCGCGCCCAACAAGCCTTTATTTGGATTAAATCGGCGAATGGTTGCTTTTCTTGTGCCATCGGAATTTGATTGTCTTTTATTCTCTTCAGCCGCTTGTTGCTCAGACGGCTCAAAAACATTGCCGCCTTGAGCCAGGCTACGCAAAACAGGAAATAAGGTATCGAATTTGACCGGCTTAGCCAAATAAGGAGTCGTTACGGTTGGCAATTCAGAAGAAAACATTGCCACAGGCACTTCCGGATAAGTTTTCTTCGACTCTTTCCAAGCTTCTACACCTGCCGGGGTATCGGTATCAACCAATACCAAATCCGGTTTTTCATCAGAATCAGGGGAAACGATGACGTAATTCGTCGTATTGTGCATTTTAAATGCCATACGGAATACCGCCTGCTGTTGCTCACCCATCTCCTGTAACATAACCCGTATGGTTTTAATTTTTGGTAAATGATTATTCATCACTCGTACTTTCTACGATTATCTTATTTTTTTGAATATTGGTTCATTCGTTGCAAGAGACGGCTCATTGCCAAGACAACCTCTTCAGGCAGGCTGACAACACGTTCACGCAACAAGCGCAGAAATTGTTCCAAACGTCCCCAATCTTCAACGCGTTCGTACAAATCAAACAAGATAATGTACAACTGCGATTCTTGAGGATACTGCAAAACAGCCTGTTCCAAAGTACCGATGGCCAAATCCAACTGACCGTAGGCCAACAAAGATTCCACTTCTTTCAAAGCTTCATCAGCTGGTGAAGAGCTGGCGCTGATGATTGAAGAGTCTTTTTGAACCAACTCACGATATTTGGCTTTCATCTGCAAAGAACTTGGCTGAATATAACCGCGCTTTAAGCCAATCTCTTTAATTTGCTGTTCAGACGGCCCTTTTTCCAAATCATCAAAAATTTCGTGATAACCGAGGCTATAACCCCAACCAAGCATACGTTCTTTTACTTGACGGCCATATTGACCCAAAGAGTGGTAAAGCTTCCACAGATGCTTGGCAAACTGCCCTACTTCTTCATTCTGATAATCCAGACGCAAGGCATCGATAATGAGACCAGCAGGCTTCGCAGAAGTTTGGATTGCTTTGTTGTATTGATGCAAAGCAGTCTCGTAGCTAATCTTGTCTTTCAGGATTTTTGCACTACGCTCCGGTTTGGCAAAACCAATAACCGCACCCATCTCTTCAGGACTGATTTCGCCAAAATCTTTCTTGCCTAATACGATAGGCGCACGTTTGCCCATACCCGGAACGACAATGCGTTCAACCGAATCGTTCTCAAAGGCAATATGCTCGTCGGAAGCAACTTCCAAACCGCTGTGTTCGCCAATTTGACGGTCCACTTCCTGCATATTCCAACCAAGATGATGCTCGGCGAAAACACGCAGGCGCAGGTTGGTAGAATCCAAAGCCAGACCGGCTTTCAGGTATTCAGCTACACTGTCTTCAGAAAGGGAAGCACTATGACGCTCAAGTGTATCCGCCAGCATGTCGATATTGCCGACTCGCAGATTCAAACCAATTAATTCATGAACCAGTTTTTCTGGAGCGCCGTCTTCCAAAGTATTGAGATAACCGGCCAAAGACTCCGCTGCTTTGCTCTCATAGCCGAACTGTTTATAAACCTGATATTCGGTCAACGGATCAACTTCTTGTGCGGAAACAGAAGCTGTTGCATCGTTTGAGCCGCTTCCGCCCCATTCCCAGTCTTGATTATCCACATTGGAAACTGTCTGGTTGACTTTCTCAATCCAGTCGTTTCCATCCTCAGAGGAGGCTGTATGAGCAGCAGATGTACGGCCGCTTTTTGATGCATGTGCGCTTTGTTTGTCTGAATTGTTACTTTGTTTATGACGAACAAAAAACAACACCAGCAAAAAAAGCACCAGCAAAAAAATAGTTAAAAGTTGATAGTTCAAGAACACCTCCCGGTCTTGTGCTGCAAACTGCATTTATTAACATCTGTTGCTTTACACGCAACTTCAACGTTATGAATTCCCCAAACGAATGATGATAACATGAATGCACTCATTTTTACATTAAAAACCCTACTCACATAAAGGACTTGATACCAATTTACAACTCAAACACACCGATGGATTCAACATGCGAGGTTTGTGCAAACATATTCATGATTCCCGCCGCCTTAAACTTATAGCCCTTATCAACCAAGACACCGGCATCTCGTGCAAATGTTGATGGATTACACGAAACATACACTATCTTCTGCGGTAAAAACGGTTTGTGTAGCGATTTGACAACAGCATAAGACCCGCTTCTCGGCGGATCGAGCAACATCTTGTCAAATTGCCCCCACGACTCGACAGTCTTTTCATCGGTATCGAATAAGTCTGCAACAGAAAACGTCATATTCTCGGCACAACGATTCAGGCGAGCATTTTCCCTTGCCCTATCCACCAAATAATCGGCACCTTCAATACCGACAACCGATGCGCCACTTTTCGCCAGTGGCAAACTGAAATTGCCCAAACCGCAAAACAGATCGGCAATCCGCTCCCCCTTTTGAGGGTTTAAAAGTCTGACAGCCCTTGCTACCATCACTTCGTTCAGCTGCGCATTAATCTGCGTAAAATCACCGGGTTTGTAAGGCATTTCCACATCAAACTGAGTAAAAGTATAGTTCAGGTCAGGCGCGTTCTCAGGGTAAAATGGCAAGGACTCGGCATGATCTTGCAACCATATTTGCCATGCCTTTTCAGTACCCGACAATATCTTATCAAACCAATTACGCAATTCGCTTAATATTTGTCCAAACGGTTGATTTACGAAACGAATGTTGAGCACCGTCACATTTTTCCCGCAATAAAACTCAACAAATTTTACTTTTACACCTTCATCATGCAGCTTTTGCAACAAATTGCGGACATCAGGCAATCTATCGGACACATGCTTAGGCAAAATCTGGCAATGGCGGATATTGACGACATCATGGCTTTTTTTGGCCTGAAAACCAAGTTTCAGACGGCCTTTTTTATCCACCGAAACACTTAAACGCGCCCTATCGCGATAATACCAGGAGTAACCATATAAGGGAGGTAAAATTATTTCTGGTTTGACCTTACCTATCCGTTCTAACTGCTCTTCCAAAATCCGTTGCTTTAACGCAACTTGCGCTCCGAAAGAAACATGTTGAAGCGAACAGCCGCCACATGTATCAAAATAGCAACAGGCTGGTTCGACACGTTCGGAAGAAGCCTTCAAAACCTTTTCAACTTGAGCCTCGGCAAACTGCTTTTTCTCTTTATGTATGACAAACGTTACACGCTCTCCAGGCAGCGCACCGCCGATAAATACGGTCTTCCCATCAACTCTGGCAACACCCCTGCCCTCATAATCCAAAGAAAAAACTTCCGTCTCTTGATACTGTTCTTTCACACCCATACCGTTTCCGTCACTCAGCCGTTGCCCGACCGTTTGACTGTCTTCTAATACCGAAAGCGCATATTTTCTCACAAAAACACAGAGTTTCAGGTATCATGCGCCAAAAACTTTCATTTCAATCCCTACAAAAAAAAGACGACATGAAAAAATTATTCCTTGGCCTGACAGCCGCCCTTCTGACCTCGGCCACTGCTGCAAACACACTTATTCCAGACGTCTCCCCCGCCTCTTCCGGACAACACGTCGTTATCAATATTACGCAACAGCGTTTGTTCCTCTACGACAACGGTAAACTGAGCAAAATTTATCCTGTTGCCGTCGGCAAAGCCATGACCCAAACCAATCTGGGCGAACATAAAATCGGTGCAAAAGCCTACAACCCGGTTTGGCACATCCCTAAATCTATCCAAAAAGAACGCAATGACGGCGTTAAAAGCGTACCGGCCGGCCCAAATAACCCGCTGGGCCCGGTATTTGTCCGCCTTGGCGACCCTAAATTAAGCCTTGGCATTCACGGCACCAATGCCCCTGCCAGCGTACCCGGCGTCCGCAGCCATGGTTGCGTGCGCATGAAATCGCCTGATGCATTAGAATTCGCCAAAACCATCGCAACAGGTTCTCCTGCCTCCGTTATCTACCAAATGGCGAGCCTGAACGAAGATGCCAACCAAAACTTGTGGCTGGCTGCCTATCGTGACCCATACGACAAGAAAAACCTTGATACGGCTGCCCTGAAAAAAAGCATTGCCGCTTGGGCAAAAGCGCACGGTAAAACCATTCCAGCCGCGCGTGTGGATGCAATCCTGAAAGGACGCACCGGAGCGGCAAACTGTCTGACCTGCGCCAAAGGCGTAAAACTCAAATCGCCTTTAAAATCTTTGGCATGGACCAGCGGCACGGATGCTTACAGCAAACCAAAAGTCATGCCAAAACCGGCTCCTGCTAAAGATGTGGTATTGCCTCAAGGCACTGAAATCGAAGTCGATGCTACCGACGATACAAACAAGGCAGCATCCGAACCGAAACAAAGCGTTCGTCCGACTCCGGTGAAACCGGCAAAACCTGCTGCCAAACCGGCAACTACTCCTGCCGATACTCCTGCTTCTGCGCCTAAAGCCGCTTCCGAACCGGCTACTGCCCCTGCCTCTGCTCCTGTGAAAGATGCTCCGGCAAGCAGCGAACCGGCAGATTTGCTGTTCTAAGCAGAATAAAATACATAGCCAAAGGCCGTCTGAAATGAATTTTTCAGACGGCCTTTTCGTACAACTGGATATTGGAAAAAATGCCCCTCTTAATTCAGACGGCCTTTTTACTTTCCGAATATTCCGACAAACCACGCTCGCGCAAAATACAGCTCGGACATTCATGACAACCACCAACCACGCCGTTATAACAGGTATGCGTATGCTCGCGAATATAATCCAACACACCCATTTCATCCGCCAATGCCCAAGTTTGCGCTTTGGTTAAATACATCAAGGGCGTGTGGATTTGAAAAGCGTAATCCATGGCCAAGTTCAACGTAACATTCATCGACTTGACGAACACATCGCGGCAGTCGGGATAACCGGAAAAATCGGTTTCGCACACGCCGGCAATGATATGGCGTATTCCCTGCCCTTTGGCGTAAATAGCGGCGTAAAGCAAAAACAAAGCATTGCGTCCATCTACAAATGTATTGGGCAGGCCGTCTGAAGCTGTTTCAATGGACGCTGTATCATCCATCAACGCGTTATGCGTAATCTGTTGCATCAGGCTCAAATCGAGTACGGTCTGCTTCACGCCTAAATCTTGGGCAATCCAACGCGCGCGCTCCAATTCGATGGCGTGGCGTTGTCCATATTGAAAAGTGATGGCCTGCACATTTTCACGGCCATATGTTTGAATTGCCTGAATCAGGCAGGTTGTTGAATCCTGCCCGCCCGAAAAAATAACGAGGGCCTGCTGTTTTTCCATAGTAAATTCCTAGTTTTGTTAACGCGGGAGGTTTGCGAACCGCGTGATTTGAAGATTGACGGATTATAACGGATTTCGTCTATAATCACGGCACTTCATTTTCTTTTATATAGCATAATTATGAGCATCTACGCCCTGAAACCAAAATTTCAAAACCTGTTGCGCCCCATTGTTAAGCGACTGTATCAAAAAGGCATTACTGCTAATCAGGTCACTCTGTTTGCCTGCGCTGTTTCCATTTTGATCGGTTTACTTTTAGCATTGTTTGCAGGTGTATCCACATTATTCTGGCTTTTACCGATCTGGTTGTTCATCCGTATGGCACTGAATGCGATGGACGGTATGCTGGCACGGGAGTTCGGCCAACAATCGGCATTGGGCGGTTATTTGAATGAAATCACTGATATTGCCGCAGATGCTGCTTTGTATCTGCCTTTTGCCTTCATTGCACCTTTCGGCGGCGTACAAATTGCCCTGTTTATTTGGCTGGCGACAATGACTGAATTTTGCGGTGTTTTGGGACAAGTTCATGGCAACGGCCGTCGTTATGACGGACCATTCGGCAAAAGCGACCGCGCATTCTTTATCGGCGCCTTGGCCGTATGGTATGCAATCGACGGCAGCTTCCATTCAACTTTCTATATCCTTATGTGGCTGGCCTGCGCAGCATTGGTTTATACCTGCTACAAACGTGTCATCAATGGCTTGAAGGCCGTCTGAAACTTGTCCGCGTTCTTAGGTTAATCATCGTTAATTAGAGTGTCTAGACCCATTTCTCCGTTTTACTGAAAACAAGAAGGCCGTCTGAAACCGATAGTTTATGGTTTCAGACGGCCTTTTATTCAGTAGCCAAGATAACTTACTGTTTACCCAGTTGGCTGTAATCTACCAACATATACTTGGCAGTAATTTTCTGTGAAGCATTGCCTTCATCCCCCATCAGAATCATCTGCGGCTTGCCGTTAACGGTAATCGAATCGACGGCCTCAACGTTGGTGATGTGTTGCAGGTTAGGCAGAGAGATTTTTTGCGGTTCATCGGTCGGATTACCGCTCCAAGTCCACAGTTGTGAGAATTTCTGTCCATTCTCATCCTTCACTTCATTGGCAATCACGTAGGTTTTCAACACAGGATCATAGTTGAGGGAACGGATACCGCCGCCATCAATATCAATCACGGCCACTTCATCAAACTCAGGCTTGGCATTGCGCTCAAATACATCTTTCGGATTGCTGATAAACGCGACCAACGCCATGTTGTTGAACTCAGGATCACGGAATCCCAAAACGAGACGTTTTTTCACCGGATCAAACGCCATGCCCTCAATATTGATTTCTTCAAAAGAAACTTCTGCCTTGGTTCGCTCGCGAATCAAATCATGCAGCTTATGATCGGTTTCCAAAACTTGCGTCAGATTGTCGTAGCTGGTCAGCCCCAACACATTGCCGTCTTGAATTTTAAAGCGCATCAGGTGTTCGCGGTCAGGTGAGCGGTTGCCTTTACGGGTGCGCGAGTGTGAAGTCAGCGCGTAGATAAAGCCTTCATCGTCGCGAGCCAAGGCTTCCAAGTCGCTGAGACGACGTTTGAAACCGGTAATCACGCGCGTATCCAATGCCTCGTCTTCCACAAACCTGCCGGTTTTATCAATGCTGATGATACTGAACGCATGGTTGGGTTCGTCTTCCGCGATCAGCAACTTACCATCCGGAAGCTGTTGTACGGCAGAAGGCTCAAATACGCCGTTAAACATATTGATACCCAGCGAACGTAGCTCTGCCGCGTTGTTGGCCGGAGGCATCAGCAATGACGGCAGTGTTTTCACGCCGATAAATGCCGCCAACGAAGCCAGCAAACCCCAGCGGAATACCGCGTAAGATAAGTTAATGTATTTAAACTGCTTATCCGCCAACAAACCAAGCCAGTAAAGATGGTCGCTCATCTTTTCATAGATTTGTTTACGGTCGCCCATAATCTCCTGCATCATTTCCCAATATTGATCTTTTTGCAGTTTTACTCGGTCTTCATAAATCAAAATATTGGGTTGGCTGCCGCCAAAAAAGCGCGTTTCGGTACTGCTGAGACGGGTTTTCAAATCCCGCAGCTTAGAACGGCCGCGGACAAAATCCTTCAACCATGTACGCGCCGCCTGCATTTTGCCGATACGTTCCGGCGAAGCAGAAAGCAATGCAAACACGATAGACGCGGCGGCAGTAATCATAAACGTACTGGCCGGAATCAAAAATTCGGGCGACGATGAAAAAATAAACGCGCCCGAAATCATCAATGCAGAAACAATAAAACCATTGAGCGAAATCATAATGTTCGCTTTGGTTGCCGCCAGCGCCAACAATTCCATCTCCGAGCGTACGGCGTTGCGGAACATGGTTTCCACGCCCTTATTCGTACCCAACAAATCAGACGCATTTAAATCCTCGGCTTTATCTTTTTTCTTCTTCGCCTTGTCTTTTTTGCGTTTGGCTTTCTTCTCGTTTTTTTCAGACGGCATCTCAGGATGTTCAACTACTCCCTGACCTTCTACCGTTTCCTGAATTTCTACCGCAGCAGCCACAACCTCAACTTCATTTTCAACCACACCGTTTTGACTGTGATTCCAAAAATCAACATCCTGTTGGGATTCGGCAGCTGCGCCGTCGTTTAAAGGTTTTTCTTGGTCGCCTATCTGCTTCGGCTGACCATCTTCCTTCCAATCATTCAAACTCATATCATGACTCCCAACATCAAACACTTTGAACTACATGGAAAATAAAAAGGATATTTAGTTCATTTATTTCAGGTAATTTACATGCTGTTTACATTCTTTAAATGCCTAAATAGCAAACTGTCGCAGGACCAAAAGCCCTGCGACAATCTACTTTATATCGAAATATTAATAATCGATGCGCTCTTTGATAATTTGCAAATCAGGGTAAGACAAAACAATGTCGTACTCACGGCCATTTTTAAAAGCCTCAACTTCCAACACAGGCTGACCTCGACGGCTATCGGCATCAACATCATGAACTTGATAGCCGCGTTGTTCCAACATTCTTACGGCTTTAGCACGGTTTTGCTCGAAGTTTTTGTCGCTGTAGATTTTGTGTTCGATGTAATCGCTGGCACCGGCAGTAGCAGCAGACAAAGCAACGATGGCGGTCAATAAGAATTTTTTCATGTTTGATTTCCTTTTAAAATGTGTATTCGGGTTTCGATGGATGTATTAAAACATGACAAAATTAGCAGTTAATTAGTACTTGGTTAAACGCAGTAAAGGCCGTCTGAAAACTGTTCAGACGGCCTTGATCCTTAGTCATCAAATTTCAAACGTATTGCCCAAGTGTAAATCCGGAGGGTTAGAAACGATGAAAAGCCTGCAGCGAATATTCACCCAACAAATGGACAAATCATGAACAAATTTTGCGAAATCACCTTTTGCCAACAAATCGGCAGCAACAAACAACACAACCAAGATGCCCTTTTTAACGGCGAACAAGTGTTTCAATATAAACTCAAAACCGCTGAAACACGTCTTGAAACCCGTCCACGCTTTATCATCGGGATAGCTGACGGCATTTCCAATAGCAACCGTCCCGAAAAGGCCAGCAAATCCGCCATGCACCTATTAAGCCGCACAGCCAAACTCAGCCGTCAAACCATCAATCATATACAAGCCGCTTTATCTAAAGAGTTGGCAGAAGATTATTTTGGTTCCTCAACCACTTTTGTTGCCGCAGAAATCGACCAAACCACCGGCAAAACCAAAATCATCAGCGTAGGCGACAGCCGCGCCTATTTGATTGATACACAAGGAAAATGGAAGCAACTGACCCAAGATCACTCGATACTCTCCGAATTACTGGATGGTTCATCGGATAAAAAAGAAGAAGAGTTCGCCACCATATATGGCGGCGTTTCTTCTTATCTAGTAGCAGATTATTCCGAATTCCAAGACAAAATGTGCCATATCGAACTTACGCTTAAAGCAGAAGAAAGCCTGCTGCTTTGTTCAGACGGCCTAAGTGATGGACTATCAGCAGTAATCAGAGAAAAAATTTGGCAACAATATGATAACGATAAGTCTCGTCTGACTGTATTTCGTAAATTAATTGCAAAACAAAGAGTTTATGATGATATGTCGGTAGTAGTTTGCCGATTGTAGTCTATAATGTTTACCTATTTTTCATACTAAAGGGTATCTATATGAGCATAGAAAAAGCAGAAATACTCAAGATTGATGACATATTTAAATTAAATTTGAGTATCCCTAATTATCAAAGACCATACAAATGGACAATTAAAAATGTACAACAATTAATCGATGATCTTCTCCAAAATTTTAGGGAGGAGAAAAAAATATACCGCATCGGAACAATTGTTTTAAATAAGAATAAGAATAAAGGCTGTTCTGAAATAGTAGATGGCCAACAGCGGCTTATTACACTCTCGTTATTGCTTCATAAACTGGGGAAGGATGTGTCTCTTTTAAAGGAAAAACCGAATCATAGCATCAGCAAAAATAATATTACAACGAACTATAATTTTCTTAAAAACTATAATTTCACAAATGAATTTAAGGATTACCTCCTTAGCACGTGTGAAATGGTTTGTATTGAACTAAATGACTTAGATGAGGCTTTTCAATTTTTTGATTCATAAAATGCCAGAGGCAAACCTTTAGAATCTTATGACCTCTTAAAAGCCTATCATTTAAGAGACATGAGAGATAAAGACAAGCGGATTATTCACCAATGTGTCGAACGCTGGGAGAAATCTGCAATGTCTAATGATATAAATAATTTAGATAAAATTATCAATTATATCTTATTTAGACTTCGCCGCTGGCATTACAAAGAGAATGCAGAAATATTTACATCAGATGAATTAGATACATTTAAAGGCGTTCATGAAAAAGTTGATTATCCTTACTTACACGGAATATTAGCTACTCATGCCATACAAAAATTATTACATGAAAATCCATTTTTATATCGATCAATATCAGCATTTCAGGCCACACAAGTGTTAATCAATGGAAAATATTTCTTTGATTACATTGAACATTACACAGCCATCTATGCAAAACTATTCAAAGAAAAGGATGGATTGTTAGATAAAATTCATTCTATTAATGGAATTGATTTAGAAAAAGGAGTAATGGATTTTTTAAACAATCATAAATACAGCTATCGAACTGGTGATAAATACATTAGAAATTTATTTGAATGTACCGTATTGTTCTACTTTGATAAATTTGGAGAAAGCCATTTTGAAGAATTTATAACCAAAGCTTTTCTATGGGCTTACCGTACTCGGGTAGAATATCAGCGTATTACCTTTAAGACCATTGAAAATAAAGTTCATGATAAAGTTCATGATAAAGTTCATGATAAAGCTGGATTAATTTCTTATATTGAAAGATCCATCACACCCGAACAAGTCATGCGTTTTATTCAACAAACAGGAAAAGTCAATTTTTCAAAACATGTAGACCCTAAAATAAAAGAGATTTTGGAAATTAAAGATGAAAACAAATAATGATTACGTAAAAACATTAACCATAAATGAATTATTAAATTTAAATAAAGACAAATATATTATTCCTATTTATCAACGTAATTACGCATGGGGAGATGATGAGATCAGCCTTCTTATCCAAGACCTACGGAATGCAAAAAATAAGAATAATTATTATATTGGCAGCTTAGTCATTTATAAAAGAGAAAATAGATATTTAGAAGTCATAGATGGACAACAACGATTGACCACACTGACTTTAATCATGCACTACTTAAAAATCATGCACTACTTAAAATCAGATACCTTTGTTAGAAATGTATACTTTGAGCATAGACATGACTCCGACGATGCCTTAGGAGATCTTGACTCCGACTCTATACCTGATGTTTTTAAAAATGCTTTAAAATCAATAAAAAAATATTGGGAAACAGATAGGACAAAAGAAGAGAGAATGAGTTTGGCAGAGTTCTTACAAGAAAATGTCAAAATTATTAGAACCGAAGTACCCGAAGACACCGACCTCAATCATTACTTTGAAATTATGAATACGCGGGGAGAGCAACTAGAAAAACATGAGATTATCAAGGCTGCTTTAATGGAGGTTTTAGACACAGATAGTGAACGCTCTATTTTCGCCAAAATTTGGGATGCGTGTTCTGACATGAGCCGATATGTTGTAATGGGAATTGATTCGCCACTTAGAGAAAATATTTTTGGCAAGAATTGCGAAAATACTATTCCAAAAAAATTCAATGGCATTATTGAGAATATTGCTGATGCAGAAAAAATTCAACATTCAGATAACGGCTCCGCAAATGAAGAACAATCAATTCTTCAATTAATAACCGCCGATAATGGGGATATCCACTCTTCCCAAGAAAAAACAAACGAGCTTACAGATGGGCGTTTTAATTCCGTTATTGATTTCCCTAACTTTTTGATGCATATCTTAAAAATTTATCTAGAAAAATTTCCTACTGGCATTAATAAAATTCTCTTTAAAGAGATTCCTCTGGATGAAAAAGAACTTTTGCATGCTTTTCACAATGAAGACTGGAACAAAGAAAAGATTGTAAATTTCATAGATACATTGCTATCTTGTCGGTATTTATTTGATAAATATATTATTAAATCAAATTCACCACGTTCAGAAAATGAGCATTGGTCTTTACAGAAAATTAAAAAAATATCAAATAAGTATTACTATAAAAATGTTTTTAGTGACGATAATAATGATTCCGATGATACTGAAGAAACTAATGATAAAACTAAGAACGTAATAATGTTGCTTTCTATGTTTCATGTTTCTAATCCATCCCGAATCTATAAAAACTGGCTATATGCTACATTGCGTTGGTTATTCGCGAATAAGAAAAGTATTACTCAAGAGACATATATTCAATTTCTTGAAAATCTTTGTGATAAATTTTATTTTGAAAACAACTGCAATGGAAACAGGGATTTTATGAAAATTATCTTAAATGATAATTACACCGCCCCTTCAGTACATAAGTCTTGGAATGATGGAGTAAACGTCCCAAATTTTGTATTTAATCGCTTGGATTATCAATTATGGAAATATCAAGACAAGGTAGAGGTCTTTTCAGCTATTGACCAATCTAAACAATCTATCTGGAAAAATTTTAGATTTAGTTTTAGAAGCTCGGTTGAGCACCATTACCCACAAAATCCCTCTCAAGATTTTGGCCTAGATAAATTAGATACAAATGTCTTAGATAATTTTGGCAATCTATATTTGTTATCTCAAAGTAAAAATTCCAGTTTCAGTAATAAACTTCCAGATTGGAAACGGCAGTATTACAAAGAAAAGGATACTTATGATAGCTTAAAACAAGCTATTATGATGAGTTACGAAAACTGGACAGAAAGCGAGATAAAAGATCATGAGAAAAAAATGCTAGAAATCTTAAACAAACCACTGACTGACTCATCGTATCAACCATAATCGGCACTTAACATATCTCTCCATCATTGCATTCGTCCGTCTATCGGATAATCATTGCATTTATTCGATATGTCATGATACTGTCCAAAAAATATGACTATTAGGAGTTCTTCATGTCCGAACAGCAAAAATACTTTTACACTCAAGACGGTACTTCGCTTTTCTACCGCTATCGCCCTGCTGCCGATGGTTCTTCCGATAAAGCCATTGTGCTGTTCCATCGCGGGCATGAGCATTCCGGCCGGATGATGTTTGTTGCCGATGAGCTGGGTTTTGATGATTTTGCCTATTTTGCTTGGGACGCGCGCGGTCATGGTTACAGCCCCGGTGAACGCGGCGATAGTCCGAGCATCAGCACTTCGGTTTCAGACGTAGATGATTTTATCCGACACATTCAAAGCGAATACGGTATCAAACCTGAAAACATTTGCGTGATTGCGCAAAGTGTCGGAGCGGTATTGGTTTCTACTTGGTTGCACGATTACGCGCCGAAAATCCGTTGCGCCGTATTGGCTTCGCCTGCGTTCAAAGTCAAACTCTATGTTCCGTTTGCCCGTACCGGTTTGAAAATGATGCAAAAATGGCGCGGTAATTTCTTTGTCAACAGCTACGTCAAAGCCCACTATCTGACCCACAATGTCGAACGTCAAAAAAGCTACGACAACGATCCGCTTATTGCCCGCGCTATTTCTGTGCGTATCCTGCTGGGTTTATATGACGCGGCCGAACGTGTGGTTGCCGATGCACAAGCGATTACTACGCCTATACAACTGTTGATTTCAGGCAGTGATTGGGTTGTTCATCATAAACCGCAACATGATTTCTACAACCGTTTGGGCAGCCATATTAAAGAGCGCCATATCCTGCCCGGTTTCTACCACGACACCTTAGGCGAACAAAACCGTGAAATCGCCTTTGTTGAAATGCGCCGTTTTATCCGCGAGCGTTTCAATCAGCCTTTGCAACAAGTCGATCTGACTCAAGCGCACTTGTTCGGAGACAGCCGTCGCGAAGCTGACGAACTGGCTACACCTTTGCCTGTTTGTACGCCTCGCGGCGCATTCTGGGCGACATATCGCGCCTCGCTCAAACTGGGTTCGCGCTGGAGTGAAGGTTTGAGAATCGGTCAAGAAACAGGTTTTGATTCGGGCAGCACACTGGATTACGTTTACCGCAATCAACCGCAAGGCAGCAACGCTTTCGGTGTATGGGTGGACAAATACTATCTCAACGCCATCGGCTGGCGCGGTATCCGCCAACGCAAAGTCAATATCGGCAAAGCCATTCAGACGGCCTCAGCCAAACTGCGCGAAGCAGGC
Organism: Neisseria sp. HMSC078H04; assembly: GCF_001838135.1. NCBI lineage: Bacteria > Pseudomonadati > Pseudomonadota > Betaproteobacteria > Neisseriales > Neisseriaceae > Neisseria > Neisseria sp. HMSC078H04. The sequence continues at coordinate 111,008 of NZ_KV835822.1, forward strand.
AAACCTGTACACGTTTTGGATATTGCGTCCGGTCATGGCCGCTATGTATTGGATGCCCTGACTGCCGACACATTGCCTGATTCCGTACGCTTGCGCGATTACAGCCCGATTAATGTCGAAGCCGGCCGCAAACTGATTGCAGAACGCGGCTTGCAAAACACGGTAACCTTCAATGAAGTCAATGCCTACGACCGCGCCAATTATCACGATTTACAGCCGCGTCCAACGTTGAGCATCGTCTCCGGCCTGCACGAATTGTTTGCCGACAACGATTTGATTTTGAACTCACTCTACGGCTTCGGCGAAGCCATCGAAACCGGCGGCTACCTGATCTATACCGGCCAGCCGTGGCATCCACAACTGGAAATGATTGCCCGCGCCCTGACCAGCCATAAAGCAGGCAGCCCGAACTGGGTAATGCGCCGCCGCAGTCAGCAGGAAATGGATCAGTTGGTTGAAAAAGCCGGCTTTGAAAAAATCCATCAATGGATAGACGAAGACGGTATTTTCACCGTGAGCTTGGCAGTAAAGAAATAAAAATAAAGGCCGTCTGAACAATTTTTTAACTTTCAGACGGCCTGGTATATAAGTTGAGCATTAATAACTCAACAAAAATAATATTAAAAGGGATTTTGGGTATAAACGTCAGTCCAATTAAATAATACTATGAAACACTTACTAATCGACTTTGAAAATATCCAACCGCAAAATCTGGACAAATTACCAACTGAAGATACTCATATTTGGTTATTTTTAGGCACACAACATAAATCATTACCCATTAGTTTAGTGGCATCATTGCTTCCATTTGGCGAACGTGTCCATCTTATTCACTTACAGAAATCAGGCAAAAACGCATTAGATTTTTATCTTTCTTATTATCTTGGAAAAATTATAGCTACAGATACAGATGCTCAAATTGGTATACTTTCTCGTGATGGTGGTTACGATATCTTAGTAGAACATATCTTAGAAAAGCAGGAGGCAAAAGGTGTTGTACGCCTAGCAAATATAGATGAAGTGCAGCACACAAAAATTAATACTACACCTCCAACAAAACTACTAGAACCCCACCCTCAACCTGAAAATTCCCTCAAACCACCCCAGTCATTAGCACCTTATTTTCAAGCAGCCTTAACTGCTTTGCGTCAGCCCAACGCTTTTCTTCCATCTCGCTTACATAATTTGCAACAAAATCTGTGTAAATATATTTTACGCGAACAATTTCAAGGTAAAACAGACGAAGAATGTGAAACAACGACTGCTCATATTATTAATAAACTTAAAACACAAAACTTAATTAGTGTTGATGAGCAAGGTATAGTGATTTACCACATCAGTGACAATGATCTATTACAGAAAATCCAACGTTATATTTTGAATATCAAACCCAAAACTTATACTGATTTTCAAGATGCCGTACAGAAACGTGCAGATGCTCTCTCACTTACTATTAGTCAAGCTGATATTCAAGCCTTTGCACGCCATTTACGCGAACAAAACCATATTCGCCAAAACAATGGAAAAATTGAATATGCTCCATTTCCCCATACTAATCCCAATCCCATATCTCAAAAGAAAATACTCCATTTGCCTGATGAAACCATGTGGAAAAAAGTAATTGCCGCACTGTCAGTTGAACCATCAAAACGCCCAGGTAAAGTCAATACATTACGAAACACTATAAAAGCACATGCAAAATCCAACAATCATGAAACTGAAAAACTATTACAGCATCTACTGAATAGAAAAGTTCTTAGCATTGATGGTACGAATATCACTTATCTTAAATAGGCTCACGGAATCAAAATATTTAATTATTAACTAATCCCCCATGAAACCCTCCCTCAAAACCTCCCTACTCAAGCTGATTTCAGTCGGTATCTTGTTTTACACCAGCTACGGCATCTCCAATCATTATGCAGCATCGCTGGACTATGTGCCTGAAATCGCTTTTACATGGGAAAGCAATATTCCGTTTTGGGCATGGACGATTGTGCCTTATTGGTCGCTAAACCTGATGTATGCTGCGGCATTTTTTCTTTGCCGTGATACACATGAACAAAACCGATATGTAGCGCACCTTGTAGCCGCCCAACTGATTGCGACTGTTTGCTTTGTGCTGTTTCCGCTGCGTTTCGGGTGGCCTAAACCGCCTGCCGATGGGCTGTCAGGCTGGCTGTTTGATTCATTGGCTGCATTTGATTTGCCGTACAACCAAGCACCATCTTTGCATATCGCGCTGGCGATTATCGTGGGTACATTTTATTGGACGCGCTTTCCCAAAATCCGCCTGCCTCTTTTCTTATGGCAAAGCCTGATTGCCCTGTCGGTACTGACAACTTATCAACATCATTTTATTGACGTGCCGACCGGAGCATTGCTTGGCTGGCTGGTGTTATGGGCTTTCCCGCGTCAGATGACTTCGCCGTTAAGACTAGGCTTGAGTAATGTACGCTCAAGAAAGATTGCGTTGCTGTATTTGCTTGGTGCGTGTTTGATGGCTTTGCCTGCGCTGCTGGGTGGTGTGTGGCTGTGGTTGATATGGATTAGCGTGTCTTTGCTGATGGTGGCTTTTGCCTATTTGACTGGAAATGCAAACGTATTCCAAAAACAGGCTAACAGTAAATTATCGGCGGCAGCGACGGTTTTGCTGTTGCCTTATCTGGTGGGCGTACGGCTAAACATGGCGTATTGGTTACGCGGTAAGGCGAAAATGGCACAAGTCCGCAATGATGTATGGATTGGCAGCGTTTTGGGTATTTCAAACCATCTGCCTGCCGTATTGGATGTATGCGCCGAATATCCCTACCGTAGCTATCAAGGAGAATATCGCGCTCTGCCTTTACTGGATATGGTAACGCCGTCTGAAAACGATTTGGTTCAGACGGCCTTGATATTGGAAACCTTGCGCCAAAAACACGGCAAAGTGCTGGCATGTTGCGCTTTAGGTTATGGAAGAAGTGCCGCAGTGGTGCTGACGTGGCTGCTGGTCTATGGTGGCTGCCAAGACTTGGCACAGGCAAAGGCCGAACTCAAACAGGCTCGGCCGCAAATGGTATTATCGCTGGCCACTGCCCAAGCAGTTGAAGCTGCGGCCAACCGTTTAAAACAAGGATAATGATGGACAACGCAACCGATAGCCGTATTACTGCCCACCTGCTCTCTACCGCACATTATGTTGCCGCCTGCAACGCTCTGCTGCTCGCCTTGTCGGCAAAATATGGCGGTGCATGGTTTGCGGTACAACTTGTCTTGGCAGCAGTTTTGTTGTACTGCCATATCCGCGTTCACTTCGACCGCCGCGTGTTCCAAGACTTTGCCGACAACCGCTACTCTCCTGAAGACTTTGACCACGCCTTACAGCAAAACGGTTTGCGTCAAACTTCAGGCAGCCGTACTTTGACCCAACGGATAAACGGCGCACTTTCCTTATGGCGCAAAAGCTTATACCTGACCGCCGCACAATTTTTAATTTTGCTTATCCAAAGCATTTGATTATTTTTGCTGATTTACCCAAACCAAATCTAGAGCGGTATCTCATTTCAAAAGGCAGAAACAATGAAAAACTTCCTCAAAAAACAACTTGCCTGGCTGACCGACCAAGCCTTGTGTCTGTCGGTCTCTTTTCTTACGGGCGTACGCCCCAAAAGTCCGCGCGAGCTGACATTCAATCAGCACCAAAAGGTCTATTACGCCAATCACGGCAGCCATGGTGATTTTGTATTGGTGTGGATTTCCCTGCCCCACCGCTGGCGCTTGTCCACGCGCCCTGTCGCCGGTTCGGATTACTGGCTGACGAGCAAACTCAAACGCTTCATCATTCAAAACGTTTTCAATGCCTTGCTGATTCCGCGCCATAGCGATAATCCGCAGGTGATTACCGAACAGATGAAAGATGCGCTGAACGCAGGCGATTCCTTGATTATTTTCCCTGAAGGCACGCGCAACACTGACGATAACACCATCCTGCTGCCGTTCAAGTCCGGCATTTATCATCTGGCAAAAAGCAAACCCAATACCGAATTTGTGCCGATTTGGATAGACAACATCAGCCGCGTACTGCCCAAAGGCAAAATCCTGCCTATCCCGCTTTTGTGTGAAGTCCATATCGGACAACCGCTTACCTTGCAGGAAAACGAAGACAAAGACAGCTTTTTGACACGCAGCCGTGAAGCATTGCTGGCACTCAGGCCGTCTGAAAACGACCGCAGCGAGCTTCGCCAAAATGAATCTGAAGTTCATCAAAACAAAGGAGGACAAGCATGAGCCTTTCTACGACTTCCCAACAAATCATTGTCGAACAAGCCGCCGCTCATCTGACTCCGCAAGCCAGCTATATTTTTGTCGGCGTATTTGCCGTATTGTGTTTTGCCAGCATCATCGGACAATGGCTCAAGCGTAAAAACGGCGCAGATAATGCCACCATCGCCAACCTCAACGCCCGTATTTACGCATGGTGGCTGATGACGCTGGTGTTACTGGGTGCATTTTGGTTCGGCAAAATCGGGACGGTTGTACCGTTTTTCCTGATTTCATTTGCCGCACTGCGCGAGTTTATGACCCTCGTCTATCGCCGCCGCAGCGACTATTACAGCATGGTGGTCTGCTTTTACCTGCTTCTGCCGGTGCAATACTATTTCGTCTATGACGGCTGGTATGGCATGTTCAGCATTTTTATTCCAGTTTACGGCTTTTTGATACTACCGATTATTGCCAGCCTCAGCGGCCAAACGGCACACTTTTTGGAACGCGCCGCCAAAACACAATGGATGGCGATGATTTGCATCTTCTGCCTGTCCCATGTTCCGGCGCTGATGTTTCTAGACTTGGACGGCTTCGATAACGGCAACAATATCCTGTTGCTGATCTTCCTGATTGGCGTGGTGCAAGTATCGGATGTGTTGCAATACGTTTGGGGCAAACTGATTGGCGGTGCAAAAATCATGCCTTCGCTTTCTCCGTCCAAAACCATTTCCGGCACTGTCGGCGGTATTTTATCGGCCACGGCCATTGCCGCGTTGATGGCGCCGATTACGCCGTTCTCCCACGGCCAAGCGGCCATTATCGGCTTTATCGTCTGCCTGATGGGCTTCTTTGGCGGCCTGGTTATGTCCGCCATCAAACGCGATTACGGTGTCAAAGACTGGGGCAATATGATACGCGGCCACGGCGGTATGCTTGACCGCGTGGATTCGATTTGTTTTGCCGCACCCGTGTTTTTCCACATCACCCGTTATTTCTGGAATGGCTAAACTTCAAGCCGTCTGAAAGCTGTTTTTCAGACGGCCTTTAATGATCGAAACTTCCAGTCCTACCAATTCGTTATACAATACGTAACCATTATTACTACATACACACAACATGAACAAACCCTCTCCAATCTTTCCCATTTTTCTTGCCACAATTATCTTTGCCCTCATTGTTTGGTCAGGCATCAATCCCCATGACCGCGCGGTCTGGTACGCTGAAATCATTCCCGTAGCATCCGTATTCTTCCTTCTTGTTGCCACCTACCGCATTTTCCGCTTCAGCAACCTGGCCTACTTATTCATGAGTTTCTGGCTGATTATGCATTCAATCGGTGCATACTATACTTTTGCAGATGTACCGTTTGAATCCATCAACCGCTTTTTTGAACCAATTTTGGGCGAAAACCGCAATCATTACGACCGTATTGCCCATTACATCATCGGCTTCTACGCCTATCCAATGACTGAATGGCTGCTGCGCCGCAAACTGTGCAACCTGCCGTTGGCCTTATTTTTCTCCTTGTTCTTCATTATGAGCGTGGCTGCCGCCTATGAAATTATCGAATGGCAATATGCCGTCATCGATGGTGGAGAGGCCGGACTGGAGTTCTTGGGCTCTCAAGGCGATATTTGGGACGCGCAAAAAGACATGCTTGCCGATACTTTGGGCGCGTTAACTTCCCTGTTTATTTTTATGTTTACCCGACCCGATAAACGCTTGGGTTTCTCTTAAATATATCCCTTTAAAGCAGAAGGCCGTCTGAAACTGGATTTTCAGACGGCCTTTTTTATTTTCCCATCACTATTATTGTAAAAATTAATAAATGCGATAGTTAAAAACATGCACCGGTTTTAAAACAAAACCCGTCATTAAAATTTTTAAGCACATGAAATATATAAAAAACAACGTCTGTTAAGATTTTGTAAACAATATGTCTACGTCAACCTGAATTTTTCGATTTGATTTAAATCAGCATATCTTGTGTCATTAATCCATAAAATATCCGGAATTCTACAAAATATTGATTAACCCGATAGAGGTTATCATCAAGACGAGGAACACAATATGCAGAAAATTCCAGAATTGGTCTGCCCCGCCGGCAACCTGCCTGCACTGAAAACCGCTGTGGACAACGGTGCGGACACGGTTTACATGGGTTTGAAAGATGCGACCAATGCACGAAACTTTCCGGGACTGAATTTCGATATGAAATCTGCGCGGGAAGGCGTAGCTTACGCCCATGCGCGCGGGCGCAATGTACTGATGGCCATCAATACATTTGCACAAGCCGGCCAAGTGGAGCGTTGGCACGCCGCTGTGGATACGGCGGCGAATTTGGGTGCCGATGCGATTATTGTTGCCGACCCCGCCATCATGGCGTATGCGACAGACAAACATCCGAATTTACGCCTGCATATGTCGGTACAAGGTTCGGCCACCAATTACGAAGCCATCAATATGATGAAAGAGCTGTTCGGCATCCGTCGTGCCGTTTTGCCACGCGTGCTGACCATCGATCAGGTCAAACATGTGATTGACAATACTGATGTGGAAATTGAAGTCTTTGGCTTCGGCAGTTTGTGTGTGATGGTGGAAGGCCGTTGCATCTTGTCGAGCTATGCAACAGGCGAATCGCCCAATATGCAAGGTGTCTGCTCTCCGGCAAAATCCGTCCGCTGGGAACAACTGCCCGACCGCATGAACGTACGTCTAAACCAGGTATTGATAGACCAATACAAACCCAATGAACCGGCAGGTTATCCAACCTTGTGCAAAGGCCGCTTTGAAGTCCATGATGAAACTTACTATGCTTTGGAAGAACCGACCAGCCTGAATGTTTTGGAAATGTTGCCCGAACTCATCAAAATCGGTGTGTCCGCCATCAAAATCGAGGGACGCCAACGCAGTCCGATGTATACGGCGCAAGTAACCAAATCCCTGCGCCAAGCACTGGATGCAGCTGCAGCCGACCCATCGCATTTCAAAGTCAATCCGTCCTGGAACAATGCCTTGAGCAAAGTTTCGGAAGGTCATCAGACAACTTTGGGCGCATACAACCGCCCATGGAAATAAGGGGAAAAAAATGAATTCATTGAAATTGTCGCTGGGCCCTATTTTATTTTTCTGGCAAAAAGAAGCCCTACTGGAATTTTACGTTTCCATGCTGGATACGCCGTTGGATACGGTCTATTTGGGCGAGGTAGTCTGCTCACGCCGTCAGAAAATGCGCTTTGCCGACTGGTTCGGACTGGCTGAAGACTTGGCGGAAAGCGGTAAGGAGATTATTCTTTCTTCACAAGTCCTGCTCGAAAGCGAATCCGATCTAAAACGCCTGCGCAAAATCACGGAGCAGGGAAAGTTTAAAGTTGAGGCCAACGACATGGGGGCGGTCAAATTGGCACGCGAACATGGCATCCCGTTTGTTGCCGGTGCAAGCCTGAATATCTACAACGAAACTACTTTGGACGTATTCCGAAAATTAGGGGCATTCCGCTGGATTGCACCGTCCGAGCTGAGCCGCGATAAGGTTGCCGAAATCATCAAGGCTTCAGACGGCATTGAAACCGAACTCTTCGCTTGGGGTAAAATGCCGCTCGCCTATTCATCACGTTGCTTTACCGCCCGCCATTACAATCTGAATAAAGACAGTTGCGAGTTCCGCTGCCTCGACCACGAGCACGGTATGGCCATGAATACGCGCGAAGGCCAGCCGTTTCTCACCATCAACGGCATCCAAACCATGTCTTACGGCTGCCAAAACCTACTGCCCCACCATGAAGACTTAAATAAAATCGGCGTGAATATGCTCAGACTGTCGCCACAAATGCACGGCATGGCTGAAATTATCCAAATTCACCGCGATGTATTGGACGGAAAAGCCACATGGGAAGATGTCCACCCTGAGTTGGAACGATTGACTACCGGAACACTGGTTGACGGCTATTGGCGCGGTCAGCCCGGTATTGAAACCGTGAAGGAGGCATATTATGGCGCTGCCTGAAATCATATTACCCAAATGGATGACAAAAATCGGTACCAAACTTCCCGGCAAACCTCCACGCTTTGTTTTGGTCTCCGTATTGAATACCATGCTGAGAAAAGGTTTACTGCCTGCCGATATGGAACTTTTTGCCGGAAGAAAATTCGAAATCGAAGTTTTGGATGCCGGTATCAAAGTGCGGTTTAGTGCCGATACGGAAAAATTCCTGGACGACAACTTCAGCGGCGCCCCCGATCTGAGACTGGCCGCTAACGGTATAGACTTCATGCGCATGATGATGCGCGAGGAAGATCCCGATACCTTATTTTTCAACCGTAAATTGCAAATCGAAGGCGATACGGAACTGGGGCTAATTACCAAAAACTTACTCGACAGCGTCGAGTGGCCTTTCAGCGAATGGTTCCTGAAACGCAGTACGTCCACTTTGGATTGATTAATCTTGGTTGAAACAAGAACAAAGGCCGTCTGAATGTTTCAGACGGCCTTATATATTTCACCTCTTTGATATGTCTTCTCTTATTGGTTTTATCAAATATAAAAAAGCGTACCTTGTTAGGTACGCTTTTTTTCAATCCGACTCAAAATTAGAATTTTGCACCGGACTCATTTGCCATAAAGTCTACAGCCGCTTTAACCTCATCGTCACTCAAGCTGCTGTTGCCGCCTTTGGCAGGCATTGAATTAAAACCTTCAAGCGCGTGTTTGTGCAAAGTATCTTTACCTTGCTTAATTCGAGGAGCCCAGTCGTCTTTTTTACCGACAACAGGTGCGCCCGGAATCATACCGCCATGGCATGTTTTACAGTTGGCTTCAAAAACAGCTTTGCCGTCTACCTTAACCGGAGCTGCTTCTGCTTTTTCAGCAGGTTTGGCTTCAGCAGCAGGAGCAGCTTTAGCATCTGAAGCAGCTTTATCGGCAGCAGGAGCTGAAGCAGCCGCCGGAGCAGAAGCATCGGCAGGTTGAGCTACCGGAGCAGGCTCGGCTTTTTTAGCAGGAGCTTTTTTACCGTCTTTGTTGGACAAACCCCAAACATAAGCGGTCATGATGTGCAGCTTGTCTTTGTCGAGGAAGTGCCCCCAAGCAGGCATTTGGCTGCTGCGGCCGTTGGTAATGGTTTCGGTAATCGCTTTTTGAGTACCGCCCCACAACCATACATCGTCGGTCAGATTCGGGCCGAGGCCTTGGATACCTTGACCTTTGTCGCCGTGACAAGTGAAACAGTTGGCAGGTGGGCCGCTAAACAGGGCTTTACCACGCTCTGCACGTTCTTCGTCGTATTGACCTTTAGGTTTAGAAAGGGACATAACATATTGTGTTACGTTTTTCACGCCTTCTTCACCTAAAGCAGGACCCCATGCAGGCATGGCGGCAGTACGGCCTTTTTCAATGGTTTCCTGAATTTTTTCAGGTTCGCCACCCCACAACCAGTCGTCGTCGGTCAAATTCGGGAAGCCTTTGGAGCCTTTGGCATCTGAGCCGTGACATTGGATACAGTAGGTATTGAAAAGGTTTTGTGCAATAGCACGGGCTTCAGGGTCTTTAGCCACTTTCTCAATCGGCATATTGGAAAATTTAGCATACACTTTACCGTATTGCTGATTGGCTTTGGCAACTTCTTCTTCATATTGACCATGGCTGCTCCAGCCCCACAGGCCTTTGTAATCGCCAATACCTGGATACATAATCAGGTAGCCGACGCCAAACAGCCATGTGCAGACATAAAGCCAAAACCACCAACGTGGCAGAGGGTTGTTGTACTCCGAAATGCCGTCCCACTCATGACCTGTGGTTTTTACTTCTTCGCCTTTTTTAGGGCGTTTCACAACGTTTTGCGAAAGCAGAAGCCAAGCCAGGCCGATGAAGCTGAGCACGACGATAACGGCAATATATATACTCCAGAAACTACTGGTAAATTGGGATGTTGTGTTCATTATTTTGCTCCGTGATCACGGACTGACTGAGCTTGATCGTCCTTTTCAGACGGCCTTTGTTCGTCATTATCGAAAATACTGCTGGCAGCATCGTCATAGTTTTTCTTATTGCGTCTATTGAACACAATATAGAGAACTAAAATAAAGCTGATAAATACCCAAACAGTAAAGAGCGAGCGAGCCCAGTTAGCGTCCATGATGTTACCTTACGTTTTTCAATGCCAAGCCCAAGCCTTGCAGATAGGCGATAACAGCGTCCAGCTCTGATTTGTTAGCCAGCATTTCAGGTGCTTTGGCAATTTCTTCATCGCTGTAAGGTGTACCCACTTTACGCAGGGCTTTCATATGCGCCACAGTTGCCTCGGCATCGACTTTATTGCGTGCGAGCCATGGGAATGCAGGCATATTGGACTCCGGCACAACGTCGCGCGGGTTCAGCAGGTGGATGCGGTGCCATTCATCGGAATAACGGCCGCCAACACGAGCCAAATCCGGACCGGTACGTTTAGAACCCCATTGGAACGGATGGTCATAAACAGACTCACCGGCAACAGAGTAATGACCGTAACGTTCAGTTTCTGCACGGAATGGACGAATCATTTGAGAGTGGCAGTTGTAGCAGCCTTCGCGCACATAAATATCGCGACCGGCCACTTGCAGGGCGTTATATGGTTTCACGCCGGGTGCAGGTTCGGTAACTGCCTTGGTGAAGAACAGCGGAACAGCCTCAATCAGAAGGCCGACGCTGACTACAAGCAGGGTGAATACAATCAGTACACCGACTTTTTCTTCAGCTAATTGTTGTAATTTCATTTTGGTAGCCTATCTTTCTTGTCATTAGTGGTGTTGAGTTTGAGAAACCGCAGGAATCTCAGCATCAACTGCTTTACCACTGATAGCAGTACGGTAAACGTTATATGCCATGATGCACATACCGCTCAGGTACAGAAGACCGCCGGTGAAACGAATCATGTAGTAAGGCATGGTACGTTTTACGGATTCAACGAAGGAATAAGTCAGCGTGCCGTCGTCATTCAAAGAACCCCACATCAGACCTTGCATTACGCCGGCAATCCACATTGCAGCGATATACAGAACCACGCCGATGGTCGCGATCCAGAAATGCGCCTCAACCAATTTGGTGCTGTACATTTCATTTTTGCCGAACAAGCGGGGAATCATATAGTAAACGGAGCCGATGGTTACAAAGCCCACCCAGCCCAATGCGCCGGCGTGAACGTGTGCAACAGTCCAGTCGGTGTAGTGGCTCAGAGCGTTAACGGTTTTGATAGACATCATCGGGCCTTCGAAGGTAGACATACCGTAGAAAGACAGAGAAACGATCAAGAATTTCAAAATCGGGTCGGTACGCAGTTTGTCCCATGCGCCGGACAGAGTCATGATACCGTTGATCATACCGCCCCAAGAAGGCGCAAACAGGATCAAAGACAATACCATACCCAAAGATTGAGTCCAGTCAGGCAATGCGGTGTAGTGCAAGTGGTGAGAACCAGCCCACATATAAGTGAAAATCAAAGCCCAGAAGTGGACAACGGACAAGCGGTAAGAGTAAATCGGACGGCCTGCTTGTTTAGGTACGAAATAGTACATCATACCCAAGAAGCCGGCTGTCAGGAAAAAGCCCACCGCATTGTGGCCGTACCACCATTGAACCATCGCATCAATCGCACCTGCGTAAACCGGATAAGATTTCATCAAACCGGCAGGGATGCTGATATTATTGACGATGTGCAACAGCGCAACGGCCAAAATAAAGCCGCCGTAGAACCAGTTGGCAACGTAAATATGTTTGATTTTACGTTTGGCAATCGTACCGAAGAATACGATGGCGTAGGCAACCCACACCAGCGTAATCAAAATGTCGATAGGCCATTCCAACTCGGCGTATTCTTTACCTTGGGTGTAACCCATAGGCAAGCTGATGGCCGCAGCCACGATAACAGCCTGCCAACCCCAGAAGGTAAATGCAGGCAACCAACCACCAAACAGACGGGTATTACATGTACGTTGAACAACGTAGTATGATGTACCGATCAACCCGCAACCGCCGAATGCAAAAATAACCGCATTGGTGTGCAGAGGACGCAGGCGGCCGAAGTGGAACCAAGGTCCGATATTGGATAAATCGAGGGCCGGAGCAAAAAGCTGGGCAGCGACGATAACGCCAACCAACATGCCCACAATACCCCAAACTACAGTCATGATGGCGAACTGGCGCACCACTTTGTAGTTATAAGTTTGTGTGTCCATGGAAGTCTCCATAAATTATGGGTATAAAAAATTTTTATCTCACCCCAACCCCTGCATTTACGAAAAGCGCAATACGGCCAAGGCTCAAATTTTTCTAAATTTAACATAGACACCACAACATGCCAAGCAAAATTACATTCCACATTGCATAAAATATTTAGCAAGACATAAATTCATTTCTTTTATAATCAATAAATTATTTAAACATATCCCATAAATCGGACATAGTATTTTTTCAAGCCCCCTTTTTCATACAGTTTTATTGATATAGATTAAGCCCACCCCTTAAACCCCTTTATTCTTAATAAACTTTAGCAAATTAACCAATAGCCATGATTAATTACAAAATTACCCCCAATTTCCTGTCTCATGAATGGCACATCACCTTATCATTCGCTCAAACCAATGATTCTGAAACAGAAATCAGCCTGCCGAACTGGGTTCCCGGCAGCTATCTCATCCGTGACTTTGCCCGCCATATCACGCACATCAGCGCGCGCTGCAACGGCAAAGCCCAGCCGCTGACACAAACCAGCAAAAACCATTGGCAAACCCCTGCTCTCAGTGGAGAGTGGGAAATTTACTACACTGTTTACGCATTCGACTTATCAGTTCGCGGCTCGTTCCTCAGTACCGAGCGCGGCTTTTTCGACGGCGCATGCCTATTCTTAAAAGTACACGGACAAGAGGAACAACCGCACCAAGTCGAATTTCCTACCCTGCCACATACATGGCAGATAGCCACAACCCTGCCACAAATTTCGGCAACCCCTTTTCAGACGGCCTCATATGCCGAGCTTATCGACCACCCTGTTGAAACAGGCATCATCGAATTCCTCGACTTTGAAGCACAAGGTATTCCCCATCGTATTGCATTAAGCGGTATCTACCCCGATTTTGACCGCGCCCGCTTCCTCGCCGATATTCAAAAAATCTGCGAAACCGAGTTGGCGATGTTCCCCTCCCCTGCCCCGTTTTCCGAATACCTTTTCCTACTACATCTGGGCGACAACCTCTACGGCGGACTGGAACACATCAGCAGCACCGCCCTACTCGCCGACCGCCACAGCCTGCCATCTTACGATATGGGCGAAGCCGACAAAGCCTATACCGAATTACTCGGCCTCTTCTCCCATGAATACTTCCACGCATGGAATGTTAAATCCATCAAACCGGCCGTCTTCGCACCTTACAATCTCGACCAAGAAAACTACACCGAGCAACTTTGGGCATTTGAAGGCATTACGTCCTACTACGACGACCTCTTTCTTGCTAGAAGCAAAACCATCAGCCCCGAAGCCTACCTTACCCTGCTTGCACAAGGCATTACACGCGTACAGCAGACACAAGGCCGTCTGAAACAAACACTTGCCCAATCCAGTTTCAGCGCATGGGACAAGTTCTACAAACAAGACGAAAACAGCCCTAACGCCATCGTCAGCTATTATCAAAAAGGCGCACTGGCCGCACTTTGCCTCGACCTTATCAGCCGTGAAAAAAGCCAAGGCAAATACAACCTCGACAGCGTGATGCAGCAACACTATCGCGACTGGTGCAACACCCATCAAGGCATACCCGAAAAACACTGGCAAATCCGCTGTCAAGAAATAACCGGTTTAGATTTAGAAACCTTCTTTCAGACGGCCTTATACAGCACCGATGATCTTCCGCTCGCAGAATGTCTGCAAAGCGTAGGTGTCAAACTCGACTTTATCCCCCTACCTCGTCAACACGGTGGAGCATTTGCAAGCGAACCCCAATCGGTTGCCCCAGCCAACGATTTGGGCGCACGTTTCAAACAAAACAGCGACTATGCCGTCCTGACTCATGTATTCAATGGCGGCAGCGCAGAAAATGCCGGACTCTGCCCGCAAGACAAAATCATCGCCTTGGGCGGCTACGCCTGCAACGACCTTGCAGCGCAGTGGAGCAAACTGCCTATCGGCACGCGCACCACCATCCATTTCTTCCGCCAAGGCTTGTTGCGCGAGACCAGCATCACAGTCCAAGCAGCAGAAGCCAATACCGCCCTGCTGCACATTACCGATCGCCAAAAACTCGAAAACTGGTTGTACAATCATTAAATAAAACTTCAGACGGCCTGCTACTTCACAGGCCGTCTGAAATCAACATACCCATTCAATATAAAGAAAGGAAAAACTATGCCCATCCGCAAGCTGACCGACTCCCTCTATATCGCCCCCCAACTGACCGAAGCCGATGTTCAAGAAGCCGTACGCCTCGGCATCCAAACCGTCATCTGCAACCGCCCGGACGGCGAAGAAGAAAACCAACCGGCTTTTGCCGAAGTGCAAAACTGGTTTAAAGAGGCCGGCATCAACCAATTCTCACACCAGCCCGTTGTCGCGCCTCAAATCAACGCAGCCGATGTTGCAGCCTTTCAAAATCTGTTGCAACAATCTCCAACTCCTATTCTTGCCTTCTGTCGTACCGGCACACGTTGCTCCCTGCTTTGGGGTTATCATCAAGTGCAACACGGCGCATCCGTAGCCGAAGTGGTTGCCGCAGCCGAACAGGCAGGCGTTAACCTCAGCAACTTTGAAGCTCGCCTGCAAGAAGCCAAAGATAAAGGTTTGGCTTAATACCTAATTTATATAGTAACTAGTAGCCCTTAAGGCCATCAGGCCGTCTGAAACCGATTATTCAGACGGCCTGATGGCCTTAGCTTATTTATAATTTATTTCCACTATCTTGGAGATATATTTTCTAAATTAAAACAGAATTGACCTGTGTCAATACCCCAATCCTATTTTCATTTATAATGCCTTTCAATGATTCAGGGCCATGCCCGAATCTTCCAGTTTCCTCGATAAGAGCCAGCTCTCTTATTAAATGATTTTTCTTTCCTCTTGATGTGTGTGTGTTTGGGTGTGGCTGAGTGCCACCCCCTTTTTTTATACCTACCCTCTTGAAGGCCGTCTGAAACTTTCAGACGGCCTTTCCTTTCCCCTAGCAAAAATAGTATAAAATCCCCTTATCGTTCAAACCACAAACCCAAAACACCATGGTCAACAAACTCACTCCCCCTCCCAGTCTGCCCGATCCGCAAGACCTCCGCGCCGTTATCGCCTACAACATGCGCCTCTACCGCGTCAATCACGGCTGGTCGCAAGAAGAACTCGCACGCCAATGCGGACTCGACCGCACCTACGTCTCCGCCGTCGAGCGCAAACGCTGGAACATCGCCCTTTCCAACATCGAAAAAATCGCATCCGCACTCAAAATCGCCCCTTACAAACTCCTCCTTCCACCGCAAGAAATGCTCCGCCAAATGACCGAGCCTGCCGATACCCAAGCCTAATTCACAGCCAGACACCATCATGACCGCCGCCCAACAAGCCATCCAAACCTACCGGCAGCAAAAAGCCGCAGCAGAAGCCGCCTACCGCCAAAACAACCGCCCTACCGCTTACTTCCGCGACCATATCGCCGCTGCCGAAACCCTACTGCAAACCCTCTGGCAAATCCACTTTCCCGACAGCAACGACATCAGTCTGATTGCCATCGGCGGCTTCGGGCGTTGCGAACTCTATCCCCATTCAGACTGGGATTTAGCGATTGTTTCCACCACACCATTTTCAGACGGCCTGCAACAACAAACCACCCAATTTATCCAAACCCTTTGGGACGCACGCCTCAATCCCGCCATCAAAAGCGGCAGCATAGAAGAAATCCTCCAAAGCACCCAAAACGACATTACCGGCGAAACCGCCTTTCTTGAAGCACGCCATCTCCAAGGCAATCCCAACCTTACCGCCCAACTTCTAAACAAACTCAACACACGCCGCAACACAGCCGCCTTTATCGAAGCCAAACTCCTCGAAATGGAGCAACGCCACACCAAATCCCAAGGCACAGGCGCACAACTCGAACCCAACATCAAAACCTGCCCCGGCGGCCTGCGCGACATCCACACCCTGATTTGGACAGCCAAAGCACAAGGCATAGACAGCAACCCCACCGCCCTCGTTACCGCCGGCGTCCTCACACGCACCGAAGCCGGCATGCTGGCCCATGGCTACCGTCGTCTCGCCAACATCCGCATTCACCTCCACCTTACCGCCGACCGCCCCGAAGACAGGCTGCTTTTCGACTACCAGTCCCAAGTTGCCGAAAGCTTAGGCTATACCCAACCCGACATTCGCGGCAGAAGCGAAGCCCTGATGCACACCTTCTACCGTGCCACCAAATCCATCAAACAACTCAACGGCATCCTCATTCCGGTTCTCAAAAACCATCAAACCTCCAGCCGTCCCCAACATATCCACCCCATCGACAGCCACTACAAACGCATCGGCCACCAAATCGCCGCCAACGACCTTGCCCTATTTGAACAAAATCCCGAACACATCTTCACCATTATTCAAACCATGCAGGAGCAAAACATCACCACCATCGAGCCGCAAACCCTGCGCGCATGGTGGGCGGCCACACGAAAAATCAACACCCGTTTTACCCAAAATCCAGAAAACCGCCGCCGCTTTATCCAATTCTTCAAACACGGCACCGGCCTTACCCAAACCCTCCGTTTTCTCAACCTCTACGGCGTACTCGGCCGCTATCTCCCCGCATGGGAAAAAATCACCGGCCTGCTCCAACACGACCTCTTCCATATTTACCCCGTGGACGACCACATTCTGACCGTCGTCCGAAATATGCGCCGTCTCGCCATCGAAACCCATAGCCACGAAATGCCCGAGGCCAGCGCCATCATGCAAGCCTACCCACGACCACATGTCCTCTACACCGCCGCCCTGCTGCACGACATCGCCAAAGGCCGTGGCGGCGATCACGCCAAAGAAGGCATCAAAGACGCACAACAATTCGCCGCCAACCACTACTACACCGAAGAAGAAAGCCACCTCCTCGCATGGCTGGTTGAAAACCACCTGCTCATGTCCACCGTTGCCCAAAAAGAAGACATCCAAGATCCGCACGTCCTCCAAGCCTTCTGCCGCCGTATTCCCACACGCGAATACCTCGACGCACTCTACCTGCTTACCATTGCCGACATCCGCGGCACCAACCCCAAACTTTGGAACACATGGCGCGCCAGTCTGCTCCAAACCCTCTACCACAGCACCGCCGCCGTTTTAAACAGCAAACACCACGACCCCGAACGCCTCCCCAACCGACGCGAACAAGCCTCGACCGATCAGCTCACGCGCGCGGCCGTTCCCCTCAAAAACCAACAAAAACTCCGCCGCATCCTCGGCAGCGCATACTACGTCCGCCATCAAACACGGGAAATCCTCTGGCACACCGCAAACCTCGCCTACGACACCCAAAGTCCGGCCGTCCGCAGCCGCATCCTTCCCCAAAGCAACAGCCTTCAAGTCATGGTGTTCATGCCCAATGGCGACCGCCTCTTCGCACGCCTCTGCCGCATCTTCAGCAGCCACCGCTTCGACATCCAAGCCGCCCGTGCCTTCATTACCGAGCACGACTACATCCTCGACACCTTTATCCTACAACTTCCCGACAATCTCCCGCCCGAAGAATATCCCGACCGCCAAAGCGCACTCGAAGCCGAACTCAACAGCTTCATCCACGGCAATACCACCGTCCAAAAACAAAGCGGCCGCCCACACATCAGCCGCCGCATCCGCCACATTCCCATCCCGCCTACCGTAATCATCACCCCCGAAGAAGATTATCCCGGCTGGCACACCATAGACATCACCGCCGTCAACCGACCCCACCTCCTCGCCGACATCGCCGAGACCTTCTTTGCACACAACATCAGCCTGCGCTACGCCAAAATCACCACCCTGGATCAGCGCATTGAGGATAGCTTCATCACCTATAGCCCATCTCTACAAGACCCGCAAACCCAAAACACCCTAAAACAAGCATTAATCGAAGTCCTGACCCCATAAAGGCCGTCTGAACATCTTAAAAATACAGGGTGAGCATTTTTTGCTCACCCTAATCGCATTCAATATATAAACATCCTGAATATACCCTTCTAAAACACTCAAGAAATCCAAAGCCTTAAAATTCGAAACCAAAACTTCCTTCTGACATAAAACTACATTCTAAAATCATAACCCAAATGAATATAATTCTGATAATAAATTTTCATTCACCTATTACACCAAACCCTCGTAAAAAATCCTTCCTTCCAAATCTTTTCCTCATCCATATTCAAACAAAATACGTATACAAAATAAAACCCATAAAAAACAAAAAAATAAAATCACAAAATATTAAACCTACCGATTAATCCATAAAGATACCGCCTATCTAAATCAATTAACATATTATTGAACAAGTTTAATTTCTGACAAAAAACGTCACACACCCAAACTTATCTCCCTTCCCTGTCACAAAAAACACAAAACTGACAAAAAACGTCAACCACCAAAATTCCCTAAAATCCTGAAACTTTCAAACAAAACCTCATAAAACTTAAAAATTAAAAAATAAACCCAATAAAAACAATAAACAAAAAATAAAAAATAAATTTTTTAACCAGTTTTCCACACTTGGCACACCGACTGCTTGAAACAACACGTCCGATAAGGCCCAAGCCTCAAAGCAGCAAGCCCGACGGAAGCTGTATATTCCTTCTTACTTTATGGTTTACTCATAATACATAGTGCCAAGCACATTACGGACTTTTTACTTAAACATAATTATTCACACTTTCAAACTGGAGTTTTAAACAATGAAAGCAATCCAAAAAGGTTTTACCCTGATCGAATTGATGATCGTCATCGCCATCTTGGGCATTCTGGCCGTAATCGCTCTGCCTGCATACCAAGACTACACCATCCGCGCCAAAGTATCTGAAGGTCTGAGCTTAGCTGAACCAGCAAAACTGGCTGTAGCAGAAACTTCTGCTGCTTTGGGTGGTTTAGATAAAATTACTACGACTAATACTGGTTATAGCCTTCCTAAACCTACTAATTACGTTCAAAGTATCACTATCGCAGCAAAAACAGGTGTAATTACAGTAACTACTCGTAATACTGGTGCTAGTAAACAACCTATCTTTACTCTGACTCCTAAACAAGAAAATCCTGAGTCTCCTATTACTTGGACTTGTAAATTCAAGAATAGTGATGCTAAACACGTTCCCGCTAACTGCCGCTAATATTGGTATTGCAGTCTAAAATATAAGCAAATCCCATAACGCGGTTATGGGATTTGCTTTATAAAAATAAGAAAACGATACGCTCAAATGAATACCCCATTTCAAGCCCAAAAAGGTTTTACCCTGATTGAGCTGATGATAGTTATCGCCATCCTCGGTATTCTGGTTGTTGTCGCCATACCCACTTACCAAAACTATATCGGTAGGGCGCAAGCCTCCGAAGCGCTATACCTTGCCGATAACCTAAAAACCGAAATCAGCATTGCCTCAGCGGTAAATAATCGCCTGCCCAATGCAGAGGATGTCAGCAAACAAGGCGCAATCGGCGTTACCGCTCAACGCATCGGCGGCACATACATCCAAAACGGTGGCGTAACTGTAGAAGCAGATACAGGCAAAATCAGCATTCCTTTCGATAAAGGTCAAAACAAAGGCAAAGTCCTTACCCTGACCCCATATCGAATTAACAATGATTCGACTTGGTTGTTTAACTGGCAATGCGGCGGAACACTGGATCCGATGATGGTTCCCGCCATGTGCCGAGACAACTCAAACGGATAACGACCAAGCATATACCTTAAGAAAAACACAAAAATACATTGCGAAGAAAACACCCCAAACAAAGCCAAATACAAACGTGGAAAACGAATCAAAGCAAAAGAACAAAACTCTCCAAAACAAGGTCATTAAGAGCCTGAATCATCACATTACGAAAATAAATGCCGTCTGAAATTCATTTTCAGACGGCCTCTTTATATCCAATCCTAATATGGCATAAAACTTTAATCTTGATTAGTTTCAGACGGCCTTCATCTTTTCACCACGACATAAAACAAATTCGCAACACTCCTTATAAGACAATTTGTCGCCTATCTGAACTCAATATATAATTTAACCATACAAGTCTTTATTTTTAAGCATTTTTCATTTTCAAAACATACATTGTCTACATTGGGAGAACCATCATGCCTCATCTAAACTTGGATAAAACGGATTTAAAGATTCTGCAGGTTTTGCAGGAAAATGGGCGGTTGAGCAATGTTGAGCTTTCTGAAAAAGTGGCGCTCTCCCCTTCTCCCTGCCTGCGCCGTCTCAAACAGCTTGAAGATGCTGGCATTATTCAAAAATACGCCGCCCAGCTTTCTCCCGTATCTTTGGGCTTGGGTTTGCAGGCTTTTATCCGTGTATCGATTAGCAAGGCAAAAGATGCGCGTGAGGATTTTTCCGAATCTGTCCGCGCTTGGCCTGAAGTATTGAGCTGCTTTGCGTTAACGGGTGAAACCGACTATCTGCTCCATGCCTTTTTTACCGATATGAACGCGTTTTCCCATTTTGTTTTGGACACGCTGCTTTCGCACCACGGAGTGCAAGATGCGCAATCGAGTTTTGTGTTGAAAGAAATTAAAAACACGACCGCTCTGCCTTTGGTTCATTTGGTTCAGGATTGATGATTTGAAACCGATAAAGGCCGTCTGTTGTTCAGACGGCCTTTTAAATTCCAATGGTTTGCTTTCACGTCCATACACTTGTATACTTTTTAAGAATAATTCACATAAGCTTTTACTATGACTGACACCGCCCATCTTGATACCAATACTGTTTCAGAACATACCAAACAATGGCTGGAAAAAGCCGTTATTGGACTGAATCTCTGCCCGTTTGCCAAAGCGCCGCACGTTAAAAACCTGGTTCGCATCGTTGTCAGCAAAGCCCGTCATTTGGACGGTTTTCTTGAAGACTTGGATCGTGAATTGCAGCTTCTGGGCAATACTTCCGCTTCGGAATTGGAAACCACTTTACTGGTTCATCCGACACTGTTCCCTGATTTTGAAACCTTCAACCAAATGCTGGAAATTGCCGACGATGCGGTTGTAGAAAACGAATTGGAAGGCATTGTCCAAATTGCGCCGTTCCATCCCGATTTTCAATTTGAAGGCACAGAAGCCGACGACATCAGCAACTACACCAACCGCTCGCCCTACCCGACCTTGCATCTGATTCGTGAAGACAGTATTGCTAAAGCGGCTGAAGCATTTCCCGACGCCTCGGCAATTTTTGACCGCAATATCGCGCTGCTGGAAAAAATGGGGCACGATGGCTGGGATAAGTTGGACATTCCACGTTGTCCATTTCCACATCACAAGCCGTCTGAAAACAAATAATTGGTGACGGGAATATGGTTCGCTATTTGTTGATTTTTTGCGGCGCATTGTCGCTCGTCTTGGGCATTATCGGCATTTTCCTGCCATTACTGCCAACTACGCCTTTCATTTTATTGACCGCCGCCTGCTGGGCAAAAGCTTCGCCGCGCTTCCACAATTGGCTGTATCATCACCGCCATTTCGGCCCGATCATACAAAATTGGGAAAATAACGGCGCAGTGCCGCGCAAGGCAAAGTTCTTCGCTATCGGCATGATGGCCCTTTCTTGCCTGTTTATGTTTTGGCAATTTCCAGAACGCTGGTGGATTGGTGTCATATCGTCAATTTGTTGCAGCTGCGTGGCTGTGTGGATGTGGCTGCGGCCGGAAGCATAAATAAAGCAGGTGGGCATTTTCACTCACCTGTTTTTTGTTTTCACACCTAACTTATCCATTAAAACAATCAGTAAGAACCAAAACACCCTATTCGACCCTCATTTTTCAGACGGCCTCCATTTATTCAATTAAATGTAAATTTTAGCTAAAATTAATTCAAAGTATTTTTTCGATAGTATTATTTCCGAGATTTCAAACTCCTGTTTCAAAACCATTTTTTTACTACCTCCAACTACTCTACTCATTTTGATTCCTTTATTTGTATCAACATTTCTTTTGATTCCAACACCCTAAACCGTCCCTTAACACTTGCTTTGCGTTATACTTTCCCCTGACACAACCGCGCAGTTCGTCTGGATATTTTCAGACGGCCTGAATATTTCACCGCCGTGTTTTCTCAATGAAGTTCCTCACGGCGCAACAGAATAAAAAGGAAATACTATGCGCTCTCTCTCATTTTTACTACTTCTTGCCGCCTTTCCTGCTGCGGCATCCGATTTTGACGGCTCATCCGCAAGCCTGCTTTGGGGTCTGCCGTTTGCACTGATTCTCTTATCCATTGCACTCGGACCTCTGTTTTTCTCCCATATTTGGCACCACCACTTCGGCAAAATTACAGCGTTTTGGACGCTGCTGTTTTTAACGCCGTTTATCATCACCTTTGGTTTCGGAGCCGGCGTACATACCGTTGCCCATGCGTTGGTTGAAGAATATATCCCCTTTATCCTGCTGCTTTTAGCGCTCTATACCATTTCAGGCGGTATTTTTGTCAGCGGCGATTTGCACGGCTCGCCTAAATTGAATACAACCCTGTTGGCAGTCGGCACGGCTTTGTCTTCCATCATGGGGACAACAGGCGCGGCGATGTTGATGATTCGTCCGCTTTTGAAGGCCAACCATAAACGCCACTACCGCGTTCACATCGTGATTTTCTTCATTTTCTTGGTGGCGAATATCGGCGGCGGTCTGACTCCTTTAGGCGATCCTCCGCTGTTCTTAGGATTCCTGAAAGGCGTAGATTTCATGTGGACGGTCAAACACATGCTGCTGCCTGTATTGATCAGTTCTGTGATTTTGCTGGCCGTTTTCTACATCATCGACAGCCGACACTTCAACCGCGAACAAAGCGAACACCTTGCTCCCGCTCCTTCCGATAAAGAAGAAAAAGTCAAAATCTACGGCAAATGGAATTTCCTGTTGCTGGCCGGCGTAGTCGGCGCGGTTTTGCTGTCCGGTTTGTGGAAACCAAATCATCCGGGCTTTGAAATCTTGGGCAGCCATTACGCCTTGCAAAACCTGATGCGCGATGGCATTTTGCTGGCTTTGACCGCCGTATCTTGGATTATTACACCCAAACAGGTACGCGCAGGTAATGAATTCAACTTCGAGCCGATTGCCGAAGTGGGCAAACTGTTTTTGGGTATTTTCATTACCATTTCGCCTGTTTTGGCGATTTTGAAAGCCGGAGAAACAGGCGCATTGGCTTCCGTTGTTTCTTTGGTTCACGACGCGGCAGGCAATCCGATTAATGTGATGTATTTCTGGATGAGCGGCATTTTATCGGCATTCTTGGATAACGCGCCGACTTATTTGGTGTTCTTCAATATGGCCGGTGGCGATGCCCAAGCCTTGATGACAGGCCACCTATTCCATTCATTGCTGGCAGTATCCATGGGCTCTGTATTTATGGGCGCGCTCACTTATATCGGTAATGCGCCGAACTTCATGGTCAAAGCCATTGCCGAACAACGTGGCGTACCGATGCCTTCCTTCTTCGGCTACATGGCATGGTCGGTGATTGTATTGGTACCGCTGTTTGCCCTGCATACGATGATTTTCTTCGTTTGGCAGCTCTTTTAAACTTAGAGGCCGTCTGAAATTCAGACGGCCTTTTATTTTCAGCTATACCATCAAATATAGCGTTTAAATATCAATCAGTTAAAAATTATTTCCCTTAACACTCGATTACACATTCCTACTTTTTTCCCACTTTTCCCGTAAAAATAAGCGTAAAACTGACATAAAGCAGCCTATACCTGATAAAATCTGAAGCTTTGTTGTTTGCGTTTATTCGTTGTTTTTATAGCAAACCTCTGCTTTTTTCAGACGGCCCATCCTTTGTTTCAAAGCATTACATGCCGTCTGAAAAAACAATCCGACATCCGAATCTCAACCCACCAAAAAGTAACGCATCCTTATGATTAAGATAAAAAAAGGCTTAGACCTGCCTATCGCGGGCAGACCGGAGCAAGTCATTTATGACGGCCCGGCCATTACCGAAGTCGCGTTGCTTGGCGAAGAATATGTCGGCATGCGCCCCTCGATGAAAATCAAGGAAGGCGAAGCCGTCAAAAAAGGCCAAGTGCTGTTTGAAGACAAAAAGAATCCGGGCGTAGTATTTACTGCTCCGGCTTCAGGCAAAATCGCCGCGATTCACCGTGGTGAAAAGCGCGTACTTCAGTCAGTCGTAATTGCCGTTGAAGGCAACGACGAAATCGAGTTCGAACGCTACGCACCTGAAGCGCTGGCAAAATTGAGCAGCGAAGAAGTGCGCCGCAACCTGATCCAATCCGGTTTGTGGACTGCACTGCGTACCCGTCCGTTCAGCAAAATTCCTGCCGTCGATGCCGAGCCGTTCGCCATCTTCGTCAATGCGATGGACACCAACCCGCTGGCTGCCGATCCTACGGTCATCATCAAAGAAGCCGCCGAAGACTTCAAACGCGGCCTGTTTGTATTGAGCCGCCTGACCGAACGTAAAATCCATGTGTGTAAAGCAGCAGGCGCAGACGTGCCGTCTGAAAACGCTGCCAATATCGAAACACATGAATTTGGCGGTCCGCATCCTGCCGGTTTGAGTGGCACGCACATTCATTTCATCGAGCCGGTCGGTGCGAACAAAACTGTTTGGACCATCAATTATCAAGATGTGATTGCCATTGGCCGTTTGTTTGCAACAGGCCGTCTGAACACCGAACGCGTGATTGCCTTGGGTGGCTCTCAAGTCAACAAACCACGCCTCTTGCGTACCGTTTTGGGTGCGAAAGTATCGCAAATTACTGCGGGCGAATTGGTTGATGCAGACAACCGCGTGATTTCCGGCTCAGTATTAAACGGCGCGATCGCACAAGGCGCGCACGATTACCTCGGCCGCTACCACAATCAGATTTCCGTTATCGAAGAAGGCCGCAGCAAAGAGCTGTTCGGCTGGGTTGCGCCACAACCGGACAAATACTCCATCACGCGCACAACCCTCGGCCATTTCCTGAAAAACAAACTCTTCAAGTTCAACACAGCCGTCAACGGCGGCGACCGCGCCATGGTACCGATCGGCACTTACGAGCTCGTGATGCCCTTGGATATCCTGCCTACCCTGCTCTTGCGCGATTTAATCGTCGGCGATACCGACAGCGCTCAGGCATTGGGTTGCTTGGAATTGGACGAAGAAGACCTCGCTTTGTGCAGCTTCGTCTGCCCGGGTAAATACGAATACGGCCCGCTGTTGCGCAAGGTGCTGGAAACCATTGAGAAGGAAGGCTGATTATGGGCTTGAAACATTTTCTGGAAAAAATCGAACCGCACTTCCTGCCGGGTGGCAAACATGAAAAATGGTATGCCCTCTACGAAGCTGCGGCGACGATTTTCTATACATCCGGCGCGGTAACGCGCAAAGCGGCCCACGTCCGCGATGCGCTCGACTCCAAGCGCATGATGATTTTGGTGTGGCTGGCTTTGTTCCCTGCCATGTTCTACGGCATGTACAACGTCGGCGCGCAGGCATTCGGTGCGTTAACGCCTGATTTGCTGCAACAAAATATCGCCAACGACTGGCATTACGCCCTTGCCAACGCTTTGGGCATCAATATGTCGTCTGAAGCGGGCGTGTTGGGCAAAATGCTCTTCGGCGCGATTTTCTTCCTGCCGATTTACGCGACTGTATTTGTCGTGGGCGGCTTCTGGGAAGTTTTGTTCGCCACTGTACGCAAACATGAAATCAACGAAGGTTTCTTCGTGACTTCGATTCTGTTTGCTTTGATCGTTCCCCCTACCCTGCCTTTGTGGCAAGCGGCTTTGGGTATTTCTTTCGGCGTTGTGGTTGCGAAAGAAGTATTCGGCGGTACAGGTAAAAACTTCATGAACCCTGCTCTGGCAGGCCGTGCATTCCTGTTCTTCGCCTACCCTGCCAATATTACCGGCGATACCATTTGGACTGCGGTTGACGGCTATTCCGGTGCTACTGCTTTGGCGCAATGGGCGGCACACGGTGCAGACGGCCTGAAAAACGCTGTAACCGGTCAAAACATCTCTTGGATGGATGCGTTTATCGGTAACGTACCCGGCTCAATCGGCGAAGTATCCACTTTGGCGCTCTTAATCGGCGGCGCGTTTATCGTGTTCACCCGCATTGCCTCTTGGCGCATTATTGCCGGCGTGATGATCGGTATGATTGCGATGTCTTCACTGTTTAACTTCATCGGTTCGGACACCAACGCCATGTTCTCCATGCCTTGGTACTGGCACTTGGTGGTCGGCGGCTTCGCCATCGGTATGCTGTTTATGGCGACCGACCCTGTTTCCGCTTCCTTTACCAATGTCGGCAAATGGTGGTACGGCGCGCTTATCGGTGTGATGTGCGTGTTGATCCGCGTGGTCAACCCTGCTTACCCCGAAGGCATGATGTTGGCGATTCTGTTTGCCAACCTGTTTGCCCCGATTTTCGACTATTTCGTCGCACAAGCGAACATCAAACGCAGAAAGGCGCGCAGCAATGGCTAAGAAATTCGATAAAGACAGCTTCAGCGGCACGCTGATTGTGGTATTGGTTGTCAGCCTGATTTGTTCCATCATCGTTGCTGGTGCAGTCGTCGGCTTGAAACCCATCCAAGAGAAACAAAAACTCCAAGATAAACAAGGCTATATCTTGAGCGTAGCCGGTTTGATGGATAAAAACACCGACATCAGCAAAACCTTTGCCGAACGTATCGAGCAACGCGTTGTCGATTTGGCAACCGGCGAATACGTCGCCGATGCGCCTAAAGACTTCAGCGCACGCGTTGCCAGCAAAGACCCTGCCCAAAGCATCCAAATCAAACCCGAAGACGATTTGGCCGGCATCAAAAGCCGTGCCAAATACACCGAGGTTTACTTGGTAAAAGGCGAAGACGGCAAAGTCAGCCAAATCATCCTGCCTATGCACGGTAACGGCTTGTGGTCTGTCATGTACGGTTTTGTCGCCATTCAACCTGACGGCAACACCATCAACGGCATCACCTACTACGACCAAGGCGAAACCCCGGGTTTGGGCGGCGAAATCGGCAACCCTCTGTGGCAACAAAAATTCGTCGGCAAAAAACTGTTTGACGAACAAGGAAAACTTGCCCTGCACGTCGGCAAAGGCGCAAGTTCGGACAAAGAACACGGCGTAGATGCCCTCTCCGGCGCATCGCTGACATCTAAAGGCGTGCAAGGTTCGTTCGCCTACTGGTTCGGCGAAAACGGCTATATCCCCTACCTGAACAAATTGAAATCAGCAGGAGCACAATAATGGCTGACATGAAACGCTTGAAACATTTGATGTTTTCACCCTTTATCGACAATAACCCGATTGCCTTGCAGGTTTTGGGTATTTGTTCGGCTTTGGCGGTTACCACCAAACTTCAGACGGCCATCGTAATGGGTATTTCCGTAGCTTTGGTAACCGGTTTTTCCAGCTTCTTCATTTCTTTGGTACGCAACTATATCCCTAACAGCATCCGTATTATCGTGCAAATGGCGATTGTTGCTTCCTTGGTAACGCTGGTTGACCAACTGCTCCAAGCATTTGCTTATGAGCTGTCCAAACAGCTCTCCGTATTCGTCGGCCTGATTATTACCAACTGTATCGTAATGGGCCGTGCCGAAGCGTTCGCCATGAAAGAGCCGCCGCTGGAAAGCTTGGTTGACGGTATCGGCAACGGCGCAGGTTACGGCATGATGTTGATCATCATCGCAACCATCCGCGAACTGATCGGCTCTGGCAAGCTCTTTGGCTACACCATTTTCCAAACTGTACAAGATGGCGGCTGGTATCAAACCAACGGCTTGTTCTTGCTCGCCCCTAGCGCGTTCTTCATCATCGGCTTCTTGGTATGGGGTCTGCGCACTTGGAAACCTGAACAGGCGGAGAAATAAGACATGGAACATTACTTAAGCCTCTTTGTAAAATCCGTCTTTCTGGAAAACATGGCACTTTCCTTCTTCTTAGGGATGTGTACATTTTTAGCAGTATCTAAAAAAGTATCCACTGCATTCGGTTTGGGCGTGGCTGTAACTTTCGTACTCGGCCTGTCTGTCCCTGCCAACCAACTTGTTTACTCGCTGTTAAAAGACGGCGCGCTGGTTGAAGGCGTGGATTTAACCTTCCTGAAATTCATCACCTTCATCGGCGTAATTGCCGCTTTGGTGCAGATTTTGGAAATGTTCTTGGACAAATTCGTCCCTGCCCTCTACAACGCATTGGGTATCTACCTGCCCCTGATTACCGTAAACTGCGCGATTTTCGGTGCCGTATCGTTTATGGCGCAACGCGAATATAACTTCGGCGAGTCCGTTGTATATGGTTTCGGTGCAGGTCTGGGCTGGCTTTTGGCTATTGTCGCTTTGGCGGGCATTACCGAAAAAATGAAATATTCGGATGTCCCTAAAGGCCTCAAAGGCTTGGGCATTACCTTTATCGCTGCTGGCCTGATGGCAATGGCGTTTATGTCGTTCTCCGGCATCCAGTTATAAGAAAGGAATCGGCATGGAGATTATTTTAGGTATCGTGATGTTTACCCTCATCGTCTTGGTTTTGGCACTGATGATTCTGTTTGCCAAATCCAAGTTGGTGAGCGAAGGCGACATCACCATCAAAGTCAATAACGAAAAAGAGCTGACGATGCCTGCCGGCGGCAAACTGTTGGGTGCGCTTGCCAGCCAAGGTATCTTCGTTCCTTCCGCCTGCGGTGGCGGCGGCTCATGCGGTCAGTGCCGTGTTGTCGTGAAAAGCGGCGGCGGTGACATTCTGCCGACCGAGTTGTCCCACATCAGCAAACGCGAAGCGCGCGAAGGCTGCCGTCTGTCTTGTCAGGTCAACGTTAAAACCGACATGGACATCGAAGTACCGGAAGAAGTATTCGGCGTGAAAAAATGGGAATGTACTGTCATCTCCAATGACAACAAAGCAACGTTCATTAAAGAACTCAAGCTTGCCATTCCCGAAGGCGAAGAAGTTCCTTTCCGAGCCGGCGGTTACATTCAAATTGAAGCCCCTCCTCACACTGTTGCCTACAAAGACTTCGACATTCCTAAGGAATACCACGAAGACTGGGACAAATACAATCTGTGGCAATATGTTTCGAAAGTGGATGAGCCGATTTTGCGCGCATACTCCATGGCTTCATATCCAGAAGAAAAAGGCATCATCATGCTGAACGTGCGTATCGCCACGCCGCCTCCGCGCGTACCCGATGCGCCTCCAGGACAAATGTCGTCCTACATCTGGTCGCTCAAACCCGGCGATAAAGTAACGATTTCCGGTCCGTTCGGTGAGTTCTTTGCCAAAGATACCGATGCCGAAATGGTATTCATCGGCGGTGGTGCAGGTATGGCGCCGATGCGTTCCCACATTTTCGACCAGCTGAAACGTTTGAACTCCAAACGTAAGATTACCTTCTGGTATGGTGCACGTTCTAAACGCGAGATGTTCTATGTCGAAGACTTCGACCAACTCGCAGCAGAATTCCCGAACTTCACATGGCACGTCGCCCTGTCCGACCCATTGCCTGAAGACAACTGGGACGGTTACACAGGCTTCATTCACAACGTGGTTTACGAAAACCACCTGAAAAACCATGAAGCACCTGAAGACTGCGAATTCTATATGTGCGGCCCTCCGATCATGAACCAGTCCGTGATCAAAATGCTCAAAGATTTGGGCGTGGAAGACGAAAACATCCTCTTGGACGATTTCGGCGGTTAACAGACAAAAAGGAAGAAACTTCGGTTTCTTCCTTTTTTTATTGCCAGGCCGTCTGAAAACCATACTTTCAGACGGCCTGAACCTTTCTTTTACGATACAATAAAGGCTTCAAAAAATAATCCGCAAATCCCCTATGCCGTTTCTTTCCAATTCGTTTTACCGTCCGATAATCGGTTGCACCGTTGCCATCGTTTCCGCACTCACACTCTCTGCCTGCCAACCTGAAAAACAACAAACCATTACCCTGCAAGGCGAGACCATGGGCACAACCTATACCGTCAAATATCTTTCAGACGACCAAGACAAACTCCCCTCCCCTGCCGAAATACAAAAACGCATTGATGATGCGCTTAAAGAAGTCAATCGGCAAATGTCTACCTACCAGACCGATTCCGAAATCAGCCAATTCAACCAGCTGCGCACCGTCAATCAGGCCATGCCTATTTCCCAAGACTTTGCCTATGTAACCGGCGAAGCCTTGCGTTTAAACAAACTGACGCACGGCGCACTGGACGTAACCGTCGGTCCTTTGGTTAATCTTTGGGGATTCGGCCCGCAAAAAGAAATCACACACGAACCGACTGCACAAGAAATCCAACATGCTTCAGAAATGGTCGGTACGGACAAACTCAAACTTTCCCAAGACGGACAGCAGCCTACACTCGCCAAAACCTATCCCGAAGTCTATTTAGACCTATCCTCCATCGCCAAAGGCTTTGGCGTGGATAAAACCGCAGCCGAACTTGAAAAACTCAATATCGGCAATTATTTGGTAGAAATCGGAGGCGAGTTGCATGGCAAAGGCCACAATGCGCAAGGTAATCCTTGGCGTATCGGCATCGAGCAGCCCAATATCGTTCAAGGCGGCGCCACCCAAATCACCATTCCATTGGACAATAAATCACTGGCCACGTCCGGCGACTACCGTATTTTCCATGTCGATAAGTCAGGCCGCCGCCTTTCCCATATCATCAACCCTAAAACCAAACAACCCATCAGCCACAACCTTGCTTCTATCAGCGTAGTAGCTGAAAACGCCACACTTGCAGACGGCCTTTCAACCGGATTGTTCGTCCTCGGAGAAACCGAAGCACTTAAACTTGCCGAGCAAGAAAATCTCGCCGTTTTCCTTATCATCCGAACTCCGCAAGGCGGTTACCATACTGAAATGTCCAGCGCATTCAAGAAATTATTAAACTAACCTTCAGGAATACACACATGAAAACCCTCCTCCTTACTTTCGGCATTTTTATCATTGTCATCCTCGGCATGGCAGTCGGCTATATTTTCTCTAAACGCACCATCAAAGGTAGCTGCGGCGGCATTTCCTCTCTCGGCATGAAAAAAATGTGCGATTGCGACACGCCATGCGATACCTTGCAAAAAGAGCTGGATAAAAAACAACATTCCGACAACCAAGGCATCAAGGTTGATCATTAAGTCGTTGTTGAATGTTTATTCATGATTTAAGGCTGCTTATCCCCTATCAGGCCGTCTGAAAAATAAAAGAGCGTAATCCCAATTGATACACACTCTTTTATTTTGTCTCTTCCAAAGCAATCCAAAAATATCTTACATACACATTTAAAACAAGCCCCCAAAAACCAATCAGAAAATAAAAAGAAAAGCTCCTGCAAAACAGGAGCTTTTTCTTGGAAGAAACTAGATTATTTCAATTTAGTTTCTTTGTAAATAACGTGTTTACGGGCTACTGGGTCAAATTTTTTGATTTCCAGTTTGCCAGGCATAGTACGTTTGTTTTTAGTAGTTGTGTAGAAGTGACCAGTACCAGCACTGGACTCCAGTTTGATTTTATCGCGCATTGCAGTAATCCTTAATTAATGGTGTTTAAATTAAGCTTCGCCGCGAGCACGCAAATCAGCCAATACGACATCAATGCCTACTTTATCGATGGTGCGCAATGCAGCGTTAGAAACGCGCAGGCGAACCCAGCGGTTTTCACTTTCTACCCAGAAACGACGTGATTGCAAGTTAGGCAAAAAACGACGTTTGGTTTTGTTGTTGGCGTGTGATACGTTATTGCCAGACATCGGGCGCTTACCGGTCACTTTGCAAACTCGTGCCATGGTTAGTCTCCAAACTTCTAAAATAGTAAAACGCAATTTATACCACGAAATCCGCCCTCAGTTCAAGTCGTTTACTGAAAAAACGGGATTTGTGGAAATAAATCTTCTCAATATGTTGCATCTGCGAAACGGTATCTCGCAAAGCCTTAACTTTTCAATTATAACGGATTTCTTCAAAAAAATCATCTGTCGTTTGCGTGGTCGGCGAAATAAACAGGCCATCTGAACATTTCAGACGGCCTGTTTATCGTCATGCTTTTTTCTTCAACGCCGCATTCAAAATGCAGCCGAGTATAAAGCAGGCTAAAGAGGGAACAACCCACCCTAAACCGATATTGTAAAACGGCAATGCACGCTCGATAGCAGCCGCGGTTTCGGTATCAAATCCAAACGCGGCCTTATAGGCATCGAGCAAGCCGACCATAAGAGCCGCCATCATGGTGCAGAAATAGACAATACGGCCACCGCCAAACAGTTTATCTGTCAAGGCCAGCAAAATGATGACAATGGTCAGCGGATACAACAGCATCAACATAGGGATGGAAAACTGCAAAATCGCTGACAGGCCTTTGTTGGCCAACAGGATAGACACCACTGTATTCAGTATCACAAAGGCTTTATAAGAAATGCCCGGGCAAAGACGGTTGAAATATTCGGCGCATGAAGTAATCAAACCCACCGCCGTACTCAGACAAGCCAGCAGCACCATGACGCCAAGCAACACAATACCGGCCGTACCGAAATAGTGCTGTGCGGTTTTAGACAAAACCGACGCGCCGTTTTCCTGCAAGCCGATACCGGCCACACCTGTCGCGCCCATATAGCCGATAAACAGGTAAACCACTGCCAAACAAGAAGCCGCCAACACACCGGAAATCGTCGTGGTCTTCAGCAAGTCTGCGCGGTTGTCCACGCCCATGGCGCGAACGGCATCGATGACGATAATGGCAAACACCAGCGAAGCCAGCGCGTCCATGGTGCCGTAGCCTTCCAAAATGCCTTTAACCAACGGATGAGTAGCAAAATCGCCTTGCGCCGCCTGCGGCACGCCCATCGGATTAATGGCGGCATAGCCGACCAATATCGCAATTGACAACAACAAAACGGGCGTAAGGATTTTACCGATACGGTCAACCAGCTTACCCGGAGAAATCGACAGCCAATAAGTCATGCCGAAAAACACCAGGCTGAATACGGCCAATGCGATATTTTTCCAAGATTCATCAATGAAAGGAGAAATTGCAGTTTCAAAAGACACTGTCGCCGTACGCGGCATGGCAAACAGAGGGCCGATTGCCAAATAAAGCGCAGTGGCAAAAGTCACGCCGTACCAAGGCGCAACACGGGAAGCCAGTGCCTCCACATCACGCGAGCCGGAATAGCCAACGGCAATCACGCCCAACAATGGCAAACCTGCGCCCGTCAGCAAAAAGCCAAACATGGCCAAAAGCCAGTTATCACCGGCCTGCTGTCCCAAAAAAGCAGGAAAAATCAGGTTCCCCGCCCCAAAAAACAGCGCAAACAGCATTAAGCCCACCGCCCATAAAGAAGCTTTGGTATGACTCGTCGTCGAATTCATTTTAGTTCTCTTTTTTCAAATTTTCGTTATCGGTTTCATCGGCTTCAAGGCCGTCTGAAAGCATTTCGGCTTCGTTTGTTTCCAAACCGTCTTTCAGGCTGATTTCGATTTCGCCATAATTTTCAGGCTGTACGATACGCACCAAGCCTTCTTTAGCCAATTCCAGCAATGCAATAAAATTGACCACCACATATGTCGCGCCCTGCTCCGGCTTAAACAAATCGCTGAACTTGCTGATGCCGCTTTCGTTCAAACGGCGCAAAATCGCCGTCATCTGCGCGCGCACGGAAATGGTTTCCCGCACCACTTCATGACTGCGCGTATGCTTGGCTCGCGACAAAATACCCAACCAAGCCTGCGTCAAATCGGCAACGTACACTTCCGGCAACTTCGCTTCGACCGCAATTTCCAACGGCAAATACGCCCAAGCAAAATCACGTCCGGCACGTGGCAACGCATCCAAGCCCTGAGCCGCCAGTTTCATCTGCTCGTAAGCCAACAGACGGCGCACCAACTCGGCACGCGGATCCGCCTCTTCATCCTCAACTTCTTCAGGACGCGGCAACAGCAGGCGCGATTTAATTTCAATCAGCATCGCCGCCATCAGCAGGTATTCTGCCGCCAAATCAAACTGATACGCTTCCATTTGGGCGATATAGTGCAGATACTGCTCGGTAATCTTCACCATCGGAATATCGAGGACATCGATATTTTGCTTGCGGATAAGGTACAGCAACAAATCCAACGGCCCTTGGAAGCTGCTCAATACCACCTTCAGCGCATCAGGCGGAATAAACAAATCCTGCGGCACATCGGTGACAGGCTGACCGAACACCCACGCAACGGTATGTTCAGACGGCGTTGCGGCAGTGGAAGAAATAAGGTGTTCTGAAGGCATGGTTAAAGGGTCTTTTTCTTTTTAAGTTTAGTAAGAAGTTTCATCAACAAAAGGCCGTCTGAAACGAGGACAACCCATTTTTAATATAAAAATCAACGTTTTTTACGATTGATTTGCAAAGAAACAATAGCGACGGCAAAGGTCTGGGCCAAGGCCATACCCCACAGCGGCAGGCTGGCAAAAACTGAACCCGTCAGTACCGAACCGATATCTCGGGACAATACAAAACCATCCCTCGCAAGCATCGCCACCATCAAAGCCAACAACAGCAAACTTTCGCAGCCGACCAAAAGCCAAATCATTTTAACCGAACGGCGTTTGCGCCATTTCATGATACCGGCGTGCAAAAGGCTGAATATCACGACGGACAGACACGGATAAAGAAAAGTGGTGAACGGGCGGGTATAACCGCTTTGCACACACAAATAATCGCCGGGCAACGTATTACATTCCATCACATCGAGAAACATCGGATCGACGGCATACATCAATACGCCGAACCACATCGCATAAATCAGACTGGCAATAAAGTAGGCTTTAAAAAATCGGCTCTTACCCATTTCCTACCCCTCACTTCCGCCCTGCGATATGCTCCACCGCCGCCTGCGCACAATACAGCCCAAACGAAGCCGTCACCAGCATACTCGCGCCATAGCCCGCGCAGGACAAACCTTGCGGCGCTGCATCGGTCGAACACGCTTCGCCGGATTGCGGCGGCGTGATATTCTCAGTTGAATAAACGCAAGGCACGCGCATTTTTTCTTTGGTATCGCGGCTGAAACCGTAGCGCTTGCGCAAGGTATAGCGCAAATTGGAAAGCAGCGGGTCGTGGGTAACGCGGCTCAAATCGGCGGTTTGGATTAAAGCTGGATTTTTCTGTCCGCCCGCGCCGCCGCTGATAATAAACGGTTGTTTATGTTGCACGAAATACGCTGCCATCGCCGCTTTGACACGGATTTGGTCAATGGCGTCGATAACGAAGTCAAAAGGCCGTCTGAAAAGCTCGTCCAGATTGTCTTCGGTAACAAAATCTTCGATTTCCGTCACTTCGCATTGCGGATTGATTTGGACAATGCGTTCGCGCAAAGCAGTAACTTTTGCCTTACCGAAATCATCGGTCAAAGCGTGCAACTGGCGGTTGACATTGGACTCGGCGACGTTGTCCAAATCAATCAGCGTTAAACGACCGATACCGCTCCTCGCCAAAGCCTCCACCGCCCACGAGCCGACGCCGCCGACACCGACCACGCACACATGCGCACGCGAAAAGCGCGCCAGTGCTTCGTCTCCGTAAAGTCTGGCAATGCCGCCAAAGCGGCGCGAAGAAAGAAAAGCGGCGTCCTGCATAAGTAACCTTGTGATATATCAATAAATTAATGAAAAACGCGACAGGCGATTCGGACAGACATTATACTTGAAAGCAGATGGGCTGTTGTACCTGCCCGAAAGAGTTTATAATCGTTTCACATTCAGACAAGTTCTGATTTCATATTAAACGAAAGTGCCGCTACTCGGCGCAAAAGGAGAATAAATATGTACAAACATCTGGTTGTAGCCGTTGACGGTAGCGAGACTTCCCTCAATGCATTGAAACACGCTGCCGAACTGGCAAGCCTCAACAAAGCCCAACTGACTTTGGTTCACGTTGCCAACCCTGCCGAATACATGGCTTTGGCTCCTGAATTCCTGCAACACGAAAGCTACGAAGCCGCCGCAGTGGCTCAAGGTAACGAAGTTTTGGATTTCGCAGAAAAAACAGCGCGTGAAAGCGGCGTTGAAAACATCGTGAAACACCTGTTGGTTGCCAACAAAGGCGCGCGCGAAATGGCGCAAGACTTGGTTGACTACGCCGACAACAACGGCGCAGACCTGCTGGTACTCGGCACACACGGCCGCACCGGCCTGATGCACCTGCTGATGGGCAGCTTCGCCGAGACCGTAATGCGTCAAAGCCACCTGCCTCTGCTGATTATCCGCAGCAAAGCTGAAGAAGCATAATCAAACATTTATTTAAAATAGCGAAAGGCCGTCTGAATATTTTTCAGACGGCCTTTTTTCACATGACAGCTTAAGCTTTTATTTTGCCATTTCTTTGAACACTTCGTGTGCCACAGCAATGGTTTCGTCAATCAGCTCAGGCGTATGCGCGGCGGAAACAAAACCGGCTTCGTAAGCTGACGGGCCGAATGCGACATTGCGGTCGAGCATACCGTGGAAAAAATGTTTGAAACCGTCGATATTGGAACGCGCCATGTCGGCGTAGTTTTGCGGCGTATGGCTGGCAAAATACAAACCAAACATACCGCCCACGCTGTCCGCCGTAAATTCAACGCCATGCGCTTTAGCCGCGTCGGCAATACCGTTGGCGAGGCGTTGGGTCAAGGCAGTCAGGTTTTCATAGAAGCCTTCGCGCTGAATGATTTCCAGCGTTTTCAAACCGGCTGCAACCGCAATCGGATTGCCGGACAATGTACCTGCCTGATACACGCCGCCCAACGGGGAAATACATCCCATAATGTCTTTACGGCCGCCGAACACCGCCAAAGGCATACCGCCGCCGATCACTTTGCCCATGGTGGTCAAATCAGGCTTGATGCCGTGCAAAGATTGCGCGCCGCCCAACGCCACGCGGAAACCGGTCATCACTTCGTCGTAAATCAATACGACACCGTGTTTTTCAGTCAATTCGCGCAAGGCTTTGACAAAGGCTTCAGACGGCCTAACCAGATTCATATTGCCGACAAAAGGCTCCAAAATCACACAGGCAATGTCATTGCCGCTTTGGGCAAAGGCTTCTTCCAGTTGGGCAATATTGTTGTATTCGAGTACCAAAGTATGTTTGGTAAAGTCGGCAGGCACACCGGCAGAAGAAGGATTGCCAAACGTCAGCAGACCGCTACCTGCTTTAACCAACAGGCTGTCGGAATGGCCGTGGTAGCAGCCTTCAAACTTGATGATTTTGTCGCGACCGGTAAAACCGCGTGCCAGACGGATGGCAGTCATCGTTGCTTCCGTGCCGGAGCTGACAAGGCGCAGCTGCTCGACGGACGGCATGATTTTGGCGATTTCTTCGGCAATGACAATTTCGCCTTCAGTCGGCGCACCAAACGACAAACCGCCCAATGCTGCTTCGCGCACGGCTTCAATGACTTCAGGATGGGCGTGGCCGACAATCGCAGGGCCCCAAGAGCCGACATAGTCGGTATAACGCGTGCCGTTTTCATCCCAAACATACGCGCCTTCCGCCTTTTTAATAAAGCGCGGTACGCCGCCGACGCTGCCGAATGCGCGCACAGGAGAGTTCACGCCGCCGGGAATAATGGCTTTGGCGCGGTTGAACAAGCTTTCATTACGGTTCATGGTCAATTCTTTCGTAAGAGGTCGTCTGAAAATCAAATCGGTGCCATTTTAACACCAAATCCTTTTCAGACGTCCCAAGCTTCAAAATAAGAATCGGGCGCAAAATCAAAATTATTCTTTAAAAACAAACACTCTATCCACATTTTTCCTGCTTGTGCTATAATCCGCGACCTATTGAAACAATAAAAGAAAAGCATCATGTTACGCGGATTCATACTCAGCCTCGCCCTTTTGGCGTCCTCCCTCGTCCATGCACAACGCAGCCTGCCTGACGATATGGATGTGGCCGTTTTAAAGACGGTCGATTTGCCTTATCTGAAAGTCAGCAAAGGCGGTTTTTCTTGGACGCGCCTGCTGACGTTGGGCATTGTGGACGGCAATGCGGCCAAACTGCAAATCACGCGCTTTACCAAAATCCACGATGAAAACGACCGTTTCATCCCCATGGGCCGCCTGCTGAACCAAACCGGCAAAGCCGTTGCGTTCAAATACAACGAAGAAAGCCGCCTCGTCCGCGAAATCTGGATTTTGACCGACGCCGAAGCCGACAGGTTCATCGAACACGCCAAAAAGCAGAAAAAGGCGGAAGAATAATTTTTCAGACGGCCCGAATATTTCACAGGCCGTCTGAACCCTTTTACAACAAGCAAATCAATCAAAACAAACCATGAAAAAAGTATTTATCCGCACCTTCGGGTGCCAAATGAACGAGTACGACAGCGAAAAAATGCTGTCCGTCCTCGCCGAAGAACACGGCGGCATCGAACAGGTTACCCAACCTGACGACGCCGACATCATCTTGTTCAACACCTGCTCCGTGCGTGAAAAAGCGCAAGAGAAAGTCTTCTCCGACTTGGGACGCGTACGCCCGCTCAAAGAAAAAAATCCCGACCTCATCATCGGCGTTGCCGGCTGCGTTGCCTCTCAAGAAGGCGAAAACATCGTCAAACGCGCTCCGTATGTGGACGTGGTTTTCGGCCCACAAACGCTGCACCGCCTGCCCAAACTCATCGTCGACAAAGAAACCACCGGCCTGTCTCAAATCGACATCACCTTCCCAGAAATCGAAAAATTCGACCACCTGCCGCCTGCGCGCGTAGAAGGCGGCTCGGCATTCATTTCCATTATGGAAGGCTGTTCCAAATACTGCTCTTACTGCGTCGTCCCATACACCCGCGGCGAAGAATTCTCCCGCCCGCTTAACGACGTATTGACCGAAATTGCCGGTTTGGCGCAACAAGGCGTTAAAGAAATCAACCTCTTAGGCCAAAACGTCAATGCCTATCGCGGTGAAATGGAAAACGGCGAAATCTGCGACTTTGCCACCTTGTTGCGCATCGTCCACGAAATCCCCGGCATAGAACGCCTGCGCTTTACCACCAGCCATCCGCGCGAATTTACCGACGCGATTATCGAGTGCTACCGCGACCTGCCGAAGCTGGTTTCCCACCTGCACCTGCCGATTCAAAGCGGTTCCGACCGCGTATTGAGCGCGATGAAACGCGGCTACACCGCTTTGGAATACAAATCCATCATCCGCAAACTGCGCGCCATCCGTCCTGATTTGTGCCTCAGCTCCGACTTTATCGTCGGCTTCCCGGGCGAGACCGAGCGTGAGTTCGAGCAAACCTTGAAACTGGTCAAAGACATCGCCTTCGACTTAAGCTTCGTCTTTATTTACAGTCCGCGTCCGGGCACGCCTGCCGCCAACCTGCACGACGACACGCCGCATGAAGAAAAAGTGCGCCGCCTCGAAGCTTTGAACGAAGTCATTGAAGCCGAAACCGCGCGCATCAACCAAACCATGGTCGGCACAGTTCAACGCTGCTTGGTTGAAGGTATCTCCAAAAAAGACCCTGACCAACTGCAAGCCCGTACCGCCAACAACCGCGTGGTCAACTTTACCGGCACACCCGACATGATCAACCAAATGATCGATTTGGAAATCACCGAAGCCTACACCTTCTCCCTGAAAGGCAAACCGGTATAAGCACACACAAACAAAGGCCGTCTGAAACTGTTCAGACGGCCTTTATCTTGGTTCGGCCCGGCATTATCTGATTCATGTATTTTTATTACCCGAACAAAAGGCTTTTCAGTATAATACCGCCCGAAAATTCCCTTATCTGTTGAGAAGTTAAGGCAAAAATCCGAGCTTCCGGCAGTTAAACCCGCTGATTCCGTCCTTGAACGGCTTTCCCAAAGGAATATCTCGAATGAGTTCTTCAAATCAAAGCGTTTTGGAAAGATTATTCAACCTCAACGCCAATCAGACCAATGTCCGCACGGAAATTATGGCCGGTGTAACAACCTTCCTCGCCATGTGCTATATCATCATCGTCAACCCCCTGATTTTGGGTGAAACCGGCATGGATATGGGCGCAGTATTTGTGGCTACCTGTATCGCCTCCGCCATCGGCTGTTTCGTGATGGGTTTTGTCGGCAACTACCCGATCGCCCTCGCTCCGGGCATGGGTTTGAACGCCTACTTTACCTTTGCCGTCGTCAAAGGCATGGGCGTGGATTGGCGTGTGGCTTTGGGTGCCGTCTTCATCTCCGGCATTATTTTCATCCTGTTCAGCTTCTTTAAAGTGCGCGAAATGCTGGTCAACGCCCTGCCTATGGGCTTGAAAATGTCGATTGCCGCAGGCATCGGCCTCTTCTTGGCATTGATTGCACTCAAAGGCGCAGGCGTGATTGTGGCCAATCCTGCCACATTGGTCGGTTTGGGCGACATCCACCAGCCTACCGCGCTGCTGGCGATGGCAGGCTTTGTCATGGTAGTTGCACTTGGCCACTTCCGCGTTAAAGGCTCTATCATCATTACCATTCTGACGCTGACCGCCGTCTCCACCATCTTGGGCTTGAGCGAGTTCAAAGGCGTGGTCGGCGAAGTTCCGAGCATTGCGCCAACCTTCATGCAGATGGACTTCAAAGGCTTGTTCACCGTCAGCATGGTCAGCGTGATTTTTGTATTCTTCCTGGTTGACCTGTTTGACTCTACCGGCACATTGGTCGGCGTTTCGCACCGCGCAGGCCTATTGCAAGACGGTAAACTGCCGCGTTTGAAACGCGCCCTGCTTGCCGACTCTACCGCCATTATCGCTGGCGCCACCCTGGGTACTTCTTCTACTACCCCTTACGTTGAAAGCGCGGCAGGCGTTTCTGCCGGCGGCCGTACCGGCCTGACTGCCGTTACCGTCGGCGTACTGATGCTGGCCTGTCTGATTTTCTCCCCGCTGGTTCAAAGCATTCCTGCATTCGCTACCGCACCCGCCCTGCTCTATGTTGGTGCGCAAATGTTGCGTAGCGCGCGTGAAATCGATTGGGATGACATGACCGAAGCCGCACCGGCATTCCTGACCATCGTCTTCATGCCGTTTACCTACTCGATTGCCGACGGTATTGCGTTTGGCTTTATCAGCTACGCACTCATCAAACTCTTGTGCAACCGCACCCAAGACGTACCGCCTATGGTATGGATTGTCGCCGTGTTGTGGGCACTGAAATTCTGGTTCTTGGGTTAAACCGCTCAAAAGAACAGGCCGTCTGAAAACTTTTCAGACGGCCTGTTTTATTTTACCCAGCGTTTAAAGCTGTCGGCAAAAGATTATTTTTTCACTTTTTTAGTGGCTGGTTTAGCGGCAGCTTTCGCGCCTTTGTCCAATGCGCAGAAGCGGGTAACGATTTGATCAACCACTTCTTGTTTGCCGTTTACTTCGGTAGTACCGCGGATAGTCAGCATATTGCCGTCAACTTTGTCTACGTTGGCTGCAGTGGCTGCTTCAGCAACCCAAGCGACATTACCGCCCCAGAATGCGTTTACGTCTTTGCTGCTGTCAGTGATACGGAACAGGTTTTCAGTTAATTGGCCTTTGTATTTTACTTGTGCAGCAACAACTTCGTTGCCTTTGAAGCCGTACATTACGCTCAGAGGCTCTTTGCCGTCTTTACCGCATTTGTAGTGAACTTCTTTAGTACCGTCGATAGAGTCTACTTTCAAAGTATTAGGTACTGGAGCTTGAGCTTGTTGAGCCTGAGCTTGTTGTTGCGCAGTAGGCGCAGCTTTAGCTTCAGGTTTGGCTTTAGAACCGCTGCTACATGCAGTCAGGGCAACAGCCGCCAAAATGGCAGGAACGATTAATTTAACATTCATATTCATAATTGACTCCCAAATGGTTTCAATAAAAAACCGGCAAACGCCGGCTGACATTTACACATTAACAGAGATATTCCGTCTTGTCTTTATCTCAGACGGCATTTTTTAAGAAAAGTTCAAATAAATATTTTTATTTTCTAAAATCAAGAAATTATAAATATGAAATCATGTAAATTCAGGTTTAGGAACTCTTAAGATGAATACTGTTGTCAATAAATTGGGTTTTGACAATGGTAAAATGAGGTTGAAAAGCGCATAGAGACGACCAAAAGTCTGAGCAATTTATTTTACACACTTCTGTCTCTTGAGTTACTGAGCGTTTCAGACGGCCTTAGAACACAAACAGTAAATGCAATAAAAAAACGCAATCTAAACAGATTGCGTTTTTTTTGAAAACTGGCACGCCCACGGGGAATCGAACCCCGGTTACCGCCGTGAAAGGGCGATGTCCTAACCGCTAGACGATGGGCGCGGATAAATCTTGTGGCGCACCCGGAGCGATTCGAACGCCCGACCCTCTGGTTCGTAGCCAGATACTCTATCCAACTGAGCTACGGGTGCATCCTCATCACTTCGCTAGTGCGTTGTGAATCAAGAAGACCGAATAATATAGGTTTTACTAAAACCTGTCTACTCTTTTCACGGATATTTCTTATATTTTTATTTAACTGATTGAAATTAAAAAATATAAAATTAACGCAAAATCCCTACTCCTGACAAATCCTGCGCCATTTTGGCAGCGGAGTTATCGGTCATACCGCCGACAAAATCCAAGATTTTCATATAGGCCTGATACAGACTGTCTTCAGGAAGAATCGGATTGTGCTTTTTCAATAATTCCAATGCCAAAGACTGACGCGTTGCCAATTGTTTTTCAGCAATCAGGGCATAGGCGGCAGGGACGAGCAAATCCAAGATGGAGCCTAAACATGGGAACGTGGCGATTTCGGTCAAGAGTTTGGTGTGATGGCGGAAAATCCGCGTTTGCGCCAATTCTTTCGCTTTTGCCAAAGTGTTTTGCACTTGCGGGCTACACAGAGCAAGCAAGTCTTTGCCTTTGAATGTTCCGTCCAACAAGTCGGACTGATGCAGCATAAAGGTTTGCGCGACATCATCAATCGCCTTGCCAATCGCAATGCCGCGCAACATGGCGCAACGCTGACGACTGGAGCTGGCGTGCCATGCGCTTTCGGCAAAGGTCAGCTCGGACAAGATACTCTCCACTTCCGTATCCGTAAGCAAATCCAATTCGACGGCATCTTCCAAGTCCAGCAAGGCGTAACAAATATCGTCGGCAGCCTCCATCAAATAAGACAAAGGATGGCGCGCCCAGCTGTCTACTCCTGCGGAAACCAGCCCCAATTCGTCGGCAACTTGACGGATAAACGGCAACTCGGTTTGATAAATATTGAATTTCTTTCTGCCGTTCGGATGTTGCGTTGTCCACGGATACTTCAGCAATGCGCCAATGGCTGCCGCAGTCAGGCGCATTCCGCCTGCTTCCGGATACATTTCAAGGCTGGCGACGATACGCAGGCTATGCGCATTACCTTCATAGGTTTGAATATCGTTGCGCTCCGCTTCGTTTAATGTGTTCAGATAAATTTGATGTTCAGGCCGTCTGAACCAATCACGCAAAGCATCTTCGCCGGTATGGCCAAACGGCGGATTACCCAAATCATGCGCCAAACAGGCAACCTGCACTACGGCACCAATATCGCTAGGCGTATTGCCCTGCGGCAGAAAACCGCCGTTGTGTAACATCACGCCCACGCGGTTGCCCAAGCTCCTGCCCACGCTGGCAACTTCAACGCTGTGCGTCAGGCGGTTGTGCGTCAAGTCATGTTGCGCCAACGGATGCACCTGCGTTTTACGGCCAAGGCGGCGGAAGGATCCAGAAAAAACGACCCGGTCGTAGTCGATGTGAAAATCCGTACGCAAAGCATCGGCACCTTCCTGAGTCGAAGGGGTAACGGTCGGCACGATTTCGCCGTTTTTAGTACGGAAGCGTTGGGTGGATAATAAGTTTTGCCAATTCATTCGGATGGTCATAAAGGTTCCTCAAGCAAAGTAAAGGCCGTCTGAAACATATTCAGACGGCCTTATGCTTATTTACCGCGCATCAATTCAAAGAAATCGTCGTTATTTTTAGAGTCTTTGAGTTTGCCCACCAAAAACTCGGTCGCTTCGATTTCGTCCATAGGATGCAGGAATTTGCGCAAGAGCCACATACGTTGTAACTGATCGTTCGGCACCAGCAATTCTTCGCGGCGCGTACCGGATTTATTGATGCTAATGGCCGGGAACAGGCGTTTTTCTGCCATGCGGCGGTCAAGGTGCAATTCCATATTGCCCGTACCTTTGAACTCTTCGTAAATCACGTCGTCCATGCGGCTGCCGGTTTCAACAAGTGCCGTCGCAATAATGGTAAGCGAACCGCCCTCTTCCACATTACGCGCCGCACCGAAAAAGCGTTTCGGACGGTGCAAGGCGTTGGCATCGACACCGCCGGTCAGAATTTTGCCCGAAGTCGGCACGACGGTATTGTAGGCGCGCGCCAAACGGGTAATCGAATCCAGCAAAATCACCACGTCTTTTTTGTGTTCGACCATGCGTTTGGCTTTTTCAATCACCATCTCGGCCAC
Source organism: Neisseria sp. HMSC078H04 (assembly GCF_001838135.1). Classification (NCBI taxonomy): domain Bacteria; kingdom Pseudomonadati; phylum Pseudomonadota; class Betaproteobacteria; order Neisseriales; family Neisseriaceae; genus Neisseria; species Neisseria sp. HMSC078H04. Next base: position 155,847 of record NZ_KV835822.1, read on the forward strand.
TTGTACATGGCGTTGCGCAGGTTCGTCAAACGTAGAGGAAACCACTTCGCCGCGTACAGAACGGCTCATTTCGGTTACTTCTTCCGGACGCTCGTCAATCAACAGGACAATCAGCTCGACATCGGGATAATTGGCGGTAATGGCGTGGGCAATGTTTTGCAACATCACGGTTTTACCGGTTTTAGGCGGCGCCACTAACAATGCACGTTGGCCTTTACCGATTGGGGAAACCAAGTCGATGGCGCGGCCGGTCAGATTCTCTTCGGCTTTGATGTCGCGCTCGAGTTTGAATTGTTCGGTTGGGAATAAAGGCGTGAGGTTTTCAAAGAGGATTTTGTGTTTGCAGACTTCGGGTTGATCGCCGTTGATGGTGTCGAGACGGACAAGCGCGAAATAACGCTCGTTGTCTTTAGGTACGCGCACGCTGCCTTCGATGGTGTCGCCGGTATGCAGATTGAAGCGGCGGATTTGCGTGGGTGAAACATAAATATCGTCAGGGCCGGCAAGGTAAGAAGTATCTGCGCTGCGCAGGAAACCGAAGCCGTCGGGCAGGATTTCGAGCGTACCGGAACAGGTAAAGCTGACATTCTGCTTCATCATCTGGCGGACGATGGCAAAAACGAGGTCTTGTTTGCGGAAACGGTTGGCATTTTCAATGCCATGTTCTTCTGCCATTTCCAAGAGTTTGGAAATGTGGAGGGTTTGGAGTTCTGAAACGTGCATAGTATTGATATATTTTGAATGGTATCAGAGAGATGGCACAAAGACCGTCTGAAAGCATGAAATCGTGCCGCAGGATACGGTAGATTTTTGAGAAAGTTGAATTTTAGGCAGTTGGAGGCAGGGTGTCAAATTTTTAAATCGAACACTGAGACCGAGACCTTGGTCTTATCCTGCAATAAGATTACGGCTGGAAGTAACGTGGCAACCGCAATCTTATCATCAAAAATCCGAGTATTTACCCAACTTCAGACGGCCTTTTGCCCGTACCGCATCAGCGTCATGCCGCCGACCGCTGTCGCACAGCCCGCAACCAGCGAAATATGCAGCGGTTCGCCCAAAAACCACGCCGAAGACAGCACACCGAAAATCGGCACGAGCGTAATATACGCCGCCGCGCTGCCTGCACCCAAAGTCTTCACGCCTTCAAAATACCACGCATAGGCCAATACCGTCGCGCCGATGACCAGCCACGCTAAGGCTGTCCAGCCTCGCCCATCCATTGCCGCTATCGCCTCAAACGGCATTCCGTCCGTCCACAACGCCACCACCGATAACATCAGCGCACCAATGAACGACGTTGCCGTCGTTACCGTCAGCGCATCTATTCCGCGCAAGACCGCACGCCCGATTAAGGTATAAGCCGCCCAACAGACCACGCAGCCGAAAATCAGCCACTCCCCCGCCTTGATGCCGCCCGACAATACCGTCAACGGCTGCCCTTGCGTTACCACCATAATGGCACCGCCGACCGCCAGCAGCATACCCGCCAAAATCTTCGCATTTAAACGCTCGCCGAAAAACCAAGTTGCCAATAGCAATGTCAATACTGGATTCACTGCCACGACCACCGCAGCCTTGCCTGCCGGCATAGTCTGCAAACCCAGCATAAAAAACACCGCATAGCCGCACACGCCAACAGAAGCGGCTGCCGTCAAACCCAGCCATTGCCGCGCCGACAAAGCCGCCAAAGTCGCGAACCTGCTGCGCGCAAACAACCAGCCCAACAACAAAACCGAAGCCAAGACAAACCGAACCGCCCCGCCCGTCAGCGGCGGCAGCGACTGCCCCAACATCCGCCCCATCGGCCAAGATGCACCCCACAACACCGCCATTCCCAGCAGTTTCAAATGTACAGAATAACGTTCCATCTCATCCCTTTTATCGACAAAGGCCGTCTGAAAACCGGATTTCACGTTTTCAGACGGCCTTCAATTTAACGACTGCAAAAAGATTACTTAGGCTGCCAAGAATCTTTCAACGTCACCGTGCGGTTAAACACCGGCGTATCTTTGCTGTGGTCTTTGCGGTCGGTGACGAAATAGCCGATGCGTTCAAACTGCCAACGGCTTTCTGCCGGCAGATCTTTTGCGACAGGTTCAGCGTAAGCAGTGATTTCCTTGATGGATTCAGGATTGAGGAAATCGGTAAACGGTAGGTAGTTGCCGTCTTCGCCGCGCACAGCATCGGGACGCTCGACGGTAAAGAGGCGGTCGTACAGGCGGACTTTAATTTCGGCGGCGTGTTCAGCAGACACCCAGTGAATCACGCCTTTAACTTTGCGGCCTTCGGGATTTTTGCCCAAGGTATCGTGGTCGATGCTGCATTTGAGTTCAACCACATTGCCTGCCTCGTCTTTGACTACTTCATCGCATTTGATGACATAGCCGTGGCGCAAACGCACTTCGCCGCCTGGAATCAGGCGTTTGAAGCCTTTAGGCGGATTTTCGGCAAAGTCGTCGGCTTCAATATAGATGGTTTGTGAAATAGGTACTTCGCGATCACCCATTTCTTCGTGGTTCGGATGGAACGCGGCACGGCGGCTTTGGGTTTTACCCGCTTCAAAGTTGGTCAGGGTCACCTTGAGCGGATTCAAAACCGCCATCAGGCGTGGCGCAGAGTTTTCCAGCTCTTCACGAATCGCGCCTTCCAACACGCTCATGTCGACGATGTTTTCAGATTTGGAAATACCGGCGCGTTTGGCAAACAGGCGCAGGCCTTCGGGCGTGTAGCCGCGGCGGCGCATACCGGAAATGGTCGGCATACGCGGATCATCCCAGCCGGCAACGTGGCCGTCTGAAACCAGTTGGTTCAGCTTGCGTTTGGACGTGATGGAATACAGAAGCTCCAAACGGGAAAACTCGTATTGGCGCGGACGGGTGGCGTGCGGCGCGGGGATGTTGTCCAACACCCAGTCGTACAGCGGGCGGTGAGCTTCAAATTCGAGCGTACACAAGGAATGCGTGATGCCTTCGATGGCATCGGAAATGCAATGCGTGTAGTCGTACATCGGGTAGATGCACCATTTATCGCCGGTGTTGTGGTGATGGGCGCGGCGGATACGGTAGATGACGGGATCACGCATATTGATGTTGCCTGATGCCATGTCGATTTTCAGACGCAGGGTTTTGCTGCCGTCGGGGAACTCGCCGTTTTTCATGCGCGTAAACAGGTCGAGGTTTTCTTCGATACTGCGGTCGCGGTAAGGGCTGTTTTTACCCGCTTCGGTCAGCGTACCGCGATATTCACGCATTTCTTCTGGCGTCAAATCATCGACATACGCTTTACCGTCTTTGATTAAACCTACGGCGTAGTCGTAAAGCTGGTCGAAATAGTTGGAGGCAAAACGCGGCTCGCCCGCCCAATGGAAGCCCAACCACTCAACGTCTTCTTTGATGGCGTTGACGTATTCGTCGTTTTCTTTTTCAGGGTTGGTATCGTCAAAACGCAGGTTGCACAAACCGTCATAAATATAAGCTAAACCGAAGTTCAAGCAGATGGATTTGGCGTGGCCGATGTGCAAATAGCCGTTCGGCTCGGGCGGGAAACGGGTTTGGATGGCTGTATGCTTACCGCTTTTGAGGTCTTCTTCGATAATGGTGCGGATAAAGTGGTTGTCCGCGAATTGGTCTTTATTCAACATAATATTTCTTTGATAGGAAAATGATTTTCTGTTTTCAGACGGCCTGGGCATTCAATCAGGCCGTCTGAAAGGAATGGAATGATGGCTTAATTGTACCCGACTTGGCTACTTTGATACAGGGTCGGCAACCTGCCACGCTACGCCGCGCTCGTTTAGGGTTTTCTGCATGGCGGCGGATGGTGTGCGGTCTGTAAACAGCTTATCGAATGCGCCGATATCGCCCAGTCTGACCAAGGCATTGCTGTTGAATTTGCTGTGGTCGACGCCGAGATAGCGCACGCGGGCATTGTTTACCATCGCCTGCATGACACTGACTTCCTTGTAATCGTCATCCAAAAGCGAGCCGTCGTTTTCTATGCCGTGGGTGCTCATGATGGCATAGTCGACTTTGAATTGGTTGATGAAATCGACGGTCGCCACGCCGGTAATACCACCATCCAAGGGGCGGACTACGCCGGAAGCGATGATGACTGTGTAATCGGTACGCGCCGCAGTGATGGAGGCGGCGTAGATATTGTTGGTGATAATCCGCAGGTTTTTACGCTGTCTGACCAACTCGGCGGCGACGGCTTCCATGGTGGTGCCGATGCTGATAAACAGCGAGGCATTGTCGGGAATGGTAGAAGCAATCAATCGGGCAATGGCGTTTTTTTCCTGCTGCTGATGGTTGCGCCGCTCCTGCCCTGCCGTTACGACTGAAACGTCGCCCAAAGATGCGCCGCCGTGATAGCGTTTGAGCTGTCCGGTTTCGCTCAACTCCTGCACATCGCGGCGTATGGTTTGAGGCGTAACATCCAAATTCGCCGCCAATTCTTCCACCGTCATGAAGTTATGTTCGCGGACAAGGGTGAGGATATGTTCGTGTCTTTGGATTTTGGGTTTCATAGCGTTTCGCTTTGTAGGGATAAACCAATGGCCGTCTGAATATTTCAGACGGCCTTGTTATTGTCAACCCGATTACATCTCGAGTTTTTGTTCCAAGCGTTCCATACACGCGCCCAAGTGACGGCGCATGACTTTGGTCACACGGTTGCGCTTGCCTGCCAGCAACAAATCGAGGATTTCTCGGTGTTCATGGTGTGAATTGGAATCGATGTTGCGCTTTTCTTTGCGAAGCGGATCGGAAACGGCCACAATCAATGAAGAGCGCGCGCATAAGGTATTCATGATTTCAAACAGGACATCGTTGTCCAGCAGTCGCGCCAATTCGACATGGAAGGCATTGGACAGGCGGTTCCAGCCCACGCGGTCGCCGCTTTCGGAGGCTGCGCCCTCTTGCTCAATCATGGCGTAAAGCGGTTGCAGACGCGTTTCCAAATCAGGCATATCGATAAGGACGCTCAAAATCATGCTTTCCATTTCGATACGCGTGTTGAACACGTCTTTCATTTCTTTCAAGTCCGGCACATGAACAAATGCGCCGCGATTGGGCTGCAAATCGACGATTTTATCGTGCGCCAAAAGCGATAATGCGCCACGCACGGTATTGCGCGAGCAAACCATTTGTCGGCAAAGCTCGGACTCAGTCAGTTTTTTGCCCGGCAGCAGCAGATGGTCGGTAATGCCGTCCAAAATCAATGCGTACACGCGGAAGAGTTCCGAATCGTGACGCTCTTCCAAAATAAGCGATGAAGTTGCAGGCGCAACGTTGGTATTATTTTCGTAATCCATAATGTTTCCCCAGTATCCGTATTAAGGCGCAAGCGTTTACAAACCTGCATCTTTCGGGGTTGTTTAAAATATAATTAAAAATTGTTGACAATGTTAAACGAAACTTGCACAATGAGATCAACAAGCCAAGTTATAAAGGCTGATAGAGAGAGAGAAAAAGGAATAAAAAGCAAGCAGATATATTCATGTTAATGCGTGAATATATCTGCTTTTTTGTGTGCAGCCGTCTCACGCTCCGGCTTTTTCCTTGAAAACCGCCTTATTCTGTTTCGACAATCTCGAAGCTGTGGCTCATTTTTGCCGCTTTGCCCAGCATAATCGATGCGGAGCAATATTTTTCAGCAGACATCTGTACGGCGCGCTCAATCGCGCTTTCTTGCAAACCCCGGCCATACACTTTGAAGTGGATATGGATTTCGGTAAACACGCGCGGCACGGTGTCGGCGCGTTTGGCAGTCACTTCAGCGCGGCAGTCGGTGATTTTTTGGCGTTGTTTCTCGGCAATCATCACTACATCGATGCTGGAACAGCCTGCTACACCCAACAACAGCATTTCCATCGGGCTAGGGCCGCGTTTGACTTCGCCTTCAGCCGCCGCGCCTTCCATCACAACGCTGTGTCCGTTTGCCGTTGTACCGACGAAGCACATTCCGTCTATCCATTTTGAGGTAACTTGCATGGTGTCTTTTTTATCCGTAAAAGCATTAATCCGATATTGTAAACAATTTCAAGTGATAAACCTAGTCAGGCCGTCTGAAAAATACAATCAATTACAATTGGTCTGAACGCATTATTCATCCCGATACGCCCAGTGGTTGACCGGCCCGTGCCCTGCACCGATGCCCAAAGGATAGGAAATGGCGGCGGCAATATAGTTTTTTGCCGTTTGAACCGCCTCGGGTACGCTAAACCCTTTTGCCAACTCGGCAGTGATGCAGGCAGAAAATGTGCAGCCCGTGCCATGGGTATGCGGCGTTGGGAAACGTTTGCTGTTCAGCTCGATGGTTTCATATTGCGTAAACAGCCAGTCGGTGCAATATTCGCTTTGGCTGTCGGCAAGATGGCCACCCTTAATTACCACATTTTTCACACCCCAATCCTGAAGAATTTTGGCGGCGCGTTCCGCATCTTGGCGGTTTTCAATATTGATACCCGTCAATGCCTGCGCTTCGGGCAGATTGGGGGTCAATACGTCCGTATGCGGCAACAGCAGGCGTTTCATGGCTTCAACGGCTGAATTTTCCAACAACGGCGCTCCGCCTTTGGCAATCATGACCGGATCCAACACGCGTTTGCCGAAGTCGCATTCGGCGGTTTGTTCCGCCACGCATTCGATGATTTCCGCCGTACCCAACATGCCGATTTTATAGGCACGGATTTGGAAATCCTCCTGAATCGCGGCAATTTGCGCAGCAATCATGTCGGTCGGTATCGGATGCACTGCCGATACGCCCAAAGTATTTTGTGCGGTAACCGCTGTCAGTACGCTGGTACCGAACACGCCGCGCATCTGAAATGTCTTCAAATCTGCCTGTATGCCCGCGCCGCCGCCGGAATCAGAGCCGGCAATCGTCAGCGTTTGAATAAAAAGTTCGTCCATCATATCCTCCTGTTTTTCAGACGGCCTTGTGTTTATCGTTGTTGAAAGCCGTTTTGGTTTTATCCGCAAACAAAGGCATTCGCCGTTTATCTTTCCGAAAGTCTTATTTGTTGTTTTACCCAAAACAAACGTACGTTCTCGGGCGGAATATCTTAACAAACAAAAGGCCATCTGAAAACTATTTTCATTTTCAGACGGCCTGTTCAATTTTAAACCTCTTCAGGCTTAATCTTCGTATGCGTCAATCGGCAAGCAGGAGCAAACCAGATTGCGGTCACCATACACTTCATCTACCCGTTTGACACTCGGCCAGAATTTGTGTTCGCGAACGAACGGCAATGGGAAGACAGCTTCTTCGCGGGAGTATGGATGCGCCCATTCGCCGGTTACATCTGCTGCGGTATGCGGAGCATTCACCAGCGGATTATCCTCTTTCGGCCATTCGCCGCGCTCGACTTTCAGCACTTCCTGTTTGATTTGTTTCAGGGCAGCGATGAAGCGGTCGAGTTCGGCTTTGCTTTCGCTCTCGGTCGGCTCAATCATCAGCGTACCGGCAACAGGGAAGGAAACCGTCGGCGCGTGGAAGCCATAGTCCATCAGGCGTTTGGCGATGTCGGTTTCTGTGATGCCGCTTTCGGCTTTAAGCGGACGCAAATCGACGATACATTCGTGCGCAACGCGGCCGTTTTTGCCTGTATACAGAATCGGATAGTCTTCGCTCAGACGTTTGGCAACGTAGTTGGCGTTGAGCAATGCCCAGCGTGTCGCCTGTTCCATGCCTTGTTTGCCCATCATGGTCAGGTACATCCAAGTAATCGGCAGGATGGACGCAGAACCGAAGGCCGCAGCAGCAACGGCGGTTTGGTCGGCACTGGCGCTGTGGGTGTCGGTCAAAGCGTGTCCCGGTGCAAACGGGGCAAGGTGAGCTTTCAAACCGATAGGGCCGACGCCAGGACCGCCGCCGCCGTGAGGGATACAGAAGGTTTTGTGCAGGTTCATGTGCAACACGTCCGCGCCGACTTCGGCAGGCTGCATGATGCCGATTTGGGCGTTGAGGTTGGCGCCGTCCATGTAAACCTGTCCGCCGTTTTCATGGATGATGCGGCAGATGTCGCGGATGCCTTCTTCGTACACGCCGTGGGTGGACGGGTAAGTAATCATGATGGCGGACAAAGCGTCGCGGTATTGCTCGGCTTTGGCTTTCAAATCGTCGATGTTGACGTTGCCGTGTTCGTCGGTATCGACAACGACGACTTTCAAACCCAGCATGGCCGCAGTCGCAGGGTTGGTGCCGTGGGCGGATTTGGGAATCAGGCAGATGTTGCGGTGTCCCTCGCCGTTAGCTTCTTGATAGCGGCGGATGGAGAGCATGCCGCTGTATTCGCCCTGCGCGCCGGAGTTGGGCTGGAAGGAAATCGCGTCAAAACCGGTGATGGCTTTCAGGCTGTTTTCCATGTCGGTCAAAAGCGCGCGGTAGCCTGCGGCTTGGTCTTTGGGGGCGTAGGGGTGGATGTCGGTGAACTCTGCCCAAGTAATCGGCAACATTTCCGCAGTCGCATTGAGCTTCATGGTGCAGCTACCGAGCGAAATCATGCTGCGGTTCATCGCCAAATCGCGGTCTTCGAGTTTCTTCAGATAGCGCAGCATTTCGTGTTCGGTGTGGTAACTATTGAACACAGGATGTTGCAGAATATCGTCCTGACGCAGCAATTCGGCGTTCAGACGGCCTTTGACATCATCGGCAAATGCGAACGTATCCTTGCCGGTAAACGCGCGGTACAAATCGGTTAAATCTTCGTATGCCGACGTTTCATGGAATGCAGCCGCAATTTGAGTATCGTTGACGCGGCGCAGGTTGTAACCCGACTCCAAAGCAGCAGCAAACACTTGGTCTGCTTTCTCTTTGCTGCCGAAATCAACGGTAACGGTATCGAAGAAGACCTTGTGAACCACATTCAGGCCGTCTGAAACCAGCGCATCGGCAAAGGCAGAAGCCAGCGCATGAATGCGGTTGGCAATGCGTTTCACGCCTTCAGGGCCGTGGTAAACGGCATACATACCGGCCAAGTTCGCCAGCAATGCTTGTGCCGTACAAATATTGGACGTGGCTTTTTCGCGGCGGATGTGTTGTTCGCGGGTGGACAACGCCATGCGCAAGGCAGGTTTGCCCGATGCGTCTTTGGATACGCCGATGATGCGGCCTGGAGCGGAACGTTTGAACTCGTCTTTAAACGCGAAATAAGCAGCGTGCGGACCACCGAAGCCCATCGGGACGCCGAAGCGTTGGGTGTTGCCCAAAGCAATATCCGCGCCCAACTCGGCAGGCGATTTCAGCAAAACCAAGCTCATGATGTCGGCGGCAACAGCAACGATTGTGCCTTTTGCTTTCAGACGGCCGATAACGTCCTGCAAGTCTTGCACGTCGCCGTCTTTGCCGACGTATTGGAACAGCGCGCCGAAGTATTCGCCTTCATCCGCTTGGGCAAAATCGCCGACCACCAATTCAAAGCCGAAATATTTGGCGCGGGTTTTCATCACGTCCAAAGTTTGCGGATACACGCGCGCATCCACAAAGAAACGCTCGGATTTCACTTTGCCCACTCGGTGCGCCATCGCCATCGCTTCAGCGGCGGCAGTTGCCTCGTCCAGCAAAGACGCGCCTGCCACAGGGAAACCGGTCAAATCGATACACACTTGTTGGAAGTTCAACAAAGCTTCCAAACGACCTTGGGCAATCTCCGCCTGATACGGGGTGTAGGCGGTGTACCAACCCGGGTTTTCCAATACGTTGCGCAAAATCACGTTCGGCACGCGGGTCGGATAATAGCCCAAACCGATATAGGACTTGTTGATCACGTTTTTCGACGCGATGCCTTTCAATTTCGCCAACGCGTCCGCCTCGGTCAACGCTTCGGGCAAATCGAGTTCGGACGGCATACGGATGCTTTGCGGCACGGTATTGCCGACAAAATCATCCTTGCTCTTCTCTCCGAGCGCTTCCAAAAGCGCAGCCTCGTCGCCAAAGCTCAAATGGCGCGCAGCAAATTCGTTCGGGTTGAACAATTCAGATAGTTTCATTTCTACTCCTTCGGTGTTATCGATATCAACACTGTTTTTTCTTGCTGATGTTGTTTCAGACGGCCCCCGCCCACTTTGGACGACATGCCAATATTTCCCTATAAACCGGACAGTTTTCCACATGCGCGCCGGGCAGGTAGCCGGTACTCATCAGAAATTCGCCGACGATTTCGCCGCCGACAAATTTGAAATGTTTTTTAAACAGCTTCACCCATTCAGCCTTGTCGAGCGGATGGTGTGTATCCAGCCAGTTTTTGAATGAGCCGTATTCTTGCTGTATTTGTTTGATTTGTCGCGCGTTATAAATGGCTGCGTTGATTTTCAGGCGGTTGCGGACGATGCCTGCATCGACAAGCAGTCGCTCAATATCGGCTTCGTCAAATGCGGCGACCGTATCGATGTCAAAACCTTTAAATGCCGTCTGAAATGCCTGCTGCTTCTTCAGCATCAGCGTCCAGCTTAATCCTGCCTGATTGATTTCCAACACCAGCCGCTCAAACAATTCATTGTCGTCCTCAATCGGAAAACCGTATTGCGTGTCGTGATAATGTTTGTTGGGATTGTCCGTATCGTCGGGTAGCGTGGCGACAAATTCGCAGTAATTCATGTTTATTGGGAAAAATTGAAACAAAGGCCGTCTGAAAGTATTTTCAGACGACCTAAGACCTGCAATATCAAACAGGCATAAAACCTGTTTGGATGTTTGCAAAAATCAAGCTACTTCGCCTGCGTATTGTTCGGCAGTCAGCAGACTGTCGTAATCGGCAGGGTTGGCAGGTTTGATTTTGAAGAACCAGCCTGCGCCGTAAGGGTCGCTGTTGGCAGTTTCCGGCGCGCTTGGCAAATCTTCGTTGACGGCAACGACTTCGCCTGCAATCGGCGCGTACACATCGGACGCTGCTTTCACAGACTCAACCACACCGGCTTGCTCTTCGGCAGCCAGGTTTGCGCCAACTTCGGGCAGCTCGACAAACACGATATCGCCCAACAGCTCTTGCGCGTGATGGGTAATGCCGACGGTGATGGTACCGTCTTCTTCAAGGCGCAGCCATTCGTGGCTGGCAACGTATTTCAGTTCTGCTGGGATGTTGCTCATGGTTTGATACTCCATTGATAGGGGGTTATTTTCAGACGGCATCTGCACAGCTTAGCGTGCGCAGATACCTCGTGAGATTAATTCTTCCAAGCGTCCGTAATAGACGGCAATCATATTGTTTTTATCTTGTTCCAATTTTTGCTTTTGGGCGGAAGGAAGTTTAGGGGATGCTGAATAATCCAAATATGCTTCGTTTATCTTGCGCTTGTTACTTGCCATTACGCCACTTGCGCGGAATACAACGATTCCTTGTTTGGACCTCATATTGTCTGCAACGGTAACCTTCAGACCCTTGCTGCGGTAATCTGCACAAATGCCTGTAACAGCCGATACTTTATCCACTTCAACTGTTCCTGCATAACGGCTGAACGCAAACAGGGTAAATGATTTCGCTTGCGACAACGATTTCAGGTCGGAAGCACGGCTTCTACCCTTATTATCTTGCACGGCAATACTCAAATCATCATTCATGCGGATAATATCAAGAGCATATTCTCCGTCTATCATCACCTCGCCGGCAATCTTTCCATTGCTGCCGACAGTTTTCATAAATGTTGCAGTACGGGATTTTCCTTCTGTATCGAAAAACATCAATCCGCGCTCGCCGGCAGACGAAGCGCAAGCCGATAACATCAATAACAACAATAAACTGCCAAAGGTTGCTTTCATAGGAAACAACAATTCCTTAAAACCTACTTTCAGACGTCCCTTAACAAATAAAGGCCGTCTGAACCGATATTAATCAAACTGTTTCTGTCCGTTGCGTACAAACGGCAGCTTCAGTACGCGTACGTCCACTTCCTTGCCGCGCATCAGCACTTTGGCGGTATCGCCGTCAAAGTCTTTCGGTACGCGTGCGATGGCGATGGATTGTTTCAGGCTGGGCGAGAATACGCCGCTGGTGGTTTCGCCTTTGCCTTTATCGGTCAACACTTCCATATGCGCGCGCAGGATGCCGCCTTTTTCGAGCAACAGGCCGACCTGTTTCACGGCAACGCCTTTTTCTTTCAATGCCAACAAGGCAGCTTTGCCGACGAAATCTCGGTTTTCGTCTTTCAAGTCAACGGTCCAACCCATGCCTGCTTCGAGCGGGCTGGTATTGTCGTCCATATCGTTGCCATAGAGGTTCATACCGGCTTCCATGCGCAGGGTGTCGCGTGCGCCGAGGCCGCAAGGCTGTACGCCTGCTGCTTGCAGGGCTTTGAAGAATGCGACGGCTTCAGTACCCGGCAGAATCACTTCGACGCCATCTTCGCCGGTATAGCCTGTACGGGCGACAAACCAGTCGTTGCCCAAGTCTGCACCTTGGAACGGTTTGAGGCCGTGAATCACGTCTGCCCATTCAGGTTTGACGGTCAGGAGTTTTTCGATGGCTTTCGGGCCTTGTACGGCAAGCATGCCGAGGTCGTAACGAGGATTGAAGGCAACGCCGAACTCTTGTCCGACTTTGTGGAATTGCGCCGTATCTTTTTCGCGGGTCGCGCCGTTGGACACGATGCGGTATTGGGTTTCGGCTTCATTGGTGCGGTAAACGATTAAGTCGTCAATCACACCGCCGTTGTCGTTGAGCAAAGCGGAATAAAGGGCTTTGCCGACAAAAGCGAGTTTGGCGACATCGTTGGCAATCAATTTGCGGAAAAAGGCTTTGGCATTTGCGCCTGCTACGTCGGTAACGAGCATATGGGATACGTCAAACATACCGGCGTCGGTGCGCACGGCTTCGTGTTCGGCGATTTGTGAACCATAATGGATGGGCAGCTCCCAGCCGGCAAAATCTACCAGCTTCGCGCCTGCATCTTGATGGGCTTGATGAAATGGGGTGGTTTTCAGAGCAGTCATTCTCAAGTTTCTCCGGATTTTTTGTTCAGATGCCGCCCGCGCACCTGTGCGCGGATGACCCTATCTGTCCTTGAACCTGAGATTTTCGGCCGTATCCGCATGATGGCAAACCAGTCTGCTCACTGCTTTGCGCGGTTGTCTGAATGGTGGTTCAGACGGCCTTCTCCCCTTCGGTGGACGTTATTCAAACGCCGCTCTCCAGATTGTTTGTTTCAATGTGCAGTCCCTGATACCTGAGCGATTTAAGGGTGTCTGCGCCTTCGGTGGTTACATTGTAGTTGGTTGTAACACTCTCCTGCACATTTCCCGATTATGTCTTGAATCGGCGGTTTGGGCAAGTAGCCGACGAATATTTATGATGTGAATATTCGTCTTTTTATTGGGATGGCAAAACCTGAGCCTCTATAAAATTGTTAGCTATGCGGCAAATGTTTTTGCAAAAGTCTCAGGCCGTCTGAAGCCCTTACCCGTTTTTCCTATATAATTCTGTTTTTTCGATTTATCTGCGTCCATCATGAACCGCCTCAAACGCATTAAAACCATCCTCTGCACGCTCTACCGCTACCGCCTTGCCGAGCTGATTGCCTCGCTGGTCCGTCCGGGTTGGGCGCGGACTTTCCTCAATATGCTGCCGCAGTCGTCCAAGTTCAAACACGAGATGCCTGCCGTGCGCCTGCGTTTGGCGTTGGAAAGCCTGGGGCCGATTTTCATCAAATTCGGACAGGTATTGTCCACGCGCCCCGATTTGATTCCGCATGATTACGCGGTCGAACTGGCAAGGCTGCAAGACAAAGTACCGCCGTTTGACGCGCAACTTTCACGCTCGCAAATCGAAAAATCACTGGGACAATCCATCGACACTTTATACGCGGAATTTGAAACCGAGCCTGTCGCCAGCGCGTCCATCGCCCAAGTACACAAAGCCCGCCTGCATTCGGGCGAACAGGTCGCCGTGAAAGTCTTACGCCCCAACCTTTTACCCGTTATCGAACAGGATTTGTCGCTGATGCGCTTTGGTGCAGGCTGGGTGGAGCATTTGTTTTCAGACGGCAAGCGTTTGAAGCCGCGCGAAGTGGTGGCCGAATTTGACAAATACCTGCACGACGAATTGGATTTGATGCGCGAAGCCGCCAATGCCAGCCAGCTCGGTCGCAATTTCCAAAACAGCGATATGCTGATTGTGCCGAAGGTGTTTTACGACTACTGCACCAGCGACGTACTGACCATCGAATGGATGGACGGCACACCGGTATCGGACATCGCCAAACTCAAAGCCGACGGCATTGATTTGCACAAACTTGCCGATTACGGCGTGGAAATCTTCTTCACGCAAGTCTTCCGCGACGGCTTTTTCCATGCGGATATGCACCCCGGCAATATTCTGGTCGCCGCCGACAACCGTTACATCGCCCTTGATTTCGGCATCGTCGGCACGCTGACCGATTACGACAAACGCTATCTCGCCATCAACTTCCTCGCCTTCTTCAACCGCGATTACCACCGCGTCGCCACCGCCCACATCGAATCGGGTTGGGTACCTGCCGACACGCGTGCGGAAGAATTGGAAGCCGCTGTCCGCGCCGTGTGCGAGCCTGTGTTCAACAAACCGATTTCGCAGATTTCCTTCGGCTTGGTGCTGATGCGCCTGTTTGAAGTCAGCCGCCGCTTCAATGTCGAAATCCAACCGCAGCTTGTGTTGCTGCAAAAAACGCTGCTCAACATCGAAGGCTTGGGCCGCCAGCTTGATCCCGATTTGGACTTGTGGAAAACCGCCAAACCGTTTTTGGTGCTCTGGATGAACGAACAGGTCGGCCCCAAAGCCCTTTGGCGCAACCTAAAAAACGAAGCCCCCGACTGGGCGCAAATCATCCCTTCCCTGCCGCGCAAAATCAGTGCGTTGGTTGATGAAAACCGCCAGCAGGAAATGCGCGATGCCTATGTGCATTTGGTCAAAGTGCAGCAACGCCAAAGCCTTTGGTTGGCTGTGATTGCGGTTGTTTTGCTGCTGATTTTGCTGTTTAAATAAACCTCAATACAGCTTTAAACGACATACAAAAGGCCGTCTGAAATCTGATTTTCAGACGGCCTTTTGTATGCCTATCTATTCTTTTTTCTCATGCGGAACATGTCCGCTTTCGGCTTCGATATGCCGTCTGAAGCGCAAACCTGCGGCGTGATAAAACGGATGTGGCGAGAATTGGCGCGAGACTTGCGAAGCGAAGATGCAAGTCAGCAGCATCCAAAACAGTAAATTCTGTCCACCCGTCATTTCCATTACCACCACGGCGGCGGTCAACGGCGATTGGGTCGCGGCGGCAAGGAATGCGGCCATGCAGAGCAAAACCGCGACATTGGACGCGTCGCCCAGTTGCGCAAAAGAAGCCATGTGTTCGCCTATCATCGCGCCAATGGTTAAAGAAGGCGTGAAAATGCCGCCGGGAATGCCTGCCCAATAGCTGAACACGGTTGCCGCCCATTTTGCGGCGGCCAAGCCGAACGGCGCTTCATATGCGCCTTTGAGTGCAGCTGCGGCTTCGTGATAGCCCGTACCATAGGTTTTACCTTGATAAAACGTACCGAGCAACGCCAACAAGATACCCATTACAAAGGCGACCACCAACAAATGACGGCGGATGAAACTACGCCAGCGCACCGGTGCGAATGCCGCCGCACCGCGATACAAAAAGCTGCCGAACAATCCGCCAGCCACGCCGCAGACGATGCCCGACACCGCGGCCCACATCAGCATGTTTGGCAGCTCATGCCCTTGAAACCCTGAAAAATACGGGTTGTTGCCCTGTATCGCCACTTGGATGAAACCGGCCGCCAACACGCCCATCAGGATTTGGCGTTCCCAACGCAAAATCACGCCGCGCCCCAATTCTTCGATGGCAAACACCACGCCGGCCAAAGGCGCGTTAAACGCCGCCGCCAAACCACCGGCCGCGCCTGCGGCAATCAAATCGTTTTCCTGCATGCCCCTAAACGCCAGCCCGTGCTTTTTACACCACGCACCCCAAGCGTTCATGACCGCCGAACCCACTTGCACAGACGGCCCTTCCCTGCCGATCGACGCCCCCAAAATCATGCCAAAAAACGTCAGCGGAATTTTAAAAAAGGTTTCGCCCAGACGAATCAAACGGGTTTTCTGCGCGCCATACGGCAAAGACAACGAAGCGATGACCTGCGGAATACCGCTGCCGGAAGTGTACGGCGCAAATTTGCGCGTAAACCACGCCAAAAGCGGCAAACCCAACGGCAAAGCCACCCACGCAAACCACGGATATTTCCCTACCAACAAAGCGTTCCATTCCAAAGCCAAATCCGCCAAGTACGCAAACATCAAAGCCGTCAGGGCAACCAGCGCCGAGCCTGCCAGCAAAAACAGAAGGGCAATGCTCTTTTTCGACAGGCGTTTGGTTTGGCGGATTTTGTGGGCGAGGCGCGCCGCCCAAGTTTGGGGAAATTTCATCATAAACACGCAGTCAATGTGTTCAGACGGCCTTGATGCTTTTCTCAAAGGCCGTCTGAAAACAAGAATAAAGGTTTTTAAGAACGGTAATCCGCGTTAATCGACACATATTCGTGCGACAAATCGCAGGTATAGACGGCCGCCGTCGTATCGCCGCGTTGCAAATCGATGCGGACGGTGATTTCCGGACGGTTCATCACCGCTTGTCCTGCTTCTTCGGTATAGCTTTCCGCGCGGCCGCCATTTTCGGCAACCAACACGTCATCCAGCCACATTTTCAAAGCATCGACGTCCAAGTCTTCAATACCGGCATAGCCGACGGCTGCCAACAGACGGCCCAAGTTCGGGTCGGAGGCAAAGAAAGCAGTTTTCACCAAAGGCGAATGGGCGACGGCATAAGCCACCTTGCGCGCTTCTTCGCGGGTTTTCGCGTTTTGCACTTCAATCGTGATGAACTTGGTCGCGCCCTCGCCATCACGGACAATCGCCTGCGCCAATTCCAATGCCAGCGAACCGAGCAAGGCTTTGAGCTGCGCGTAGCGCGGATCGGCGGTATTGTCGATTTCGCTCTGACCGCAACGGCCTGTCGCCATAATCACGAAGCTGTCGTTGGTACTGGTATCGCCGTCCACGGTAATCGTATTGAAACTTTCGTCTGCGATTTCTTGCGTCATCAGTTGCAAAATCGGTTGGGACACTTTGGCATCGGTGGCGATAAACGACAACATGGTCGCCATGTTCGGATGAATCATGCCCGAGCCTTTGGCGATGCCGGTGGCGCGGACTGTGTGTTTTTCGCCTACCAGGCCTGTGCGTGAAGCGGCTTTCGGTACAGTATCCGTCGTCATGATGGCACGAGCCGCATCCGACCAGAATGCAGGGCGCACTTGCGGCAAAGCAGCCACAATTTTATCCACAGGCAGTGGCTCCAAAATCACGCCGGTCGAAAACGGCATAATCTGATTGGATTGGCAGCCGACCTGTTCTGCCGCCGCCGCGCACACTTTAATCGCGTCCAACCGGCCTTGTGCGCCGGTACCCGCATTGGCATTGCCCGTATTGATGACTAAGGCACACACACCGTCTTGGTCAAACAGATGCGACTTAGCAATATGCACCGGCGCGGCGCAGAAACGGTTTTGCGTAAACACCGCGCCCACCGTATGACCGCCGCCCAACACCATCAGCGTCAAATCGTCGCGGTCTTGTTGCTTGATGCCGGCACGACCTGTAAACAGACGGATGCCGTCGATTTCCAACAATTCGTCTGCACGTTTTTCAGTCAAATTTACAGCCATATCATTTTCTCCTGTTTACACTATTTTCAGACGGCCTAAACGCTATACGCCCAATAAGGGAATCAAGATAGGCACCAATATCGCCGTCAACACGCCGTTGAGCGTCAAACCTAAGCCGGCATATGCGGCCATACGGCGGCCGTATTCCAAAGACGCCGCAATACCCATCGCATGCGAGGCCGTACCCAAAGACATTCCCACTGAAGAAGGCATATACAACGCCCCTTTCAACACTTTATATCCGGCCATCTGGCCAAAAAGTCCGGCAATAATCACCGTTGCCGCTGTAATCGCCGGAATACCGCCGACCGATGCCGTGATTTCAATCGCAATCGGGTTGGTCACGGATTTGGAAGCCAGCGACAGAATCACTTCGCGTGAAGCGCCCAGCCATTTGGCAAAATATACGCCCGTAACAATGCCTGTTACGCTGCCCGCCAACTGCGACAATACCACCGGCAACCACTGGCTGCGGATACGGTCCCAATTTCGATAAAGCGGCACGGCCAGCAATACGACCGCCGGTTTCAACCAAAAATCGATAAACTGCGCCGCGTCGTGATACAGCTCGTAATCGATGGCAAATACCTTCAAATACCCCATCAACACCAGCGTGCTGATCAATACCGGATTGCACAAAACGTTTCCCGTGCGCACCCGAATCTGCACCGCCAAAGCATAAACGGCCAAAGTCAGAAACAGCATAAGCACGGGCATACGCAACAAATTGTCGATATCGCCCATCACATCAGCCTCCTGACCCACTCATGCACTTTGCCGGTTACCAACAATACGCAGATCGTACTGCCGATTGTGGCCGTCAAAATCGAAAACCAGTCGTTTGCAATCACATCCAAATAGCTGATGACGGCCACGCAAGGCGGCACCAAAAACAAAGTCAGGTTTGCCATCAAAATGTCTGCCAGTTCTCCCACCCAAGACAATTTGACCCAGCCTGCCTGAAGCGCGGCA
The DNA here is from genome assembly GCF_001838135.1 of Neisseria sp. HMSC078H04. Classification (NCBI taxonomy): domain Bacteria; kingdom Pseudomonadati; phylum Pseudomonadota; class Betaproteobacteria; order Neisseriales; family Neisseriaceae; genus Neisseria; species Neisseria sp. HMSC078H04. The sequence continues at coordinate 174,516 of NZ_KV835822.1, forward strand.
AACAGCAAAGCCATGCCGACAATACTGCCCGGCAGCTTCAACCCCAAAATCCAAACGGCCGTCTCGCCCAAAGCCAGGCAACCCAATACCACCAATAAGGCACGAATAATATTCATTAAGCCGGTTTCTCCTTATCCTTTTTCAGACGGCCTCAAAAAATTTATTAATCATTGAATCATATCGTGCCACAGGCCGTCTGAAAAGGGAAGAAACGCCTTCCTACAAGTTTAATGAAAGATAAGTATGATTACTCTAGCGGGTTGCTTAGGCAATGTCGAAACCCTTACCCTGCTTTTTGTCTTTAACGGCCGCCGCAAACCGGGCATTCGGGATTACGTCTTACCCCGTATTGCTGCCATTTTCCACTCAACGCGTTATAGGTGGAAAGTTTGCCGTGCGACGGCGTACCGATACCGATCAGCACTTTAAGCGCTTCGGCGGCTTGGGTCGTTCCGATAACGCCGACCAATGGTGAAAAAACGCCGAACAATGCACAAGCGCCGTCGCTGGCTTGTTCGCCGTCAAACAGACAGGCATAGCAAGGCGTATCGGGAAGATCGGGACGGTACACGGCAATTTGTCCGTCAAAGCCGACGGCCGCGGCGGAAACCAAAGGCGTGCGCGTGGCAACGGCGGCACGGTTGACCGCCTGGCGTGTGGGATAATTGTCGGAACAATCAAGAATGATGTCGGCGGCATTTGCCAATTCGACAAGCTTGGCTTCATCGAGAAATTCGGCAATGGCGGTAATATGTGTTTGGCTGTTGATCTGTTTCAGACGGCCTTGCATGACCAAAGCCTTGTTTTTACCGATGTCGGCTTCGGTAAACGTGATTTGGCGTTGAAGGTTGGTTTCGTCGATAGTATCGGCATCGGCAATCGTCAGGCGGCCGATACCGGCGGCGGCAAGATACGGCAAGGCCGCCGCACCCAGCCCGCCGCAACCGACAACGAGCGCATGGGCGGCCAAGAGTTTTTCTTGGCCTTCGATACCAATTTCGTCAAGCAGGATATGGCGGCTGAACCGCAAAAGTTGTTGATCGTTCATCATAATAATAAGGCCGTCTGAAACCCAACGTTCAGACGGCCTGAGTGGTTTAGAAATTAATATTTTCGTATGCGTTGTCAAACAGGAAAGGACGGCCTTCGCTGCTGGTTTCGGATTCGAGGCGGATGCCGCTGAGCATCATATTGCGGTCAACGTCTTTCATCATGTCGTAAACGCTCAAGAGTGCCAAATTGAGGCCGGTCAGGGCTTCGGTGGCAATGCTGCCGTTGCTGTGCGCTTGGACGGTTAATGTGGCTTTCAGGCAGGCCAGCTCAACGTTAATATCGAAATCAACCTGCACGCCGATGATGCGTCCGGGCAGGTGCAGCGGAATCAGGTTGGCGGTCTGTTTGATGCTCTGAATGGCGGCAACGCGGGCGATGGTCAGGATACTTGCCTTTTCGGTGGCATTCTCTATCAACACCCGTATCGCCTGCTGGCTCATGTTGACGGTGCCGACGGCGACGGCGGTGTGTTGTTCAGGAAAATCGGGCTGGTTGGGGAATTCGATCATGGGGTTCTCGCCTCTATTTTGACAGTCAATATTTTACGGCATTTTACAGACACCGGCCACGCAGCGGATACGGACGGCTGTTTTCTGGTTTGAAATGTATCGGACGGCAGCATTGGCAGTTTACAAAAATTTGCTATACAATGGATTCACGATACACCCAAATTAACATTTAAATAAGAGAAAAATCATGCAACTGCATATCTTAAACAATCCCAAAGATGCCGCTTTGGCAGCGGATGCGGAATTTTTAAAACAGTCTCTTTTCAATCTGCTGCATGAGGAAGCGTCGCCTTTGGTGGTCGAAACCGTTAAGTTATTATCGACTTCAGACGACAGCGCTGCCTTGATTGAAAAGGTGTTGCCGCAATTAGATGAACAACAAACCCACGATTTAACCTTGGCCTGCGGCCTGTTCGCACAGATTTTGAACATCGCCGAAGACGTGCACCACGAACGCCGCCGCCAAATCCACGAAGAGGCCGGACACAACAGTGCCGAAGGCAGCCTGACGGAAACCGTGCGTAAACTCAAAGCCGGAAAAGTCAACGGCAAAGCGGTGCAACAACAACTGGACAATACAGTCGTTACCGCCGTTTTGACCGCGCACCCGACCGAAGTGCAACGCCAAACCGTCTTGAGCTTCAACCGCCGCATCCGCGCGCTGCTGCCGCAACGCGAACGCTGCACCAATCCTGATGCGCTGGCTCAGTTACGCCGAGAAATCGACACAGTCCTTTTGGGCTTGTGGCAGACCAGTGAAACGCGCCGCCACAAACTTAGCGTCAACGACGAGATCAACAACGGTGTATCCATCTTCCCGATGAGCTTCTTTGAAGCCCTGCCCAAACTCTACCGCACAATGGAACGCGATTTTCAGACGGCCTATCCCGGCGTCCGCGTTCCGAATATCCTTAAAATCGGCGGCTGGATCGGCGGCGACCGCGACGGCAACCCGTTCGTTTCTGCCGAAACCTTGCGTTTTGCGTTCAGACGGCATGCCGACGCAGTGTTCCGTTTCTATCGCGGCGAACTCGACAAACTTTACCGCGAATTGCCACTCTCCATCCGCCGCGTCAAAGTCAACGACGACGTGATGGCACTGGCCACCCTCTCGCCTGACGAAGAAATCGCCCGCACCGAAGAACCCTACCGCCGCGCCATCGCCTACATCATGGCACGCGCCATGGGCAAGGCACGCTCACTCGGTTTGGGCATGGGCTGCAAATTCGGCTTCCTCGAGCCTTATGCCACGGTTGAAGAGTTCCTCAACGACCTGAAAAAACTGCAACGCTCGCTCCATGAAAACGGCAGCCAACTGCTGGCAGAAGGCCGTCTGGCCGACATTATCCGCAGCGTGTCCGTGTTTGGCTTCCACATGATGCCGCTCGACCTGCGCCAACACGCAGGCAAACACGCCGATGTAGTTGCCGAGCTCTTCCAACACGCAGGCTTGGAAGACTACAACAGTCTGAACGAAGAGCAAAAACAAACCGCTCTGTTGCGCGAATTGAGCCATCAACGTCCGCTGTACAGCCCGTTCATCACATACAGCGACCATACCCGTCACGAACTGGCAATTTTCAACGAAGCGCGCAAAATCAAAGACGAATTCGGCGAAGATGCCGTTACACAAAGCATTATTTCCAACTGCGAACAACCCAGCGACCTGCTTGCCTTGGCATTGCTACTGAAAGAAAGCGGCCTGTTGGTGGTAGAAAACGGCAAACCGCACAGCCGCATCAATATCGTGCCTCTGTTTGAAACCATCGAAGCACTCGAAAACGCCTGTCCGGTCATGGAAACCATGTTCCGCCTCGACTGGTATGATGCCCTGCTCGAAAGCCGCGGCAACATCCAAGAAATCATGCTCGGCTACTCCGACTCCAACAAAGACGGCGGCTACGTTACCAGCTCATGGTGTCTGTATCAGGCAGAGTTGGGCTTGGTCGAACTCTTCAAAAAATACGATGTCCGCATGCGCCTGTTCCACGGCCGCGGCGGCAGCGTAGGCCGCGGTGGCGGCCCATCTTACCAAGCCATTTTGGCGCAACCTGCAGGCAGCGTTGCCGGACAAATCCGCATTACCGAGCAAGGCGAAGTCATTACCGCCAAATACGCTGACCCGGGCAATGCCCAACGCAACTTGGAAACCTTGGTTGCCGCGACTTTGGAAGCCAGCATCCTGCCGGACAAAAAAGACCCTGATGCCAAACTGATGCAGGATTTGTCAGACGTATCGTTCAAATACTACCGCGAGCTGATTACCCACCCCGACTTCATCGACTACTTCTTGCAAACCAGCCCGATTCAGGAAATCGCCACCCTCAACCTCGGCAGCCGTCCTGCCAGCCGCAAAACCTTGGCGCGGATTCAGGACTTGCGTGCGATTCCGTGGGTATTCTCATGGATGCAAAACCGCCTCATGCTGCCGGCTTGGTACGGTTTCGGCAGCGCAGTGGAAACCTTGTGCGAAGGCAATCCCGACACACTGGCCGCCCTGCGCGAACACGCCCAAAGCAACCCGTTCTTCCAAGCCATGCTCTCCAATATGGAGCAAGTAATGGCAAAAACCGACATCACCTTGGCGGAAAACTATGCCGGCTTGAGCGAATCGCCCGATAAAGCAAAAGTCATCTTCGGCATGATTAAGGAAGAATACCAACGCAGCCGCAAAGCACTGCTCGACTTGCTGCAAACCGAAGAGCTCCTGCGCGACAACCGCAGCCTCGCCCGTTCGCTTGCCTTGAGGATTCCATACCTGAACGCCCTCAATGGCCTGCAAGTCGCCATGCTCAAACGCCTGCGCAAAGAGCCCGATAATCCGCACGCACTGCTGATGGTTCACCTGACCATCAACGGCGTGGCGCAAGGTTTGCGTAATACCGGTTAAGTCAGTACGGAAAAAAGGCCGTCTGAAACAGTTTTTCAGACGGCCTTTAAACTAACTGCGAACCGCGGCAAAGGTTTTACCCACAAACTCCATACTGTTTCTCAACCTGCTTGCCACTCTGACCCTATTCATTTAACTTACCCTGTATTTCAGACTATTTGGAGAAATAGCAGATAACCCTCTGCTAAATCAAAGTGTTCACTTAAGCATGACAACCACTTCAGCATGATGGATGGTCGGCCTACTGACATACCTTACTGCGGCACCACCCCATATCGCCGCACAATAAGCTTTCAGACACCCTGAGGCCGTCTGAAAAACGAAAACATCTTACGCCAAGGCAACTATCATTATGTTTGACATTGTATTTATCTTGTTATTCGGCAGGCTTCAGCCCCACAAAACACCCGACTCATCCGACACGCCCGTCCCTTTTGGGCATTCGGCGGTAGGCTCGGCTTTAATTTATTTATGCATACGCATAGGGACAATCATCGTTCATGATTCGATTTCCGAAGCCATTAACAGCCTCCCCCTCATTCTGTTTCAAACAATCTGCATGTTCGGCTGTCTAGTTTTGTATTTTAAAATGTTGCGTACCACATCCGACCCGAAATACCGGCAGATGATTTATTGGGTACTGGGCATTCTTTTGGGTTTGATCTTAAGCCTCCTGTCTGAAAAATTGTTTTATTTAACGGCTTTATTCATTTACTCATTCTTCGGAAGCACAATAAGCTGAATGCCTGCCCCTCTTTTTTCAGACGGCCTTTTATTATAAGAACACACCAGCATTGCGGCTGTTTTGAGTACCTCCACAATATGCTATAATTCGCCGTTAAACTTTTATCTTTTCAGGAAAAACCATGAGCTTGAAATGCGGCATCGTCGGTTTGCCCAACGTCGGCAAATCCACCCTCTTTAACGCGCTGACCCAATCGGGTATCGAAGCGGCAAACTATCCTTTCTGTACCATCGAACCCAACGTCGGCATCGTTGAAGTCCCCGATCCACGTATGGCCGAATTGGCAAAAATCGTCAATCCGCAAAAAATGCAGCCTGCCATCGTCGAATTTGTCGACATCGCCGGTTTGGTTGCAGGCGCGAGCAAAGGCGAAGGCTTGGGCAACCAGTTCCTCGCCAACATCCGCGAGACTGACGCGATTGTTAACGTTGTACGTTGCTTTGACGATGACAACATCGTCCACGTTGCAGGCAAAGTTGATCCGATTGCCGACATCGAAACCATCGGCACCGAGTTGGCACTGGCTGACTTGGCCAGCGTCGAAAAAGCCATCGTCCGCGAAGAAAAACGCGCACGCTCAGGCGACAAAGACGCGCAAAAGCTGGTCGATCTGTGCAAAAAACTGCTGCCTCATCTAGACGAAGGTAAGCCTGTACGCGCTTTCGGGTTGGACGCAGAAGAACTTGCCATGCTCAAACCGCTGTTCCTACTGACTGCCAAACCTGCCATGTACGTCGGCAACGTTTCCGAAGACGGTTTTGAAAACAACCCGCACCTCGACCGTCTGAAAGAATTAGCTGCAAAAGAAAACGCACCGGTTGTGGCCGTTTGCGCCGCGATGGAAAGCGAAATCGCCGAACTGGAAGACGACGAGAAAGCCGAATTCCTCGCTGAAATGGGCTTGGAAGAACCGGGCCTGAACCGCCTGATTCGTGCCGGCTACGACCTCTTGGGCCTGCAAACCTACTTCACCGCCGGTGTCAAAGAAGTCCGCGCTTGGACCATCCACAAAGGCGACACAGCCCCACAAGCCGCCGGCGTGATTCACACTGACTTTGAACGCGGCTTCATCCGCGCCCAAGTTATCTCCTACGAAGATTTCATCGCTTTAGGCGGCGAAGCCAAAGCCAAAGAAGCCGGCAAAATGCGTGTGGAAGGCAAAGAATACATCGTACAAGATGGCGATGTGATGCACTTCCTGTTTAACGTATAAACCCAGCGTAACGCTTTTTCAGACGGCCTTTTCTAAGATTAAGGCCGTCTGAATTTATTTTCAGACGGCCTCATGTCTTGAAATATCAACAAAATAAGACATTATCTTCATAATAAATACGGGCATGGCCCGTAATTTTTCTCTCTTTAAATCTCTCATCTCTTACCAACACCTTACCTAAAAATAGCGCAAGGTTACATCATCAATAACAATATCATTGATATGACAATAAATAATTAAACAATACCACATCGTATTGATTCATTATAAAAACAACATATTAAATATTATGTTGAAACTATCAACTTTATTCCTACTCTAATCCATTACTATTCAAACGCATATCATCAGCAATCATTCTAAGAAGGCAAACAAACTGCCCTGTTCCGACAAACGATGGCCGACCTCCGAAATACTGTCATTCTCGGCAGGAATCACTTTTCAGATGACGCCATTAAAATAAACTAATTAAAATCAAAATATTATGAGCAAAGTTTTATCTTACCGCCCAGATATTGATACATTGCGTGCCGTTGCTGTTCTATCCGTTGTCGTTTTCCATATTGAAAAAAACTGGCTGCCTGGCGGCTTTCTTGGTGTTGATATCTTTTTTGTTATTTCCGGCTTTCTGATCACGATGATTATCCATCGTGAAATGAGCAGTGGGATTTTTTCGTTCAAAAAATTTTACATCCGCCGTATCAAGCGGATACTGCCCGCATTTTTTACCGTATTGACGGTAACGCTGATATGCGGCTTTCTTTTATTCACCAAAGATGATTTTTCCCTTTTATGGAGGACAGCCCTGTCCACCTTGGGGTTCATCTCCAATATCTTTTTTGCAAAGGGTCAGGGCTATTTCGACCCCATACAAGAAGAAAAACCTTTGCTTCACATTTGGTCTTTATCGGTCGAAGAACAATATTATTTCGTCTTCCCGATATTGCTGTTACTGGTAGTCCGCAAAAGCTGGCGCACCCAGTTTGCCTTCCTCATCACACTATGCGTATTCAGCATTTTGGCTTCTTTTATGCCGACTGCGCTGGATAAATATTACCTTCCCCATCTGCGCGCCTGCGAAATGCTGATCGGCTCGCTGACGGCAGTGTGGATGCAATACCGGCAACAGCAAGCGCTGGATACCGGCAAACAATATGCGGCGGCAGGCGCATTACTTTCCGTATGCGTACTGTTTGCCTGCCTGTTTACCTATACGGAAAAAACCGCCTATTTTCCGGGACCTGCCGCCATCATTCCTTGTTTGGCCGCCGCCGCATTCATTTATTTCAATCAATTTGAACACCGGTTGAAAAAATTCTTCCAATGGAAGATTACTGTCGGCATAGGCTTGATTTCCTATTCATTGTATCTGTGGCATTGGCCTGTATTGGCTTTTATGAGATACATCGGTTCAAATAATCTGCCTTCGTATTCGACTGCGGCCGCGATTGTCTTAATGTTTGCACTCTCTCTGCTTTCTTATTATTTTGTCGAGAAGCCGTTTAAAAACTGGAAAGGCTCTTTTGCCCAATCTGTTACATGGGTTTATACTGCCCCCATGCTTGTTTTGGCCATTACGCCTTTTCTTGCCATGAAGCTTCCGTTTATAGAGCAATACGACCGTATGGGATTGGCGCGTTCCTATACTTCTTGTCACAACAATACCGACAAACAGTGTGTTTGGGGCGATACCGACAAACAGCCGGAATTACTGATTCTAGGCGATTCGCATGCCGACCAATATAAAACGTTTTTTGATACCGTCGGCAAAAAAGAAAACTGGTCGGCAGCGATGGTTTCTGCGGACAGTTGCGCCTATGTAGAAGATTATGCCGCACCCGTATTCAAGCAAAACGCCTCCTGCCGTGCCGTTTATGAATACGCCAAAGAGCATCTGCCCCAATACTCAAAAGTGCTTTTGGCCATGCGCTGGGGCAGCCAAATGCCTGAAAACAGCCACTCCCTTGCTTACGATGCCGATTTTTTCAAAAAATTCGACCTCATGTTGCAAAAACTTTCTTCGGAAAAACAAGCGGTTTACCTGATGATAGACAACCCTAATCTATCATACAACGGCTTGCGCGCCTATATCCTGTCTTACCGCATACCGGGATTTAGTCAAAATCTTGCCATTGATGAAACAGTCACTTCAAAAGGAAATGAGCGCATCAAAGAATTGGCAGAAAAATATGCCAATGTGTACATTATCGATGCCACTGCCTATATTCCGGAGAACTTCAAAATCAATGGATTGCCGGTTTATTCTGATAGAGACCACATCAACCCTTACGGTGGCAGAGAACTGGCCAAACGTTTTTCTGAAAAACACACGCTTCTTCAGTAAGCCATAGCCATTCATCCGATGAAATTTGTTACAATTAGCAGTTTGTAAAACTGCTAATTTTTTTGGAAGATATCAATGAGCGTCATCAAAGACCTACAATCGCGTGGCTTAATCGCGCAAACTACCGACATCGAAGCCTTAGACGCTTTGCTAAACGAACAAAAAATTTCCCTCTATTGCGGTTTTGACCCGACAGCCGACAGCCTGCACATCGGCCACTTGCTGCCTGTATTGGCATTGCGCCGTTTCCAACAAGCCGGCCATACGCCGATTGCTTTGGTGGGCGGTGCGACCGGCATGATCGGCGACCCAAGCTTTAAAGCCGCTGAACGCAGCTTAAATTCCGCCGAAACCGTTGCCGGCTGGGTAGAAAGCATCCGCAACCAACTAAAACCTTTTTTGAGCTTTGACGGCGAAAACGCCGCCATTATGGCGAACAACGCCGACTGGTTCGGCAGCATGAACTGCCTCGACTTCCTGCGCGACATCGGCAAGCATTTCTCTGTCAACGCCATGCTGAACAAGGAATCCGTCAAACAGCGTATCGAGCGCGACGATGTGGGGATTTCCTTTACCGAGTTCGCCTACTCCCTGCTGCAAGGCTACGATTTTGCCGAACTGAACAAACGCCATGGCGCGGTTTTGGAAATCGGCGGTTCCGACCAATGGGGCAACATCACTGCCGGTATCGACTTGACCCGCCGTCTGCACCAAAAACAAGTATTCGGCCTGACCCTGCCTTTGGTAACCAAATCCGACGGCACCAAATTCGGTAAAACCGAAGGCGGCGCGGTATGGTTGAACGCGAAGAAAACTTCTCCGTATCAGTTCTACCAATTCTGGCTGAAAGTGGCCGATGCCGATGTATATAAATTCCTGAAATACTTTACCTTCCTGTCCATCGAAGAAATCGATGCCATCGAAGCCAAAGATAAAGCCAGCGGCACCAAGCCAGAAGCGCAACGCATTCTCGCCGAAGAAATGACCCGTCTGATTCACGGCGAAGAGGCCCTTGCCGCCGCCCAACGTATTTCTGAAAGCCTATTTGCCGAAGACCAAAGCCATCTTACCGAAAGCGACTTCGAGCAGCTGGCACTCGACGGCCTGCCGACTTTTGAAGTTCCCGAGAGCCTCAATGTGGTTGAGACTTTGGTAAAAACCGGTTTAGCGTCTTCCAACAAAGAAGCGCGCGGTTTTGTTAACAGCAAAGCGGTTTTGCTCAACGGCAAACCTGCTGAAGCCAACAATCCAAACCATGCCGCTGAAAAACCTGACGATGCCTACATGCTGACCGACGAACACAAACGTTTCGGTAAATACACCATTGTCCGCCGCGGCAAACGCAACCACGCTTTGTTGGTTTGGAAATAATCTTTAAACATTAAACGCATCGTTTAAAACAATCATGCCGTCTGAAATCAGCCACGCTTTTTTCAGACGGCATTCCCTATTGATGATATTCAGTTTTCCCAAAAAGAAAGGACAGGTATTACACCTGCCTTTCTATTAAGGTATCCAATTTCTTTAAGAAACTTTTATCGCTTGCTTACTGCAAACGCTCATTTTCTTGACGTACGGCATTCACCACATCCGCGCCAAACAAAGCGTTGACATCGGTTTCATCAAACACATACTTGGTATGGCAGAAATCGCAATCAATTTGAATGCTGCCTTGTTCCGCCACCACGCCGCCGACTTCTTGACCGCCAAGCATCAACAACATATCGCTGACTTTGCCGCGGGAACAGGTGCAGGCAAATTCAATGGCTTCCGGTTCAAAAACGCGGGGCGGGGTTTCATGGTAAAGGCGATAAAGGGCGTGATGCGCATACAAACCGGTCAATTCTTGCGAAGTAAGCGTTTGCGCAAGCGTAGTCACATGCTCCCACGCGGCATCATCCAATTCTTCTTCCGGCAGACGTTGCAGCAATAATGCGCCTGCGGCTTGGTCGTCGGCAGCAAGCGTAATATAGGTATCGAGCTGCTCGGAACGTTTCATATAGTTGACCAACATTTGCGCAATGCTGTCGCCTTCCAGCGGCACAACACCTTGCCATGGGTCGGCATCTTTAGGCTGATGAGTCAAAACGAACACGCTGTTTTCGCCCAACAGCGCAGTCAGGCTTTCATCATCACGGATTTCAGCGGTTTCATCCCATCGGGCGGTAGCACGGACAGTATTTTCAGAAGTCGCTTCCACCACCAACATTTTCAGACGGCCCTGACCTTGAACCTGAACAATCAGCGCACCTTCGTTTTTAAGGTTGGCAGACAATAAAGCACCGGCGGCCAACAATTCGCCCAATGCACGACGGATGGCGACAGGATAATGTTTTTGGTTGACGATGTGGTGCCAAACCTTTTCAAGGCGGATGTGCATACCGCGGATAGGCATATCGTCGAAGATAAAGCGTGTACGGATATCGCTGTGATTTTGTGTCATGTCAGTCTCTGAAAATAAATCAATGAATGCCGCTTATATGGTTGCAGCGGCGGATAAATCAAGCGAAACCGCATTTAATGTTTTTCTAGTTTGTTTGGAAACAAGGGTTTAACGCAAAATAACAGCAGTTTTTTTGCCAAAAAGACGGTTTTTGAATACAATCAAGCAGATAACAAGAGAATGATACGGGATAACATCTCAGAAACCGGCAATGTGCCTGCAATCGGCAGGGAATGCCTTCTGAAACGGAAGTTTTTATAATGAATTTTTTACTCCGGCTCGCAGCAGTTTGGACTTCGGTCGCCATGCTCGCGAGCGTCAATTTTTCTTACGCCGATGATTTGGAAAACCTGATTACCACCCGTCAGCATGTTTTAAACCAATTCAACGACAACGCCAACGTTTACGGCAATACGCGTCAGGCAACCCCTGTCCATCCCACCAATACCTATCCTGCCGCAAGCAACAATACGCGCGCACCTTCGGGCAATGCAGATGAGTTAATCGGCAGCGCCATGGGCTTGCTCGGCGTGGCCTACCGCTACGGCGGCACATCAGCTTCTACCGGCTTTGACTGCAGCGGCTTCATGCAACATATCTTTAAACGCGCCATGGGCGTGAACCTGCCGCGCACCTCTGCCGAACAGGCGCAAATGGGCGTTGCCGTGAGCCGTTCGGAATTGCAGCCGGGCGACATGGTCTTTTTCCGCACCATGGGTCGCGGCCGTATTTCCCACGTCGGCCTTTACATCGGCAACAACAATTTCATTCACGCGCCGAGAACGGGCAAACGTATCGAAATTACCAGCCTCGGCCACAAATATTGGAGCGCGAAATACGCCTTTGCCCGCCGCGTGAAGAAAAACGATCCATCCCGTTTCTTGAATTGAGGTGTACGATGGCAATGCCGCAAATGCCTAAATGGTATGACGATGACGGTCAGATTGTTTCCTGCACCGAAAAAGTCAAAGTCATGACCGAAAACTTGAACGAACTGTACCAAATAGCGCAGGACGCATTTGAAGACGCGCTGCTGATGGGTTGTTCCGAAAAACAGTTGCGCGAATACTTCCGCGAGTTAATGGCCGGGCTGGAAAACCCTTATCAAAAAAACGGTTAGTTATTCGATCCATACAAAAAAAGGCCGTCTGAAAGTTTTTCAGACGGCCTTTTTTATTTACTGTTTCAACCAAACTCTATTCACCCTCATGAATGAGTATATAAACATAAATCCACCCAACGAATAATGTCATCAAAATACTTGCTTGTTTAATAAAGAAAAAAGTCCCCTAGGAACTATTTTTCCCAACGACATTTTTTATCCTTACTTTTCAGAAAATAATTAATTCCTTTTACATACAATAACTTCTTCTAAAAATAAAATAAATAATTGAAAAAGAAAATAAAAAAACATAAAATCCATATGTTCTATTTCATCATCATCTAAACAGAATGCCTATCGTACCCAATACTGTTAAAAAAGAAACAGTTGCACCTAAAAAAAATACTATTGCATTCGATTTGAGTCAGCCGATTTACAGCCTGTCCGATCTGATTCTGCCCGCACATACACTCAACGAACTTAAGCGCGCCATCAGCCTGCGAGAACACCAATCTGCCGTATTTGAAGAATGGGGTTTCAAACATACCCACAAGTACGACAACAAAATGATCATCAACCTCTATGGCGAACCGGGTACAGGCAAAACCATGGCGGCACACGCTATTGCTAAGCATCTCAACCGCCCTTTAGTTTTAGTCAATTATGGTGACATCGAATCCAAATACGTCGGCGAAACTCCAAAAAATATTCAAGCTGCGTTTGAATTTGCAAAAGAGAACAATGCTATTTTATTTTTTGATGAAGCAGATGCTATTTTGAGCAGACGCGTAACCAATATGACTAGTGCGACAGATACCAGCGTCAACCAAACGCGTTCCGTCATGTTGACATTATTAAATGATTACAACGATACCGTCCTCTTTGCTACCAACTTTATTAGCAACTACGACCCAGCCTTCATGCGTCGCATTCTGATGCATATCGAATTCGACCTGCCTGATGAAACCACGCGCCTGCGCTTGTTTGAAAAATACATTCCCAAGCAGCTTCCGCATTCCATTGACTTGGTAGATGCTGCCGCAAACTCAGCCACGCTCAGTGGTTCTGACATTGCCAATGGTATCCTACTTTCGGCTTTTGCCGCAAAAAACGAGGATGCTCACGAAGTTACCCATCAAAACCTAATGGAAAAAATTGAAAATATTCGCAAAGGCAAAGAAGCCAATGCCGGTAAAAAATTTGATATTTCCTCAGGGGAAATCCTCAAGACTGAAACCCGCGAGGTTTCAGAAAACTTTGTCAAACAACAACTCAACAAGGAAAAATTATCATGATTCCATATTTAATTGCAGGAGCAGCATTATTAATCGGTGTAGGTGTAGTCATCGGAGCATTTTGGAATGATATTAAAAAATTCGTTATAGAATCATTCGATCGTATTAAAGAAATTCTTATCCCTGCCAGTATTGTCGGTTTTAAAACTTTCCTGCAAGAAGGAAACCTTGCAAAAGCACTTTATCAGGCCGGACAAGTTGCTATTCAAAAATTCTATTCTCGATCTGCAAATGGTCAATGGCAAGAAACTGTATTGACTCGCGCTGTCTCTTTTCAAGATATACCACAAGATATAAAACTGCAAATTCAAAATACCCATGGGCGAGAAATGGAAATAAGCCAGCAGATAGCCCAAGAATTGCAGCTTGCAAACTAATTTATTGGATGACAAACTATGTTTGAAAACAAAAAAAAGAAAACGCAAACTTCAGAATTGATAGATGATTTGAAAGCTATAAGCAAACATCTTACCATCGATTTTCTAGAAAAACTGGAGCAACTGCAACGCCACCAGCTTCTGTCTTTAAATGATTTTATTGCCATGTTTTCCAAAACATTGGATAACACTATTTTGTCTACAGAAAAAAAGGAATCTTTAGACTATCAAGCCGGTAATATTATTCTTCGCACAACATCAGATAGAAAAATGCAGTTTAAAGCAGATCTCTACTATCAAAATAGTGAAGGTAGCTGGTTTCAAAAACAGATTGAAAGCCCGTTGATGGATATAGATGTTTACTTAAATCAAATGGCTGCCGAGGAGCTGCTTATCGCTCAGGAAATGAAATTTGCTGTAACTAAGCCTGTTACAGAATCATGAAGCTACTTCGCCCAATATTTTACGCAATCATCTTCTTGGGCAGTCTTTCTGTTGCTATCAGTGATGCCAGCCATACATCTTCATGGATTTACTACGGAATTGCCACTCTAGCAGCAGGATATTTCCTGAAATCCCTATTTTCTTGCTTTATTAACAGTACAGAAGACAAACTTAAGAAAACCGAAAATCACGTTGTTCTATACTTCCAACGTCATAAGGTAGGGAGCATACATGATGTTATTATGTTTTTAAAAGAACATAATTGCCTTTACGATGACGATTTAGCCATCAAAACCATCACTGACACTCTACGATATATGCGTACTCAAGGAATAATTCAGCCTTTAACGGATGAAATCAACAACGAAATTAATGAGAATACTGTTTGGCTTTCTACATTTGAAGGGGCTGAAATTCAAAAACAAATTATCAATATCTGATTGTATGAAGGCCGTCTGAAAGTTTTTCAGACGGCCTTTTTTATCGTGCAGATCCCTTACTCTATTGCTAACATTCCACCACGCGCACGGATACAGGTATGGCTTTTTTCTGCAAGGTAATGGCCAAGCCTGCGAGTGAGGTTTCTTTATAGGTTGCCTTCATATCGCGGCCGGTTTGCAACATGGTTTGAATCACTTCATCAAGTGAGACTTTTTTGTCTGTGCCGTCTTCCAAAAGCGCGAGGGTGGCGAGCTTGAGGGCTTTTTCGGCGGCGATGCCGTTGCGCTCGATACAGGGGATTTGCACCAAGCCGCCGACAGGGTCGCAAGTCAGGCCTAAGTGGTGTTCCATGGCCATTTCGGCGGCATTTTCCACTTGTTTCGGTGTACCGCCGATAACTTCGGCGTATGCACCCGCCGCCATGGAACATGCCACGCCGACTTCGCCTTGACAGCCGACGTCCGCACCGGAAATCGACGCATTGGTTTTATACAAAATACCGATGGCACCGGCAGTCAGCAGGAAGTCCTCAACACGCGATTGGTTAGCGTGCGGATTAAATTTGCGGAAATAGTGCAAGACGGCAGGAATAATGCCTGCCGCTCCGTTGGTGGGTGCGGTTACGACACGGCCGCCGGCGGCGTTTTCTTCATTGACCGCCATGGCGTACACCATCGGCCAAAGTTGGGTATTGACGATTTCGCTTTCGCGCAGGACTTTGAGTTTGGCTGCCAACTGCGGCGCACGGCGGCGAACGTTCAAGCCGCCGGGCAACTGTCCTTCCGCACCCAAGCCGCGCTTGATGCAGTTTTCCATCACATCGGCCACGGCGGCCACTCGGCGGCGCACTTCCGCCTCATCACAACCTGCCAACGCCGCTTCATTGGCCAACACGACTTCGGAAATATTTAACTGGTTCAGACGGCATTGTGCCAGCAACTCGTCGCAGTTTTTGTAAGGATATGGCACGTCTGAATTTTCTTGCGCTTCTTGTGCAAACCCTTCGTCTGTTACGATAAAACCGCCGCCGACTGAATAATAGATCTGCTCTTTCAGCTTCTGGCCGTCTGAATGGTAGGCGATAAAGTTCAAACCGTTCGGATGTTTGGGCAACACTTTGTCGCCGCGGATATCCAAATCTTTTTCAGGATTGAAGGCCATTTCACGGCCGTTGAGTTTTAAAACGTGCCGCGTGCGGATGCGTTCCAAGCGTTGGGGGATGTCCGCAAGCGGGATATCGTGCGGCAGGCTGCCTTCCAAACCGAGCAATAATGCGTCGAATGTGCCGTGTCCGATGCCGGTCAAAGCAAGTGAGCCGTACACTTCAATGACAATGCGCGCCACTTGTGTATCCAAGTTTTCGGCATGCAGCAAATCGGCAAAAGCGGCCGCGGCCTTCATCGGGCCGACGGTGTGCGAGCTGGACGGGCCGATGCCGATTTTGAAAATATCAAAGATACTGATCATAAGGTTTTCCTATTATTGTGTGCGCGGGCTGTGTTTTTCAGACGGCCTTAAGGCCTAAAGAGGAATCTTTCGCGCCGCTTGCCAATGCAAGGACCAAATGTCCGACAACCATCAAAGGATCGCCTGCTTCCGGCGAGGTGTATTTCAGCGTCAGCGGTTTTTTACGTAAGGGTTCGTAATGGCTGACTTCACACTGTGAGGCCTCTAAACTTGCAGAACCGGCACGGTATTTGTACGCCAACAGCCGTAAATTGTTCAAGTCCATCTTCATGCCTTTGTCCAGCAATTCGCGCAACTGGTTTTCCCAGGCAATATCGGTACTCCCGTCTTTAATGGCAATCAGGATAGACTTTTCGAGGATTTTTTTGATGTGCTGATTTAAGGAGCGGATTGGGAAATGTCCCAGCCACAACAAATCGGTCTCTGCAAATTGGGCAGAAAACTGCTCGATAAACCAGGAATGTAAACCTCGATAATCCGGCGAATGAAACAGGGTTGATTTAACCTTGTTGCCATCTTTATCTAACATGTAATGGCAGCCGATAATCACGCTGCAAGATTCGGCAGCCCATCTGGGGATAATGACTTTGGGGGTAAAGAGCGTTTCGAGGCGTTGCTCGGTAAATTGAGTGGTGAAATCGGGGTTGTATTGCAACGATGTCGGCAAATAGCCGCGCCAAAGGTACATGCCGATCCTGTTTTCGCCGATGACATCCAAAAGTTGTTCCAGCATGATACGGCTAGGACATGAAATAAATTCGTCCGCATCCAGCGGAAAAACGAAATCTATCGCTTCATCTTTTGCTACAAGCTGCTTCATCAGCTGGTTGACCAATTGCTCATGATTGAACTTGAGTGCTTGATATTGATAGATAAATATCGGCAAACCTTCTTCTTTCAATTGAATCAGGATTTCCCTTGTTCCATCGCTGCTGCCGTGATCGATGATGTGCATTTCATCCATCAGCTCGAGATTATGACGGACAAACGATTCGATAACGTCGTTTTCGTTGCGCACCATGCTGATGCTGATTAGTTTTTTTCCCATAAATTATGCAATGTATTGATAGGTTTTAATCATTTTTCAGACGGCCTTAATCCAGCCGGCAATGCGTTTTTCAATCGCTTCGGCACTCAAACCCAAGTCGTCCAACAGTTTTTTCGGGTCGCCGTGTTCGGTAACTTTGTCTTCTACACCCAACAGCAACACCGGTTTGCAGATGCCGTGTTTCGCCAACACTTCCAACACCGCGCTGCCTGCGCCGCCTTGTTCGGCGTTTTCTTCGGCGGTAACGATGTAATCGTGGCTTCGGGTGAGACGGACGATCAGTTCTTCGTCTATCGGTTTGACAAAGCGCATATCGGCAACGGTCGCGTTCAGCTTGTCGGCAGCGGCCAATGATGGGGCAACCATGCTGCCAAAGGCGATAACGGCAATTTTCTCGCCTTCGCGACGGATGATGCCTTTACCGATTTTAACGGTTTCCAGGCCGTCTGAAACAGTTGCGCCCGTGCCTGTACCGCGCGGATAACGGACGGCGGACGGCGAGTTTGCCTGATAGCAGGTTGAGAGCAGCAGGCGGCATTCGTTTTCGTCGCTGGGTGCGGCAATAATCATGTTCGGAACGCAACGCAAAAAGCTCAAGTCGTATAAACCGGCATGGGTCGGGCCGTCTGCACCAACAATACCTGCACGGTCGATGGTGAACAAAACAGGCAGGTTTTGCAAGGCAACGTCGTGTACCAACTGGTCGTAAGCGCGTTGCAGGAAAGTGGAGTAAATCGCTACGACAGGCTTAATGCCTTCGCATGCCAAACCGCCTGCAAAGGTAACAGCGTGTTGCTCGGCGATACCGACGTCGAAATAGCGGTCGGGGAATTGCTGTTCAAATTCAACCAAGCCGCTGCCCTCGCGCATGGCAGGCGTGATGGCAACCAAACGCTCGTCCGCCGCCGCTTGGTCGCACAGCCATTGACCGAACACTTGCGTATAAGTCGGTTTGGCCGCGGCAGGCTTGACTTCCTGAGCAGGTACTTCGCTCGGCAGCTTAGCGACAGCGTGATATTTGACAGGGTCGTTTTCAGCGAATTTGTAGCCGTTGCCTTTTTTGGTGATGACGTGCAGCAACTGAGGGCCTTTGCGGCCGCGCAAGTCTTTTAATACATCGACCAGATTTTCAACGTTGTGGCCGTCCACCGGGCCTGTGTAACGGAAACCGAAGTTTTCAAACAGAGACAGCGACTGTTTGGCGTGCTCCGCTTCGCCTGCCAAGGTTTTGATTTTGTTTTCGACTTTTTGGGCAAGCTCCATCGCACCGGGCAATTTATCCAATACTTTGCTCGATTGGGCTTTGATGGTGCTCAACAGGCCGTGCATATCGCGCACGACGTTGCTGGCAAGGTATTTCGGCAGCGCGCCGACATTGGGGGAAATCGACATTTCGTTGTCGTTGAGGATGACCAGCAAATCAACATCCATATCGCCTGCGCAGTTCAGGGCTTCAAATGCCTGACCCGCCGTCATGGCTCCGTCGCCGATGATGGCGACGCTGCGGCGGTTGTTGCCCAACTGTTTGTCCGCAACGGCCATGCCCAATGCCGCGCCGATGGATGTGGAAGAATGCCCCACACCGAACGCGTCGTATTCCGACTCGCTGCGTTTCGGAAAACCCGCCAAACCGCCGTATTGGCGCATGGTGTGCATTTGATTTTTGCGGCCGGTTAGGATTTTGTGCGGATAGCTTTGATGGCCGACATCCCAGACCAGATGGTCTTCGGGCGTGTCGTACACATAATGCAGTGCCACCGTCAGCTCGACCGCGCCCAAGTTACTGGCGAAATGGCCGCCCGTCTTACCGACGGAATCCAACAGAAATTCGCGCAATTCGGCGGCGACTTGCGGCAGCTGTTTTTTCTCCAGACGGCGCAAATCCTGAGGCGTATCGATAATATCGAGCAAAGGGCTTGGGTTCATGATTTTTGGCGGTGATTTTTTGTGTAACGGACGATTATATCAAGAGATTGCACAACTTGTTACAAATGCTTTCAGACGGCCCGAACCTTTATCCTTTATAATACTGCCAACTGAAAACACAAGGCCGTCTGAAATGACCCAAAACGCAAACAATCTCTGCTGGCTCGATATGGAAATGACCGGCCTCAACCCGGAACACGACCGCATTATCGAAGTCGCCATGATCATTACCGATTCCGATTTGAACGTACTGGCGCAGTCGGACGTTTACGTCATCCATCAAAGCGACGAGTTGCTCGACGGCATGGACGAGTGGAACACCGCCACCCACGGCCGCACCGGCCTGACCCAACGCGTGCGCGAATCCAAACTGACCGAAGCCGAAGTCGAGCAAAACCTGTTGGACTTCATGTCCGCATGGATACCCGAGAAATCCACGCCCATGTGCGGCAACTCCATCCATCAAGACCGCCGCTTCATGGTCAAATACATGCCGCGTTTGGAAACCTATTTCCACTACCGCAACTTAGACGTATCCACGCTGAAAGAATTGGCCAAACGCTGGAATCCGGCCGTTGCCAAAAGCGTGGTCAAACGCGGTTCGCACAAGGCATTGGACGACATCCTCGAAAGTATCGAAGAAATGCGCCATTATCGCGAGCATTTCCTCAAACTCCCTTCCGAACAATAATCCCAAGGCCGTCTGAAACAGGTTTTACACCGTTCAGACGGCCTGATCGGCTTCCCTCATCTCATGAAAATCACCAAAATCTTTACCTTCGATTCCTCTCACATGCTCGACGGGCATGACGGCAAGTGCCAAAACCTGCATGGCCACACCTACAAACTCGAAATCACCGTCTCCGCGCCCGTTATCCAAGGCGGCGCAAAAGACGGCATGGTGATGGACTTTACCGACCTGAAAGCCATCGTCAAACAACACATTACCGACCCGTTCGACCATGCCTTCATCTATCACGGCAACAACGAACGCGAAAGCCAAATCGCCGCGCTTTTGGAAGGCTGGAACATGAAAACCCTGCGCCTGCCCTGCCGCACCACCGCCGAAAACATGAGCGTAGAAATGTATGGCCGTCTGAAAAACGCCGGTGTCAAAGTGTGCAGCGTGAAACTATGGGAAACGCCGACTTCGTGTGCGGAATATGAAGGGGAATAAACCGGCATTTTGTATTTTTCAGACGGCCTGTTCCCCAAACACACCCATCCGCTAAACATCAAAAGGAATCTTCATGAAAATCATCTCCACCCTCCTCGTCCTCTTCGTCGCTGTCGAACACTTCTACATCGCCTGGCTCGAAATGACGCAAATCCCAAGCGAAAAAGCGTCAGAGCTGTTCAACATGCCTTACGAATTTATGGAACAAAAACGCGTACAAACCCTGTTTTCCAACCAAGGCCTGTACAACGGCTTCCTCGCCATCGGCTTGGTATGGGCGCGCTTTGCCGCACCCGACAACGCGGTTTACGGCGCGACCATCCTGTTCCTCGGCTTCGTCCTCATCGCCGCCGCATGGGGCGCGTTTTCATCCGGCAACAAAAGCATTTTGCTCAAACAAGGCTTGCCGGCATTTTTGGCCGCAGCAGCCGTCATTGCCGCTTAAGCACACCCAGCCATTCTTTCCTATTGAACTGACAGAAAGAATGGCTGCCTCAACCGATTTCTCAAAACGCTTCACCACAACGATTCAATCCCACACACCCGACATTCATGACCATTCACATCACGCCGAACAATCCCCAATACCGCATTGTCGAAATCTTTGAAAGCCTGCAAGGCGAAGGCTGGAATACAGGCATGCCCGCCGTTTTCATCCGCCTGGGCAAATGCAATCTCGCGTGCAACTGGTGCGATACCGACTACCTCAAATTCGGCATGATGAGCCTGTCCGATATTTTAGGCCGTCTGAAAACCTACACGGCGCGCAACATCATCATTACCGGCGGCGAACCCACCATCCAACCGCATTTGGATACCCTGCTCAACACACTCAAAGCCGAAGGCTATTTTCTGTGTATCGAAACAAACGGCCTCAACCCCGCGCCACCGCAAATCGACTACGTTGCCACCAGCCCTAAAGCTTGCTATGCCGCCAAATATGAATCCGGCTGCATCGAGAAAGCCGACGAAGTGCGCATTGTTGCCGACGGCGATGTCATCGCATTTTGTCAAGAGATGGAACGCAAAATCCGCGCCCAACATTACTACCTCTCGCCTTGTGAGCAAGACGGTGTGATGAATATCTACGACACCATCCGCCAAATCGGCGTATTAAACAGCCGACCAGACGCCCCCGTCCATTGGCAACTAAGCGTACAGACACATAAATGGGCAGGAATAGAATAATTCGTTTGAAATCAATTAAAAACAAAACCTTTACAAAATATTGAATGTAAATACCTTTCGATATTCGACCAAATGCACTACTGGCAATGCTCTCAGGCCGTCTGAAAACCCAATTTCAGACGGCCTTTTTTGTTACAAACCTCTTGACCGATTACATAAGATTACGTAAAGTGTGCAACAGTTTTCATAAATTGGTAAAACCAATTTACCTGATAACTGATTGCATCTAAAAAGGTGGCAATCCTTATTCGAAAAACATCTATTACTCAACACATCGCATCAAACCGCCATTGATTGACGGTTATGGTGCTTGTTGCCCCGAGGATATTCCTATGGCTCTCTTTCTCAGCATTTTCCCCATCATCCTGCTGATTTGGCTGATGATTAAGAAAAACAGTATGCCGTCTTACATTGCGCTGCCAATTACCGCTGCGCTGATTTACGTCATCAAACTGTTTTATTTCGGCGACAACGCCATGTTGCTCAATGCAACGGCAGCATCAGGCCTCGTTTCTACCCTGACCCCGATTACCGTGATTTTCGGTGCCATTATGTTCAACCGCATGATGGAAACCACCGGCTGTATCGACGTCATCCGCAAATGGCTGGCTACCATCAGCCCGAATCCGATTGCCCAGTTGATGATCATCGGCTGGTCTTTCGCCTTTATGATTGAAGGTGCGTCCGGTTTCGGTACGCCTGCCGCCATTGCCGCGCCAATCCTGATGAGCTTGGGCTTCAATCCGTTGAAAGTAGCCATCTTCGCTTTGGTGATGAACTCCGTGCCTGTTTCCTTCGGTGCAGTAGGTACCCCGACTTGGTTCGGCTTCGCACCTTTGGGCTTGGATCAAAAGAGCATTATGGAAATCGGTATGCAAACCGGTGTAATGCACTTCTTTGCAGGTTTCATCATCCCTGTTATCGGCTTGAGCTTCATCGTACCTTGGGCTGAAATCCGCAAAAATTTGGGCTTCATCGGTATCGCCGTATTCTCCTGTACCCTTCCTTACGTTGCATTGGCGATGGTCAATGAAGAATTCCCATCTCTGGTTGCCGGCGCAATCGGCCTGATGGTGTCCGTATTCGCCGCAAACCGCGGCTGGGGCTTGAGCAAAGATTACGCCAAAGACCCGAATGCAGAAAAAGTACCTTTCGCACAAGTTGCCAAAGCACTGGCTCCTTTGGGCATGCTGATCGGTATGCTGGTGGTCACCCGTATCAAACAGCTGGGCATCAAAGGCCTGCTGACCAGCAAAGAAGAATGGTTCAGCTTCCAACTGCCGTTTGATTTGTCCAAAATCACCGTCAGCGACTCCCTGACCATCACCTTCGGCAACATCTTCGGCCAAGGCGTAAACGCTTCCTACCAAACCCTCTACGTTCCGGCCTGGATTCCGTTTGTCTTCACCGTTTGGATTTGCATCCTGCTGTACAAAACCAAATTCAAAGATGCATGGTCTTTCTACGCTGCAACCTTCAACCAAACCAAAAAACCTCTGCTTGCCCTGATGGGTGCGTTGATTATGGTTCAACTGATGATGGTTGGCGGCGATGACTCCATGGTGAAAATCATCGGTAAAGAATTTGCAGCGATGGCAGGCGAACACTGGGTGTACTTCTCCCCATACTTGGGCGCAATCGGTGCATTCTTCTCCGGCTCCAACACTGTATCCAACCTGACTTTTGGTCCGATTCAACAACAAATCGCGCTTGATACCGGCCTGTCCGTTACCCTCATCCTCGCCCTGCAATCTGTCGGCGGCGCAATGGGCAACATGGTCTGCATCAACAACATCATCGCCGTGTGCAGCGTATTGAACGTGAACAACGCCGAAGGTGCCATCATTAAGAAAACTGTCATCCCAATGACCATCTACGGCATCATCGCCGTGACTGTGGCTGCAATTTTCTTCTTGTAAACCGCTTCATATCAAAGGCCGTCTGAATATTCAGACGGCCTTTTTTGTATTCTTTCGCTATATTTCTTAAAGAATCATTAATGTATATATTCCGCAACAACCCACATAACCACTTTGCAACACCAAATTACAAACAACTTTCTATTAATAAACAATCAGGTAATCATAAGTAAACACTGTTTTGCAATTTACCTAATTGCCACTACCGACAAAACGCCTAAAATACGCTTCATCTGCAAACGGAAATCCTTTCTCACTTTGCAAGATAACACACAACCCTCATATGGAGCTTAGATCATGAAATTACTTTCTGTTATCACTGCAGCCGCATTGGCTACTGTTTCCTTCTCTGCTGCCGCTGCACCTGCCGGCTTCGTTTCTTACCGTTGTGACGGTGGCAAATCACTGAACGTGATGTACGGCTTTGACCGTAGCGGCCGTGCAGTTACTGCTGACGTAAACGCCGGTGGCAAAAAAGCCTCTTTGGTTGTCGACAAAAAACGTTCTGACAGCACTGGCACTACTTTCACCAACCGTAAAGGCTATGTAATGTCTGCCGGTTTCATCGACAAAAACACCCACACTACTTCTGAAGTAGTTGGCGTGAACGCCCCTAACGGCTCATTCCTGGTGAAAAACTGCGAACCACGTCCACGTTAATCCCAGTTTTCCTATTTAACCGAATCATCCCGGTTTAATCAAAAGGCCGTCTGAAAAACAATTTTCAGACGGCCTTTTGATCCAAGCCTATAAAAAAGAGCGTGTACCGTACACGCTCTTTTTGTTTGTTCACATACTAATTAAATACGCTAATTAAATACGCATCGGCATCACGATGTATTTGAAATTCGGATTGTTCGGCACAGTAAACAGCGTTGAACGGTTGGCATCGCCGAAAGCAAGCTGCATATCGTCGGAGTGGATATTACGCAACACATCCATCAGGTAGCCGATGTTGAAACCGACTTCGAGTTCTCCGCCTTGGTAAGCGATTTCCAGCTCTTCGCGCGCTTCTTCCTGCTCGTTGTTGCTACATACGACACTCAGCAAACCTGGTTGCAAGAACAGTCGCGCGCCGCGGAATTTTTCATTGGCAAGAATGGCAGCACGTTCGAGCGCACCCAAAAGCTGAGTACGGGATACGAGGAAAATCTTGTCGTTATCCAAAGGAATCACGCGGTTAAAGTCAGGGAACTTGCCGTCGATGACTTTGCTGACAATAGTCGTGCCATTGCATTGGAAGCGTACTTGATTGTCCAAAAGCTCAACGGTAATGGACTCGGACGGATTGTTCAACAGCTTGAAGAGTTCCAATACCGTTTTGCGCGGCAGGATTACTTCCGTTTTCGGCAGTTCTGCTTCAATTTGGCTGGCCGCATAAGCAAGGCGGTGGCCGTCGGTTGCAACAAGGCGCAGTTGGTTACCCTCAACCTGCATCAGTAAGCCGTTGAGGTAATAGCGGATATCTTGAACCGCCATGCTGTATTGCACTTGCGAAAGCATGGTTTTGAAGGTTTCTTGAGTCAGCGAGAAAGTCGCGCTGACGTCGCTGCCGACATTCATCAACGGAAAGTCTTCGGCCGGCAGGGTTTGCAGGGCAAAACGGGATTTTCCCGCGCGCAGAGTCAAACGGTTGTCTGCCCAATCCAGTGACACCAGCGCACTGTCAGGCAGGGCGCGCAGGATGTCTTGGAATTTTTTAGCGTTGGTCGTAATGCGGAAATCGCCTGCCTGACTTTCAGGGCCGGCGGTATTGATTTGGATTTCCAAGTCGGTTGCCAAAAGTTTGGTTTGTCCGTCTTTACTTTCCAGCAACACATTGGACAAAATCGGCAGAGTATGGCGACGTTCGACAATACCGGTAACGGCTTGCAACGGCTTGAGCAGACTGTCGCGATCGGCTTGTAAAATCAGCATGTTCCATTCCTTTGAATTTGAAATCGGTTGATTTGGGTATTTTAAAATATTTTTTGTTTTCAGACGGCCTCATATTGACATCAGGCCGTCTGAAATTGCATTGGGTCAGTTCTGAATCAAAATCAGCAGTTTTTCGTAGTCTTGCGCCAATTCGGGATCTTCTTCGCGCAGTTTTGCCACCGCTTTGACACCGTGCATCACAGTCGTGTGGTCGCGGCCGCCAAAGGCATCACCGATAGAAGGCAGGCTGAGCGTGGTCAACTCTTTGGTCAGGCTCATTGCAACTTGGCGCGGACGGGCAATGTTACGCGTGCGTTTTTTGCCCAATATATCGCTGATTTTAATACGGTAGTATTTGGCTGTCGCATCGATGATGATGTCGGCGGTAATGACTTTGTGTTTCTCGGCAATAATATCCTGCAAAGCCGTACGCGCCAAATCCATGTCGATGACAGGACGGTTCATAAACCGGCTGCTGGCGCTGACACGGTTGAACGCGCCTTCCAGCTCACGCACATTGGAGCGGATCAGATTGGCGATAAACAGAGCGGCTTCGTCTTCGATACTGATACCGGCCGCTTCTGCCTTTTTCTGCAAAATCGCCACGCGCATTTCCAATTCGGGCGGTTCGAGTTCCAAAGTCAAACCCCATGAGAAACGGGATTTGAGACGGTCGTCCATGCCTTCGATTTTGGCAGGCAATACGTCGCAAGTGAGGATAAGCTGTTTTTTCTCGTTGTGGAAATGGTTGTACAGATAGAAGAACTCTTCCATCGTACGGTCTTTGCCTTTGATGAACTGGATATCATCGATAATCAGCAGGTCATATTGTTTGTATTGTTGCTTGAACACATCATAAGTGTTGTTGCGCACAGCCTTCATAAAGCTGCGGATATAGTCGTCCGAGTGCATATAGCGCACTTTGGCATCAGGACGGTTTTTCAGCAATTCGTTGCCGATGGCTTGCACCAAGTGGGTTTTACCCAAACCGGTACTGCCGTATAAGAAAAACGGGTTGTAGCCCTGCCCCGGATTTTCAGCAATCGCTTGGGCGGCTGCGGCGGCAAGGCGGTTGCCCTTACCTTCCACCAAGGTTTCAAATGTATAGTCACGCGACAGATTGGTCTGTTCGTAGCGCGCTTCTTCCGCATCGTGTTGCGCGTCGGTTTTGGCTTTGGCAACTGCTTTAGACTCAGCCGGAGCAGCAGTTTGCACTTGAGGCTCATGCGGCAGGTTTTTCATGCGCTGCGCCAAAATCTCGGCAGCCGTCATGGCAGCAGCAGGCTTGGAAACCGTTTCAGACGGCCTATCTTCTTCCATTGCCGCAGCAGTTTGCAAAGGCATTTGAACAGGCTCTACACATTCTTCAACTTCAATGACTTCTTGCACTTGCACCGGCGCAACAGCCTGAGCCGCCATTTCATAATGCGTACCTACGCCCGGCTTAAACGCGAAAGCAGCCTGCTGAGGCACCAATTCGGCACGCACGGCGTCAATCTTGGCGGCAAACTGGCTTTTGAGCATATTGCAGGCAAATTGGTTTTTACCATACACCACCCATACGCCGTTTTCTTCACCCACGGTCAAAGGCGCAATCCATTGCGCAAACTGCCCGGCAGGCAACATTTCGTGAAGGCGGCAAAGGCACAGCGGCCAAAATTCAGCTAACGTCATGAGATTAAGCTCGGAAAATGGAAGATTTGGGAAATACAAGAAGGCGGAGCAGACAGGCAATCCAATAAAAATCAGATTTTTATGACACGCCCGCTGCTTTCAGACGGCCTTGCGCACAGAGAAAAGCAAGGTTGGGCGATTATACCCATTCCGCTCTTTTTTATCCACAACCGCCGCAAAATTTTATCCACAAATTCTATCAATGCATCAAACCCGTTGTCACACTTTGGCCAACGAAAAGTTTTTATATTGATTGACAAAAGCAGCAAATTGGAGTGTAATTCACGGTTTAATTATCTACCAATTTTTAGGAAACATCATGAAACGCACTTATCAACCTTCCGTTACCAAACGCAAACGCACCCACGGCTTCTTGGTTCGCTCTAAAACCCGCGGTGGTCGCGCAGTATTGGCTGCTCGTCGTGCCAAAGGCCGCAAACGCCTGGCTGTATAATTTTGAATTACGGCTTCTCGAAGCAGTATCGCTTATTAAAAACGGATGATTTTTCATCCGTTTTTGCGTTGAAAAACCGACGCAGCCGCGATTTGCTGCAAGTCTCCCAGTCCGCAGACAATGCGCTCGGCCATCCGCGCCTTGGTTTGGTCGTCAGCAAAAAGACCGCCAAACGCGCCCATGACCGCAATTATATGAAGCGCGTCATCCGCGACTGGTTCAGGCTGAATCAACACCAGCTGCCGCCACATGATTTTGTTGTGCGCGTGCGTCAGGCGTTTAATCGGGAAACTGCTCCGGAAGCCCGAAACCAACTTGCCCAGCTGATGAAAAAACGCCGATGAATACCCTGCTTTCCAAGCTCTTCCTTGCACTCATCCGCTTTTACCAATACTGCATCAGCCCCCTCATTCCACCGCGCTGCCGCTATACCCCGACCTGTTCACAATATGCAGTCGAAGCCGTCAAAAAATACGGCGCATTCAAAGGCGGATGGCTGGCAATCAAACGCATCGCACGATGCCATCCTTTCGGCGGACACGGTCATGACCCTGTTCCATAATGCTGCTGTCAACCATTTAAAGAACACGATTTCCTTTAATTTCCCGTCGGTTTCTATATAATGCCGTCTGAAGCAGTTTTCATCTCGATTACCTATCCGTCAATTCCAGGAATCTCTTATGGATTTTAAAAGACTAATGGCGTTTTTTGCCATTTCAGTGGCAATCTTTGCCGGCTGGGAACATTTTTTCCCCAGCCCCAAACCTAATCCGGCGCAACAAGCTGCGCAACAGCAAACGGCCGCCGCTCCGGCAAAAGCCGTTGCCGAAGCCGCACTTGCCCCGGCCTCTCCCATTACCGTTACCACAGACACGGTTAAAGCCGTCATCGATGAGAAAAGCGGCGACCTGCGTCAGCTGACCCTCTTGCAATACAAAGCAACCGGCGACGAACACAAACCTTTCGTCCTGTTTAACGACGGCAAAGACTACACCTACGTTGCCCAATCCGAGCTTTTGGACGCACAAGGCAACAACGTTCTGAAAGGCGTCAACTTTACTGCTCCGCAAAAACAATACAGTTTGGAAGGTGACAAAGTTGAAGTCCGCCTGAGCGCACCTGAAACCAACGGCCTGAAAATCGACAAAGTTTATACTTTTACCAAAGGCAGCTACTTGGTTAACGTCCGCTTTGACATTACCAACAGCAACGGCCAACCCGTTAACCTGAGCGCAGACTACCGCATCGTCCGCGACCACAGCGAACCTGAAGGCCAAGGCTACTTCACCCGCTCTTATGTCGGCCCGGTGGTTTACACTCCTGAAGGCGGCTTCCAAAAAGTCAGCTTCTCTGATTTGGACGACGATGCCAAATCCGGCAAACCCGAAGCCGAATACATCCGCAAAACTCCGACCGGCTGGCTCGGCATGATTGAACACCACTTCATGTCCACTTGGATTTTGCAGCCTAAAGACGGCCAAAGCGTATGCTCTGCAGGCGAATGCAACATCGACATCAAACGTCGCGGCGACAACCTGTACAGCGCAAGCGTCAGCGTGCCTTTAGCCGCCATCCAAGCCGGCGCAAAAGCCGAAACTGCCATCAACCTGTATGCCGGTCCGCAAACCACTTCCGTTATCGCCAACATCGCCGACAAACTGCAACTGGCCAAAGACTACGGCAAAGTACACTGGTTCGCCTCCCCGCTCTTCTGGCTCTTGAACCAACTGCACAACATCATCGGCAACTGGGGTTGGGCAATCATCGTTTTGACCATCATCGTCAAAGCCGTACTGTACCCATTGACCAACGCCTCTTACCGCTCTATGGCAAAAATGCGTGCCGCCGCACCTAAATTGCAAGCCATCAAAGAGAAATACGGCGATGACCGCATGGCGCAACAACAAGCCATGATGCAGCTTTACAAAGACGAGAAAATCAATCCGCTGGGCGGCTGTCTGCCTATGTTGTTGCAAATCCCCGTCTTCATCGGCCTATACTGGGCATTGTTCGCCTCCGTAGAATTGCGCCAAGCGCCATGGTTGGGTTGGATTACCGACTTGAGCCGTCCGGATCCTTTCTACATCCTGCCTTTGATTATGGCGGTAACCATGTTTGCACAAACTTATCTGAATCCGCCGTCAACCGACCCTATGCAGGCGAAAATGATGAAAATCATGCCTTTGGTTTTCTCCATCATGTTCTTCTTCTTCCCTGCCGGCTTGGTTCTGTACTGGGTAGTCAACAACCTCTTGACCATCGCCCAACAATGGCACATCAACCGCAGCATCGAAAAACAACGCACCCAAGGCGAAGTCGTTTCTTGATAAAAGCTTAGGCAACACAAAGGCCGTCTGTTGTTCAGACGGCCTTTTTTTATTTCCTCAAACTAATATAGTTTGAAATTGAACCCAATCCAGTTTTACGCGGCATGCAACACAAAAATAGTCGGGCGTTTTTTCAAATTCGGCATTTCTTTTCTTTTTCGCCACTGCGCAATCGTCTGGCTGATGATTTCCTGTGTCGGCAAGGTCAAGTCCGTAGCCACGCACAAGCGCGTTTCAGGATGCAGGTTTTCCACCGCATCAGCCAACAACGCATCGTTGCGATACGGCGTTTCGATAAACAGCTGCGTTTCATTTTGCTGGCGTGAACGTTGCTCCAAAGCCTTCAAACTCTGAATGCGCTCATTTTTTTCAGACGGCAGATAACCCTTAAACGCAAAGTTCTGCCCATTCGCACCCGAAGCCATCAGTGCCAGCAACAAACTGGAAGGGCCGACCAAAGGCCGTACTTCAAAACCGTGTTTATGCGCCAATGCCACCAAATTCGCGCCCGGATCGGCAACAGCCGGGCAACCTGCCTCGCTGACAATGCCCATACTGCGCCCTTCTTGCAAAGGTTTCAGCAATTCCGGTAAAGTCTTCAAATCCGTGTGTTCATTCAGCGTTTGCAAATTCAGCTCGCGGATAGGCGTAGTCACGCCCAAATGTTTCAAATGCGCACGCGCTGTTTTTTCCGCTTCCACGACAAAATCCGTCAGCCCGACAATCGCCTGTTGTTCATGCGGCAACAGGCATGGCGTATCAGGCGCACCCAAAGGGGTAGGAATCAAATACAAAATCGGTTTCATTCTTCCAGCTCCAAAAAATCTCAGGCCGTCTGAACACATTCAGACGGCCTCAAACTATAAAACTTCCACACCTTCGTTTTTCAAAAAATCAATCAGACGGAAAATTGGAAGGCCGATTAAAGCATTCGGATCCGTACTTTCAATCCGCTCCAACAAAGCGGCGCCCAAACCCTCGCTCTTCGCCGCACCGGCACAATAAACCGCATCCGGCTCGCGTTCCAAATATCGGCTGATTTGTCCCTGCGTCAACTGTCGCATGGCAACCACCGTATGATCGATATGATGCTGAACCTTGCCCGTAGCAGTATTCAAAAGCACGATTGCGCTGTAAAATTCAATCCGTTTTCCACTCAAGTCCGCCAGCATCTGTTGTGCATTTGCGACGTTCATCGGCTTGCCCAACTGCCGTCCTTCGCACCATGCGACTTGGTCTGCGCCGATAATCAGCGTGGCAGGAAAAGTTGCCTCCAATGAACGGGCTTTGCCTTCCGCCAAACGCAACGCCGTCTCGCCTGCATGCTCGCCCTCAATAGGCGTTTCATCAAAATCAGGCGATGCCGTCTGAAAATCGATACCCAAACGGCGAAGCTGTCCGCAGCGGAAAACCGAACTCGACCCTAAAACCAAAGGCAGTTTTACTTCCATATTTTTACTTAAAAACATTGACGTTAGACTGCCGAAATTATATCATACTCCGTTTATGTCATACCCTAATTTGATTGACCCAGAAGTTTTCGCCGCCGAAGGGCAGAATCTGCAAGGCAGCTTCCTGCTCGAAGAATTGGATGAACGAGTCAGTTCGCACGATTATCCGGCCGACAAACAGACACGCGTGTCGTTTACGCTGCAAGGCGGTCGCGACCGGCTGCAACGTCTGTTTCTCGATTTAAACGTCAAAGCCGACATGCCCCTGATTTGCCAGCGTTGCATTACGCCCATGCCGTTTCTACTCGATGAAACCAGCCGTATCGTCCTGTTTGCCGATGAAGAGAGTTTGGACGAAGCCATGCTTGCCGATGAAGAATTGGAAGGCATGCTGCTCGAAGAAGAGCTTGACGTGCGGACTCTGGTTGAAGACCAAATCCTGATGTCGCTCCCTTTCTCCCCTCGACACGAAGACTGCGGCAACAATGGAACACTGGACGAAGTCAATCGGGACAAACCAAACCCCTTCGCTGTTTTAGCAGGTTTGAAAAGCAGTTAATTAGGACACAGTTTATTTATCTAGGAGCTTGAAATGGCCGTTCAACAAAACAAAAAATCCCCTTCTAAACGCGGTATGCACCGTTCACACGACGCTCTGACTGCGCCTTCTCTGTCTGTTGACAGCGCAACCGGCGAAGTACATCGTCCACACCACATTTCTCCAAACGGTATGTACCGTGGCCGTAAAGTGGTAAAAGCTAAAGGCGAATAATCCGTTCGTCTGACTGAAAAAGCCAGAATATTGCCATGCAATGACTGGCTTTTTTGCATTGCACCCTGTATTTTCCTCTTCGGAAGCACACCATGAAACGTAAAATCTGGTACACCTACGACGACATCCACCGCGTAATCAAAGGATTGGCGGAAAAAATCCAAAACTCCGGCACTAAATACGATGCCATGATTGCCATTGGCGGCGGCGGTTTTATCCCTGCCCGCATGTTGCGCTGCTTCTTGGAAATTCCAATTTACGCCGTCACCACAGCCTACTACGACAGCGATAACGAAGGTCAAGTGACCGAGGAAGTAAAAAAAGTCCAATGGCTTGATCCCGTTCCAGATGCCCTGAAAGGCAAAAACGTACTGGTTGTTGACGAAGTGGACGACAGCCGCGTTACCATGGAGTTCTGCCTGAACGAATTGTTGAAAGAAGATTTCGGCACTGTCGGCGTGGCAGTATTGCATGAAAAAATCAAAGCCAAAGTCGGTAAAATTCCTGAAGGTGTCCCTTATTTCAGCGGCATTACCGTTGAAGACTGGTGGATCAACTATCCTTGGGACGCGCTGGACATCGACGAACACAACAAATTGGCCGCGCAAAACCAATAAATCTGGTACGACCATCGCAACAAGCCTTTTCATCTGATTTTCCATTCAATCTCCTGAAAATCGGATGAGTGTGCTTTTCCGATTGTTTGAGGCCGTCTGAAACACACAAACCGGAGAACAACATGATTACACTGGCCGTAGATGCCATGGGCGGAGATGCAGGCCTTGCGATTACCGTCCCCGGTGCAGTGGATTTCCTGAAACAGCAATCCGACGTACATCTGATTATGGTCGGAGATGAAGCAGCAGTCCGCCAAGCATTAAGCTCGGCAGGCGCGCCTATGGACCGCATTACCGTCTGCCATGCAGCGCAAGTCGTTGAAATGGATGAAGCGCCTCAATCTGCGCTGAAAAATAAAAAAGAATCATCCATGCGCATCGCCATCAACCAAGTCAAAGAAGGCAACGCGCAAGCCGCCGTATCGGCAGGCAATACCGGCGCACTGATGGCGACCGCCCGATTCGTCCTCAAAACCATTCCCGGCATTGAGCGCCCTGCCATCGCCAAATTCCTGCCATCCGACAGCGAACACGTTACTTTGGCTTTGGATTTGGGCGCCAACGTTGACTGTACGCCCGAACAACTGGTTCAATTTGCCATCATCGGCAGCGAGCTGGTACACGCGCTGCACCCTGAAAAAGGCAGCCCGCGTGTCGCCCTTTTGAACGTCGGCACAGAAGACATCAAGGGTACGGATGCCGTCAAACAAACCTTTAAACTGTTGAGCAGCAGCAAACTCAACTTTATCGGCAATATCGAAAGCAACAGCGTTTTGTATGGCGAAGCCGATGTCGTTGTCGCAGACGGATTTGTCGGCAACGTTATGCTCAAAACCATTGAAGGTGCGGTTAAATTCATGAGCGGCGCCATCCGACGCGAATTCCAAAGCACCCTGTTCAACAAACTTGCCGCCATTGCCGCCCTGCCCGCACTCAAAGGTTTGAAAGGCAAATTGGACCCGCGCAAATTTAACGGTGCCATCCTTCTTGGTTTACGCGGTATTGTGATTAAGAGCCACGGTGGAACCGACGAAGTCGGCTTCCGTTATGCTTTGGAAGAAGCCTATCACGAAGCCAAATCTGCCGGCCTCGCTCAAATCGAACAAGGCGTAGCCACCCAGTTGGCTGCTTTGGAAGCCGCCAAAGCAGCAGCTGAACTGGAAGAAACCGCTACTCCAACAACGGAAGCTTAAGGCTGATATATACAGGCCGTCTGAAACTCCAAAATGTTCAGACGGCCTGTTTTTATCTTTAATCACCGACTTCATTCTTAATATTGGGAATTTTCCCATTTTCGCTTACAATACCCGACTATCTGAATCAACTCTCTAAAAAGGCCGTTCTCATGCAATATGCCAAAATTTCCGGTACAGGCAGCTACCTTCCTGCCAACCGCGTCAGCAATGACGACCTTGCCAAAAAAGTGGACACTTCCGACGAGTGGATTACCACGCGTACAGGTATCAAATTTCGCCATATTGCAGACGACAGCGAAAAAACCAGCGACTTGGCCGCCGAGTCAGCACGCCGCGCCTTGGCAGATGCCGATTTGCAGGCTGACGATATCGATCTGATTATCGTCGCCACAGCCACTCCCGATATGCAGTTCCCTTCTACGGCAACCATCGTGCAGCAAAAATTAGGCATAACCAACGGCTGCCCTGCCTTTGACGTCCAAGCCGTGTGCGCCGGTTTTATGTATGCCATGACCACTGCCAATGCCTATATCAAAAGCGACATGGCGAAAAACGCTTTGGTGATCGGCGCGGAAACCTTCAGCCGCATCGTCGATTGGAACGACCGCACCACCTGCGTCCTCTTTGGTGACGGTGCTGGTGCGGTTGTCTTAAGCGCATCTGACGAACCGGGCATCATCCACAGCAAACTCAAAGCCGACGGCAACTACCTCAACCTTTTGAACGTCCCCGGACAAATCGCCAACGGCCAAATTTGCGGTTCGCCCTACATCAGCATGGACGGTCCCGGCGTATTCAAGTTTGCCGTCAAAATGCTGTCCAAAATCGCAGATGACGTTATCGAAGAAGCCGGTTACACCACCGATCAAATCGATTGGCTTGTGCCGCACCAAGCTAATAAGCGCATTATCGACTCTACCGCCAAACACTTGGGCTTGAGCATGGATAAAGTGATCTTAACCGTCCAAGACCACGGCAACACTTCCGCAGCCTCCATTCCACTGGCACTGGATGTCGGTATTAAAAACGGCCAAATCAAACGCGGACAAAACCTCTTGCTCGAAGGTATCGGCGGCGGTTTTGCCTGGGGTGCAGTTTTGGTGAAATACTAACGATTGGGCCGTCTGAACATCCCTTTCAGACGGCCTATTCTGCTAAAACCCATGAAATCCCTAACGTTTGCATTCTGCATCAGCAGCCTGTTTTTAAGCATAACGGCTGTAATATTGCCCAAACTGGCAATCGCCTATCTCGCACTGAGTGCATACGTTTTCCTGCTTTACTACCGAGACAAACAGCGCGCACGCAACCACGGCAGGCGCATACCCGAAGCAAAATTGCATCTGCTCAACCTGCTTGGTGGCTGGCCGGGCGGTTATTGCGGCAGCCTCGCATTCAGGCACAAAACCAGCAAACTCAGTTTTGTCCGCACCTTCCGGCTGACCACCGTAACCAATACTGTCGCCACCCTCCTTCTGCTGGCAGATACCCTCAAACATTCAAACCAATAAGGAATTACCATGTCTTTCGCATTCTTCTTCCCCGGACAAGGCTCACAAAGCCTAGGCATGATGAACGGCTTTGCCGAGCAAGCCATCGTTAAAGCCACATTTGACGAAGCTTCCGCCGTATTGGGTCAAGACCTGTGGGCAATGATTAACGGCGAAGATGCCGAATTAATCGGACAAACCGTCAACACCCAGCCCATCATGCTGGCTGCCGGCATTGCCACCTACCGCGCCTACTTGGAAGCCGGCGGTAAAATCCCTACCGTCGTTGCAGGCCACAGCCTCGGCGAATACACCGCCCTCGTCGCTGCCGGTGCATTGGATTTCGCAGACGCGGTCAAACTCGTCCGCCTGCGCGCCGAACTCATGCAATCTGCCGTACCGCAAGGCGTAGGCGCAATGGCCGCTATTTTGGGTTTGGAAGACGAACAAGTGAAAGCCATTTGTGCCGAAGCTGCACAAGGCGAAGTCGTTGAAGCCGTCAACTTCAACTCCCCAGGCCAAGTCGTGATTGCCGGCAATACAGTCGCAGTCGAACGCGCCATGGCTGCCGCCAAAGAAGCCGGAGCCAAACGCGCCCTGCCGCTGCCCGTTTCTGTTCCCTCTCACTGCAGCCTCATGAAGCCTGCAGCGGAAAAACTTGCCGAAGCATTGAAAGACATCACCATCAAACAACCGCAAATCCGCGTCATCCATAACGCCGATGTTGCCTCTTACGATGATGCCGACAAAATCAAAGATGCCTTGGTACGCCAACTGTACAGCCCGGTGCGCTGGACAGAAACCGTCAACGCGCTTGTTTCCGAAGGCATCACCGAATCCGCCGAATGCGGCCCCGGCAAAGTCCTCGCAGGCCTCGCCAAACGCATCAACAAAGAAGCCGCGTGCAGCGCATTGACCAATGCCGACCAAGTGACTGCATTTATCGAAGCCCACTAAAATGTTTTCAGACGGCCTATCCTGTCAGGCAAGGCCGTCTGAAAAATCAGCCCACTCCAATCCGAATACATTATGAAAAAAACCATTATTCTTGCCGTTCCCTACATGTACGGACTGGATCAATGTATCGAAAAAAATCTGCGTTTTCTTGGTTTTGATGTCATTAATCTGTGCTATGACGACCGAGATTCCTATTACCCGAACTTGGGCAGCAGACTCAAAAACCTCTACCACAAACACATCACCAAAGACGGCAACTATAAAAAATACCTCAAATACAGCCGCCACCTCGACGACATTCAGCAAAAACTGGCCTTGTTAAACGGCAAAAAAGCCGACTATGCGCTCTGTATCCGCGCCAACATTTACCCCAAAGAAATCGTCGCCACCATCCGCGAACACAGCAATATTTGCGTGAATTATCAATGGGATGGCGTAGGCCGCTTCCCAGACATTATTGAATATTTAGATTATTTTGACCAATGTTGGGTTTTTGACCCCGACGATATTCAAAAATATCCACAATGCCATTTCAAAGCCACCACCAATTTTTACTTTGACTTTCCCGTGGTGGAATATGCACCCACCAACAAACTCTACTTTTTAGGCGGCTACGAACTCAGGCGCGAAGAGCAAACCAAACGTTTTATCCAAGAAACCGAACGCCTCAACCTGCCCTTGGATTTTCATATCTACTGCAAAGATGACAGGGCTGAAAAAGCCTTCGGACACAACGGTATCCGCTATCTTGACCGCAGCAGCATCCTCAGCTTTGAAGAAAACCTCAGCCAAGTGCAAAGTTGCGGTGCAGTCGTCGATTTTGCACAATTCGAACATTACGGCTTATCATTCCGTATCTTTGATGCGTTGCGTTTCGATAAAAAACTGATTACCACCAACAAACATATCTTGGAGACCGACCTATACCACCCAGACCGCGTGTTCGTATGGGACGGCGGTAATTTAGACACATTGCCTGAATTTTTGGCACGCCCGTATCAGCAACCTGCCCCTGAAATCAAAGCCTATTATTCGTTTACACAATGGCTAAACCGCCTGCTCGGCATTGATTAACCCTATTGCCTATGGCAAATATCCTTGCCTGACAAAATATTACATTGAATACATTATGAGTAAGAAAAAAGTCATTCTCGCCATGCCGGAACTCTTCAAAATCCACGAACTCATTATTGAAAACTTGGAGAAATGCGGATTTGAAGTGCTGTCCCTGACCTATGAAGAAAAAGAGTTCAAATACAAAAATGTATTTCAACGGCTGAAAAAAATCTGGTATCGAAATATTCTTGGACAAAAAGACTTCAAAAAACGGACCATGTTCCGCGCCGTAGAAGAACGCCTCAATACCCTGTTAAGCGAACATCCCGAACAAGCGGATTATTGCTTCATGATTTGGCTGGGCGCCTATCCGAAAGACTTCATCGCCAAGCTCAGAGCGCATTCAAAATTAATGGTGTACTACAATTGGGAAGCCCTGACCTTCTTAAAAGAAGACTTCGACAACATCGAATTTTTCGACAAATTTTACTTTTTCGATCCGTTTGACCAAGGCAAACACCCCGAATACGCCGAAAAACTCTTTCCAACCACCAGCTTCTACTTTGACAGCTTCAGGCCGTCTGAAAACCCGCAAAACAAAATCTTGTTTATCGGCTCGTACGCTGCCGACCGCAACAATGACATCCGTGCATTTTGCGAAGCTGCACGTTCAATCGGTTTAGAAATAGATTTCCGCTTGGCCAGTAAGAAAATCGAAGAAGAAAAAGCGGCTTTAGGCATTCCCGAAGTCGAGTTCTTCTCATTTGAAAACGCCCTCTCCTATCGTCAAAACTTAGAAGAAGCGGCCAAATCCTCTGTATTGGTAGATTTCCTCAACCGCAAGCACTACGGCCTCTCTTTGCGGATTTTCGAAGCGATTGGATTGGACAAAAAACTGATTACGACCAATCCGACCATCGTACATTACGATTTTTATCACCCGAACAATATGTTCTACTGGGACGGAAGCAACCTTGAAGAACTCAAAGCCTTCCTGACCTTGCCGTACGTACCGCTTGCCCCCGGCCTGAAACACAAATACAGCTTCAGCAACTGGATCAGCTGCGCATTTGATATTGAACCGAATATCCCTATCAGATTACCTGAAATCAATAGAGAAGTTGTGGAGAATTTAAATGTTTGATAGAGAAAAATTGGTATTAGAAACTGTTCATATCCGCAAACGAGAATTCATTGAACAGCCGAAACATATTGTTTATGCAGCCGATCAAAACTATATCAAACACATCGGCACTGCGTTACTTTCTGTATTGCAAAACAATACCAGCCCAATACATTTTCATTTGTTAGTTAGTGGTTCAGAAGGTTATGATTTTGATATTTTCAATCAAATTGAAACATCAAATCAAAACTACGCAATAAGCGTTTACCATTTAAATACAGAATACTTTTCTACCCTGCAAACTACTCATTATTTTACTATCGCTATGTATTACCGTATGAGTATCCCTTGCTTATTAAAAGGTATTGCTCATACTGCACTTTATTTAGATACTGATGTACTGTGCTTGGGTAACATTGATGATTTATTTGAAATCGACATTTCAAATTCTTTGATTGCCGCCGTACCTGATGCAATCTTATACAGAGCATATATAAAACAACTCAATCAATTTGGTTTTACAGATACTGAGCCTTATTTCAACTCCGGGGTCATTCTATTCAATATTGACAAATGGAATGATATGGCAATAGATAAAATTTTGTCTGAAAAAATGCAAGCCGTAGAAAAACAAAATTTTAAACTCTCCTGCCCAGATCAAGATATTTTGAATTTAGCCTGTATAGGTCATGTACACTGGCTTTCAGAAAACTTTAACTGGATACATTGGCATCAAAAATACAGTGAATTGATCGATAATCCCAACAATATCCGCTTAGTCCATTTTGTTGGTCATATCAAACCGTGGCATCAATTAGGCTTCCACCCCGCATATGATCAATATTTTAAGAATTCCCCATGGAATAACGGATATCTAGAACAACCTCTATCAACTTGGTTGCCCTTTCCAAATCCTAAAAGGAAATTTAGACAAGCAGCCAAACGACTTTGGAAACAAGGACAAAAAAAGCAAGCATGGGCATACTACAAAGAATATTTATTACGAAGAATCAACAAACGACGGTATCAAGCACCCTCCCTAGGTAAATAAGGCCGTCTGAAACCATTTTTCCAATCGCAATTAAGGAATAAAACATGAGTACACAAGATTTGAGCGGCAAAATCGCTTTGGTAACCGGCGCTTCTCGCGGTATTGGTACGGCGATTGCCGATACTTTGGCTGCGGCCGGTGCAAAAGTTA
This sequence comes from Neisseria sp. HMSC078H04, assembly GCF_001838135.1. Lineage (NCBI taxonomy): Bacteria > Pseudomonadati > Pseudomonadota > Betaproteobacteria > Neisseriales > Neisseriaceae > Neisseria > Neisseria sp. HMSC078H04. The sequence goes on from NZ_KV835822.1 coordinate 214,332, forward strand.
TCGGTACAGCCACCAGTGAGAGCGGTGCGGCTGCAATCGGCGAACGCTTGGCACAATGGGGCGGCGAAGGCCGTGCATTGAATTCTGCCGAACCTGAAACCATCGAAACCCTGATTGCCGACATCGAGAAAGAATTCGGCAAACTGGATATTCTGGTCAATAACGCCGGCATTACCCGCGACAACCTCCTGATGCGCATGAAAGAGGAAGAATGGGACGACATCATGCAGGTTAACCTCAAATCTGTGTTCCGCGCCTCCAAAGCGGTATTGCGCGGCATGATGAAACAGCGTACCGGCCGCATCATCAACATCACATCCGTTGTCGGCGTGATGGGCAATGCCGGCCAAACCAACTATGCGGCCGCAAAAGCAGGCTTAATCGGCTTCTCCAAATCTATGGCGCGTGAAGTCGGCAGCCGCGGCATTACCGTCAACTGCGTTGCCCCCGGCTTTATCGACACCGATATGACCCGCGCCCTGCCGGAAGAAACCCGCAAAACCTTTGAAGCGCAAACTTCTTTGGGCAAATTCGGTGAAGCGCAAGATATTGCCGATGCAGTTTTGTTCTTGGCTTCTGATCAGGCAAAATACATTACCGGTCAGACACTTCATGTCAACGGCGGCATGTTGATGCCGTAAACCGTTTGTTTATTTAAAGGCCGTCTGAATATTTCAGACGGCCCTTTTTGTCAATCAAAACACTACTTTACATTCTATCTTGATATAATCTTAACAATCCGTTAGATAACGCTCGAAACAGTAAGTCCAAATAAGCATGATACGGGAAATCAAATCGCAGAAATGAAGTTCATTCTGTGCGTTTTTATTTGGGTTTGCTGTCGGTTTTCGACGTGTTTCAGACGGCCTATATAACAATAGCTACTTTTAACGAAAGGCCGCCCACTCTATGCACGAATTCTCCCTCGGTCCCATTGTCATTGTCCTGTTGGTTTCCGTCATTACGGTTATCTGCTGTCGCAAGTTCAACATTCCTTCCATGCTCGGTTATCTTTTGGTCGGTTTTATTGCCGGTCCAGGTATGTTCAAACTGATTCCGCAAAGCCACGCCACCGACTATTTGGGCGAAATCGGCATTGTGTTCTTGATGTTCAGCATCGGTCTCGAATTCTCCCTGCCCAAACTCAAAGCCATGCGCCGCCTCGTATTCGGCTTGGGCGGTTTGCAAGTCATCATTACCATGCTCTCAATTATGGGCATTTTGATGGCAATGGGCACGCCGTTTAACTGGGCGTTTGCCACTGCGGGCGCACTGACCATGTCGTCCACCGCCATCGTCAGCCGCATTCTGTCGGAGAAAACCGAGCTGGGTCAGCCGCATGGTCAAATGGCCATGGGTGTTTTGCTGATGCAAGATATTGCCGTTGTACCGCTGATGATTCTGATTCCGGCACTTGCCGGCGGCAGCGAAGGCAACTTGTGGGTAGAGCTGGGCTTGGCCGGTTTGAAAATGTTGCTGACCTTGGGCATTTTGTTCGTTGTCGGCAGCCGTGTGATGTCGCGCTGGTTCAGACTGGTTGCCAAACGCAAATCGTCCGAACTCTTCATGATCAACGTTTTGCTGGTTACTTTGGGCGTGGCCTATCTGACAGAGCTTGAAGGCTTGTCTATGGCATTGGGCGCATTCGTTGCCGGTATGCTGCTTTCCGAAACCGAATACCGTATTCAGGTGGAAGACGACATCCGTCCATTCCGCGATATCCTGCTGGGCTTCTTCTTCATTACCGTCGGTATGAAGCTCGATATTCAGGCGCTGATCGGCAACTGGCAGCAAATCCTGATTTTGTTGGCAATCCTGTTGATCTTGAAAGCACTGGTCGTCTTCATCATCGCTTTGCGCATGAAAAACCCTGTGGGCGACAGCCTCAAGAGTGCGCTTTATTTGGCGCAAGGCGGCGAGTTCGGCTTCGTGATGCTGGCTATTTCCAGCAAAATCAATATGGTTTCGCCCGAATTGGAACAAGCGGCCACTGCAGCCGTCTTGCTCTCCATGATTGCCGCACCATTCATTTTGGGCAGCAGCGATGCCATCGTCAGCCGCTTCGTCAAATCCGACTGGGACATGAAAGCCTTGGACTTGCACTCCATGCTGGTGGAAACCATGAGCAAATCCGAACACGTCCTGATTATCGGTTTCGGACGCGGCGGTCAATCGGTCGCCCGTGTATTGGCGCAAGAAGGCATCCCCTACTTTGCCCTTGACTTGGACATTGCCCGCGTACAAGTGGCACGCAATGCAGGCGAGCCGGTTTCCTTTGGCGATGCCAAACGCCGCGAAGTCTTGGAAGCCGCCGGCTTGGGACGCGCCAAAATGGTGGTCATCACACTGAACAATATGCACGAGACCCAACATGTTCTCGGCAACATCATGTCCATGCATCCGAGCATGCCGGTTTATGTTCGCGCCACCAATGACGATTACGTCAAAACCTTTACCGAAATGGGTGCGGAAGAAACCGTCTCCGATACCAAAGAAACCAGCCTGGTACTGGCAAGCTATGCCATGTTGGGTCACGGCCTCTCTTACAACCATGTTTATCAAACCATAACCCACATCCGTCACAGCCGCTATGCATCTTTGCAAGACTTGTTTGTCGGCAGTGATGATGACAGCTTCTCCGACGAAGACAGCAAGGCCGTCTGCCGCCATGCCTTCCCGTTGCACGGCGAGGCACATGCCATCGGCAAAACTATCCGCGAATTGCCCTTGACCGCCCATCATCTGAAGCTATTATTTATCCGCCGCAAAACCGGAAAAATCCAAGACCTTGACCCTGATTTCGTTCTGGAAACCGGCGATATTTTGGTTGTCGCAGGCAAGCAGGAAGAAATTATTTCCTTTGAAAACTGGTGTTTGCAGGGAGATATCTAATTATCGGCAAATAAATCTTGCGCGCATCAGGATTTTTTGGTTTAATAGCGTCTTCGCAATTTTGCGCATGGGTGATTAGCTCAGTTGGTAGAGCGTCTGCC
>NZ_KV835822.1:217424-313501 GCF_001838135.1 Neisseria sp. HMSC078H04
CGAGCCCCGTCCGCCGCGCCATTATTTAAAAATACTGATTCTTCAGTATCTCCCTTTTTCGGGTGATTAGCTCAGTTGGTAGAGCGTCTGCCTTACAAGCAGAATGTCGGCGGTTCGACTCCGTCATCACCCACCAAGTTTCCTTTCATTGTCTTTGACAGTGGATGCGCGGTGGTAGCTCAGTTGGTTAGAGTACCGGCCTGTCACGCCGGGGGTCGCGGGTTCGAGCCCCGTCCGCCGCGCCATCAAGTTAAAAATAAAAAATACCGGTCTTTACCGGTATTTTTTTCGTCTGTATCCTATGCCTCTTTGTAAAGAGCCTGATTATTTAGACAAGAGAAGCCGGAGATAAACTTAAAACATACGTCTTAAATACCGAAGATAAAACCATACATCTCAAACTGATTCGCCCAAAACGTTTATTCATTCAATCCCTGAATTATCTTTCAAAATAGACATAAATACTTGCCTCCCCTTCTTACACAAAGGCCGTCTGAAAACGTCAATATATTTTCAGACGGCCTTTTTTAGCTTATCAAGCCTGATACCTAATCATGCAGGAAGCCTTAGCATCAATCCAATGTTCGCCACCGGGCTGAACAATTTTAGATACCAGCTTATCCAAATCGCGTAAATAATCGGTTGATTTTTGGCTGTTAATAATGACGACAACCAGCAACGGCTTTTCGCCCAACCAATACCCTGCCAGCGCGCGGACATCTTTAAGCGTACCGGTTTTGAGGCGTAGGTTTTCACCTGGCTGTTTCAAGCGTGTTTTAAGCGTGCCGTCTTTACCGGCAATCGGCAGCGTACTGATAAACTCGTTTTTAAACGGGCTGAAGTAGGCTTTTTCCAACATTTGCGCCATCATTCGCGCATTGAGCCGTTCGACGCGAGACAGGCCTGAGCCGTTTTCCAACACCAACCCTTCCGTATTGATACCGGCAACCGCCAGCTCGCTTTTTACGATAGACGCGGCCTTAGTCTGCGCCAGCTTGTAATCAGACATATTTCCGGCAAATTTCAGGAAAACCGAACGGGCAATCAGATTATTGGAATGCTTGTTCATATCGGTGAGGATATCGGTAAGCGGTTTGGATAGATGGCTCGCCAACACATGCGCATCATGAGGCGCGACACCTGTCGTCAGGCCGTCTGAAACCGTACCTCCTTGTTGGCGCCATTGGTTCACAAAACTTTTGCCGACATATTCTTTCATGCTGTACATATTCAGATACAGCTCTTGTCCCAAGCAGCTTTCCGGCAGCTTGCCCGATACGGTCAGCGTATTGTTTTTATAGGAAGTCTTCATGTGGTTTTTTAAAACACTGCACTTCCCTTCTTTATTCTCAAGCGTCAATTTGTTTTGAATGTTCAGATTCGGCAGCGGCGGATTGGTACGGATGACCAAGCTTCCGTCTTCTTCTTTTTCAGCACGGAGTTCAACGGTTTTATACGCCAACATATTGGGGTCGGGCGGCGTCATAAAGCTTTCGGCAGAATCGGAAGCAAAATCATCCGGATTCTTCACATCGCCCCACAGGCTGCGGTCGAGTATCAGATGTCCGTCAATATGGCGTATGCCCTTATCGCGCATCTGTTGCTGCATTTGCACCAAATCATGCTGGTCAAACACAGGATCGCCGCTCCCCACCCAATACACGTTGCCTTTCAATGTATCGCCTTTGGTTAGGCCGTTGGTTTTAAACTCGGTTTTCCAACGATAATCGCCGCCCAGCATACGAAACGCGGTAAACGCCGTTACCAGCTTCATGGTCGAAGCAGGATTACGCAATTCATCGGCACGGTGTTCGGCAATCACTTTGCCACTGTCCAATTCCTGCACATAAACGGAAATCTCATTTTCAGGAATACGCCCGAAATCCAAAGCCCATGACGGACAAACCGCCATCATCAAGCCGACTGATAAAATACTTTTTAACTTCATTGCGTTACAAAAATCTTATAAATTCTTACGAGGTACTTAGGCCGTCTGAACGTTTCAGACGGCCTTTTTATTTATTTCTGATGCGCTTTCAAACGCAAAGCAAACATAACAACCACAACACCGACAACCAAAGCGCAACCCATCGCCAAATGGATACCGTCCAGCATTGCCTGTTGCGGCATATCTGCGCTGGAAAGTTTCTCGCCGATATTGGTTGCACCGACAAAAAACGCCGCGCCGATGGCACCGGCAATCGGGTTAATGGTAGTCAGAATCGCCGCACCGTGCGGATTGAGCGTTTTCGGCAACGCGTTCAGACCATGGGTTTCGCCGGTTACACAAGCAGACACGGAAAGCGCCAACAGCGTAAACATCGCGGTCAACATCACCACTTGCGTATCAATCCGCAAAAACAGCCACAATACCGCCAGCGACACCACCAGCATCACTGTTGCCGGCAAAACGACAAAGCGTCCGCCCTTTTTATCCAACAATTTGCCGAACAAAGGCGCGGCAACCGCTTGGGCAATACTGGCAGGCATCAGAATCAGACCGGTTGCCGTACCGGTCAGCATCAACACTTGCTGCGTATACATCGGCACCATCAGTTCCAAACCCAAGAACAGGAATATCGCACCGGCCAAAATCACAACGCAATATCTGAACTGTTTGTATTCAAACGCACGAAGGTTCAACAACGGCGTAGCCAAACGGAACTGACGGTGCGCAAACCACCCCACCAGCACAACGGAAGCGGCAAAGAGCAGGATAAATTCCAGCAGCGGCATATGGGCAAAATTACTGCTCGCATAAACCAACCCGCCGAAGCCCGCAATCGACAGCACAGCTGACAACATATCGATTTTCGGACGGCTGATGTTGCTCAAATTGACCGTCAAATATTTGCCCACCATCACCATCGCCGCCAACATAAACGGCGCGGTAAAACCGAACAGCACACGCCAATGCGTATGGTCGATGATGATGCCCGACAGCGTAGGCCCCATTGCAGGCGCGGCGGTAAACATCATGGTAATCACACCCATCGCCGTTCCGCGCCTGTTGGAAGGGAAAATCGACAACACGCCGTTAAACAGAAGCGGGACAAAAAACGCGGCAGACACTGCCTGCACCATCCGACCGACCACCAATACGCCAAACGTCGGTGCAAACGCGCAAATCAGCGATCCTGCTAAAAACGTTGCCTGCGTAAACAGCACCATTTTGCGTGTTTCAAACCATTGAATCACGCCTGCCGTAATCGGCGTAAATGCCCCCATGACCAGCAGAAAACCCGTCGTCAGCCATTGGACCGTGGTCTTATCGACACCGAAATCTTTCATAATCGGCGTGAGCGCGACATTCAGCAGCGTATCGTTGAGATAGCCGAAAAATGCGCCGATGAATAAGGTGGCGACAATGGTTTTAGCAGGAAAGTCGGGATTGTCGGCGTAGTATTCGTGTGCCGTTGCGTCCTCTTGCGAATCAGAAGCGTGCATAATAATTTGAAATATCAGCGAAACCGTTATTTTAGCATAAACCATTTTAACAGGCCGTCTGAAACCTTGACCGCTTCCCCAGATAACACTAAAATTTAGAATTGTCTTCATTTTTATTATTAAACAGGAGAAAAACATGTCAAAGAAAGTCAGCATCTTGGTCGGCAGCCTGCGTAAAGGCTCGTTCGCACGAAAAGTCGCACAAAACGTCATTCCCATGTTCCCCGAAGGCTACGAAGCGCAAATCGTCGAAATCGGGCATTTGCCTTTATACAACTTCGACTACGACGATCCTGCCGTTACCGACTTCCCTACTCCGTCCAGCTATACCGAGTTCCGTGAAACCATCAAAGCCTCTGCCGGCGTATTGTTCGTGACTTCCGAAAACAACCGTACCGTCCCCGCCTGCCTGAAAAACGCCATCGACATCGGCTCCAAACCCAATGCCGATGTTGCCTGGAAAAAAACACCTGCCGGCATCATCAGTCATTCTGTCGGTAAAATGGGCGGCTATAGCGCGCAAAAAAATCTGCGCCTTGCCCTTTCGTATTTCGATATGCCATTGACCGGTCAACCGGAAGTGTTCCTCGGCAACTCGCCTACCCTGTTTGACGACAACGGCCAGCTCATCGAATCCGCGCGTGGCTTTGTTCAAGGCTATATCGACCAATTGGTTGCCTTGATTGAGAAAAACCCTAAATAATCGGAATTGAAGCATACAGGCCGTCTGAAAAACGAAATTTCAGACGGCCTCATCTTTTGTTTTTCGACAGTTCCTAAATTTTTACTAATTGAGTGCGGTTATAATCACTGTCCACCCATCCTCCGGAGAACTTCCATGCGCGTATTATTGGTTGAAGACGATGCCATGATTGCCCAAGCCGTCAGTGCTAATCTGAAAGACACCGGCTACGCTGTCGATTGGGTCAGCCGCGGTTCGGAAGTTGCCGCAGCAGTGGCGGCGCAAGCATACGATTTGCTGCTCTTGGATTTGGGTTTGCCCGGCAAAGACGGTTTGGACGTATTGGCGCAAATCCGCAACGGCGGCTGTACCGTTCCCGTCTTAATCGTGACCGCGCGCGACGATTTGCACAGCCGGCTCAACGGCTTAGACGGCGGCGCAGACGACTACATCGTCAAACCCTTCGACATGGCGGAACTGCAAGCCCGTATGCGTGCCGTATTGCGCCGACACGGCGGACAGGCGCAAACGCTGCTGACCAACGGCATCATCACGCTCAACCCTTCCACCCATCAGGCGGAAGTAGTCGGGCAGGAACAGGCCATCATGCTCAGCAACAAAGAATTTGCCGTCCTCCAAGCCCTGCTACTGCGTCCGGGCATGATTCTGTCGCGCAGCGATTTGGAAGACAAAATCTACGGCTGGGGCGAAGAAGTTGAAAGCAACGCCGTTGACTTCCTGATTCACGCCTTACGCAAAAAACTCGGCAAAGAAGCGATTCAAAACGTCCGCGGGGTCGGCTGGCTGGTTGCACAAAGCAACCAGGCCGTCTGAAAAACCAAAACAATATCAACACACAAACCATGCAACGCCTTATCCACACCATCAAACAATCCCTGCAAGTCCGGATCAGCCTCGCCCTGATCTGTATGCTCCTGCCCCTCTCCATTCTTGCAGGCATATTTTCATATTACGATACTTATCACGAAACCCAAGAGGTTCAAGACGATCTGTTGCGCCAAGTCGCGAACTATCTCGACCCGAGCGATGCCGATGACGAGAAACACTCACTCGACAACGACAACAAGATTTCCGTTCAATTTCCTAATACGCCCAACCCCATTGTCAGCCTGCCTGAGAAGATTTCAGACGGCCTGCACACCATTCAGGCCGATGACGACGACGATTACTACCGCGTTTATACCCGCAACACCAAGCAAGGCCGCATCGCCGTCATGCAGGAAAGCGACTACCGCGAAGAGCTAGCCGAAATGGCCGCCGTGCAGAGCATCCTTCCCATGCTTCTCGCCCTGCCCCTGATTATCCTGCTCACCGTCTGGATTACCCACCGCGCCATGCGTTCCGTCAAAACCCTGTCCAACGATTTGGAACAGCGCCAAATCAACGACCTCTCGCCAATGGACACGCAAGACATTCCCAGCGAAATCCAAGGCTTTGTCGTCGCCATCAACAACCTGTTGCAACGTACCGACGAAAACGTCCGCCAACAGCAACGCTTTATCGCCGATGCCGCACACGAATTGCGCAGCCCCATGACCGCCCTTTCCCTTCAGGCAGAGCGGCTCAACAATATGCAGCTGTCCGCCGAAGCGCGCGAGCAGTCCGCCCTGTTGCAACAAAGCATACAGCGCAACCGCCACCTGCTCGAGCAACTCCTCTCCCTCGCACGCGCCCAAGCACCCGAAACCCAACGCCCTAAAACCCTGATCAGCCTGCAAAACCAGTTCCGCCGCGTCTTGCAGGAACTCATGCCACTGGCGCTGGCCAAAGGTCAAGACATCGGCGTCGCCGTTGAAAACGACTGCCAAATCCACGCCGACGACACTGAAATCTACACCCTCATCAAAACCTTTACCGATAACGCCATCCGCTACACCCCCAAAGGCGGCCGCATCGATTTGGGCTTTGATGAAACCGCCGAATACCTCAACATCTGGGTGGAAGACGACGGGCCCGGCATTCCCTCAAGCGAACGCCAACGCGTTATCGACCCTTTCTACCGCATTCTCGGTACCGAACAACAAGGCACCGGACTTGGTTTGTCCATTGCAGACACCATTGTCAAACGCCATCAAGGCCGTCTGAAACTGGCCGACAGCCGACGCTTTGACAGCGGCTTGTTGATTATTGCCGAGCTGGATAAAAAGACGCTTTACCCGCCCAAATTGGTTTATCTATCTTTAAGCCGATGAATCAAAACGTTTTAAAACCAAAGGCCGTCTGAAAATGACTTTCAGACGGCCTTTTTATATTTTAAAGTAAACCTAATTCATTCATCACAAATACGGCTGCAAGGTTTGACGGAGGATTTCCATATCGGTAATTTCGGTGATATTGGCTTTACCCAAGTATTCCAAACCGACAAAACGCATAATGCCGCTGCTGACTTTTTTGTCATGGCTCATGTGTTCAATCCATTTTTCAAATGAGAAAACAGGCGGTGCAGACGGGAGGGAGGCGGCTTTCATTAAAGCAGCAATGCGGTCGGTATCGGCTTGTTGGGTTTTGCCTAAGATTTGCGACAAACGGGAAGCAAGGACGCAACCGGCGGCAACGGCTTCGCCGTGCAGCCATACGCCGTAGCCCATTTCAGCTTCGATGGCATGGCCGAAAGTGTGGCCGAGATTAAGCCATGCACGGATGCCCTGCTCGGTTTCGTCTTGGGCAACAATATCGGCCTTCATTTTGCAGCAATGGTAAACGGCTTCTGCCATTTTTTCTTGGTGTTGCACCATCAGGTCGGCCATATTTTCTTCCAACCAAGCAAAAAATTCGGCATCGCCCAATGCGCCGTATTTGATGACTTCGGCCATGCCTGCGGAAAGCTCGCGTTGCGGCAGCGTTTGTAGGGCGGTCAAATCGGCCAGCACGGCTTGCGGCTGGTAGAACGCGCCAATCATGTTTTTACCGAGCGGATGGTTGATGGCGGTTTTACCGCCGACTGAGGAATCGACCTGGCTGAGCAAGGTGGTCGGCACTTGGATAAAAGGTGCGCCACGCTGATAAGTCGCCGCGGCAAAGCCGACCATATCGCCTATCACACCGCCTCCCAAAGCGATTAAAGTAGTTTTGCGTTCAGCACGGTTTTGCATCAAGCCATCGTAAATCAGGTTGAGCGTCTGCCAGTTTTTATATTCTTCACCGTCGGGAAGGATGATGCTGAAATGCGGCACGCCCAATCTGTCTAAGGCCGTCTGAAGCTGTTTGAGATAAAGCGGAGCAACGGTTTCGTTGGTAATGATGGCTGCTTTTTTGCCTAAATAGGGCTGAAGCAGCGTATCTGCCTGCTCAATCAGTTTATGCCCGATAAAGATGGGGTATTGATGGGACGGGGTTTGGACAGTCAGTGTGCGCATGGTGTTCCTTTGCAAAGCGTGTTTATTCGCCTAAAGCCTGTATCAGGCGTTTGAGCGTTTTGTGACAACTGTCGGATTCGATGACGAGATGGGCGGTTTGACGGTACAGCGTATCGCGTTGGTCATACAGCTCTTGCAGTTTGGCCAAAGGGTCGGCAACTTGCAACAGCGGCCGGTTGCTGTCGTAACGGGTACGCTCCAGCAAGGTTTCGGGGCTGGCATGCAGATAAACAACCGCGCCGTTTTGGCGCAAAATCTGTCTGTTTTCACTGCGCAATACGGAGCCGCCACCGGTCGATAAAATGATGTTGCGCCGGGAAGCGAGCTTCTTCAGCATATTGGTTTCACGGTTGCGGAAGCCTTCCTCCCCTTCCATCTCAAAAATGGTCGGAATGGTTACGCCCGAAGAAGTGCAGATTTCGTAATCGCTGTCGTAAAACGGGCATTCAAACATTTGGGCAAGCTGCTTGCCCAAAGTGGTTTTGCCCGCGCCCATCAGCCCGATTAAAATTAAATTGCCGTTGATTTTTTCCATGTGGGTCATTTTATACGATATGGTGGTTTCGTGGAAAAGTTCGTCGTTTTTCAGACGGCCTTTTCATCTCAGGCCGTCTGAAAACCAAAACAGGCATACCTTTGCAGATATGCCTGTTTGTCATTTTAAAAATCAGTAACGCAGATTGTTACCCACATTATCCATAATGCGCGGCGTGATAAAGATCAACAGCTCACGGCGGTTTTCACGTTTGCCGCGTGATTTGAACAGATTGCCGACAACAGGAATATCGCCCAAAACAGGTACTTTGTTCACTGCATTGGTGCTTTCTTCTTCGTAAATACCGCCGACAATCAGCGTGCCGCCATCTTCAACCATGGCTTGGGTATTCAAGTGTTTGGTGTTGATACACTTGGTTGTCAGAGAATCTACGGTACAGTCGATCGGGGTATCGCGATTAATCTTCACAGTCATGATGATTTGACCGTCAGGCGTAATATTCGGCGTTACGGTCAAGCCCAAAACGGCTTTCTTGAAGGTAATCGAAGTTGCACCGCTGGAAGAAGCTTCTTGGTAAGGAATTTCCGTACCGGATTCAATTTTGGCTTCTTTGCGGTCTTGTGTCAGCACACGCGGATTGGAAATGGTTTTGCTCTTACCTTGTTCTTCAGACGCGCTGATTTCCAAACCCAATGCACCGGACGAGAACGCACGCACCAGCGCAATGCTGTTGACTGCGGCTGCGGTCGGCAGGCTGACGTTTGGATCCAAAGTCCATGTGCGGTAGCCTACGTCACCACGGTTAAACGAAGCATTGGTATTGTAGTTGGTTTGTGCATTGCTCCAGTTGCTGCCCCATGCGTTACGGCCACTTGCACCACCGGAACCGAATTTAACGCCCAAATTACGGAAGAAGGTATCTTCTGCTTCCACAATACGCGCTTCCACCATTACTTGACGGGTCGGAACATCCAATTCATCAATCAGTTTGCGGAATTTCTCAATCACGCCGCGGTTATCGGTCACGATCAGCGTATTGGTGGCCGGATCAATTAAGGCGCTGCCTCGGTTGCTCAACAGAGTATTGCGGGTATTGGAATTATTGCTGTCGTATTCTTCCAGACGCAGAATTTTGCGGAATTCTTCCACGTTTTTGTATTTCAACTGGAAGGTTTGAGAATACAGCGGGCCCAATTCGGCAATCTCTTTTTCCGCCTGTAAGAAGGCTTTGTCTTTTGCCAACAATTCATCGCGAGGTGCGATATTGATGATGTTGCCTTGACGGCGCATATCCAAATTGCGCGCCTGCATAACCAAATCCAGAGCCTGATCCCAAGGTACATCTTTCAGGGATAAAGTCATGGTGCCTTTGACGGTATCGCTGGCAACAATATTCACACCGGATTCTTTTGCCAAAATCTGCAAGATGGTACGAACTTCTACATCTTGGAAATCCAAAGAAATTTTACGGCCTTTGAACGATTTGTTCGCATTTTGGTTCAAGCCGCTGGATTCGGTATTGGCGGCTTTAGGCGATACTTCAAATACAAAACGGCCGGAAGAAGCTTTGGTATTGATGTCCCAATTCGCATTATTGTTGCGGATAATGAGCTGGGTAGAATTGCCGATACGTTTGAGCGTAACGTTTTGTACAGGCGTATTGAAGTCAGCCACATCCAAACTGCGTTGCGCTTGTGTCGGCAGCGTATGGTTTTTCAAGGTTACAACCACGCGATCGCGCTGCTGTTTAATGTCCGGCTGTCCGCTGAAACCTGGGGCAGACAATTCAATAATGCCGGAATTGCGTGCACCTTTGCGGAAATCGATATTGGCTGCTGAAACAGCTTGATAAGTCTGAGCAGCGCGCGCGGTAGACGGCGTAGCCGCACGTTCATTTGCAACAGCCGCATTGGTTTGGTCAGTAGATTCGTTTACAAATACCCAAACTTCGTTGCCGCGAATCTCAGTATTGTATTGGCTGATTTTGTTCAAACCCAAAACCACGCGTGCGCGGTCATTGTTTTGTGCCGCAGTAATTTGATTCAGCAATGGATCGGCATATTCCAAAACAGGCTGAGGCAAACGGATATTGGTGTTGGCAAAATCCAATGCGATACGCGCCGGAGTAGATGTTACAAAACCATGAGGTGTAGTGACGTCTTTGTCGAAACGGATTTTGATGATTTTTTGGTTGTCAGGCAAAGTGGAAACGTTGATATCGGTAATATTGCCTGCAAAGGCCGTCTGAACAGCGAGGGCAACGCTGAAGCCGGCAAATAATTTTGTCATGTGCTTGGTTTTCATAATTGAGTGAGACCCCTAAATTAATTTGAGTTCGAACTATCTGAGCTATTGGAAGAATCCGCCTCTTTACTGCTCAATGGCAATTCGGCCTTCCGGTACACCCAGTTGCCGTAGCTGTCTTCAACTTGCTCGGTCAGGATAATTTTATCTTCAGTAATACTTTGGATTCTGCCGTAATTCTGACCGATGTAGTTTCCGGGATAAACGGTATAAACATGGTCGTTGACCTTGATAAATCCGGAAACTTTGCCGCCGCTTTGCAGCGTTCCGACAAAGGCCATATTCTCCAAACTGAAAGCTTCCAATGTTTCTTTCGGACGGTTTACATCCGGCGCATTGCCGCCTTTAGGGGCAGTGTCCAAACGGCGTGAATCAAACGCATTCATGCCTTTAAAGTTCGGCGGGCTATACGGCTTAGGCAATGTAACCGTCGGCTCTTCAAATGGAATAATCTTGGACTTCGCCTCCTGACGGGTTTGCGTCATCCATTGAGTCAAATCTTCATAGCTTTGCGTGCAGGCTGCCAAGGGAAGAAGACTTAAGAGTAAGATGATTTTTTTCATGATTTCCCTATTCTTTTATTTTTGCTCATTCTCGGCAGGTTTGCCTTCTTCTTGTGCCTGTTGCGCAGCCAATTCGGCAGCAATCTCTTCAGCCGGACGTGCTTTGTAAGTCGTCGCAATCGCGCTCAATGTCAACTCGCCTTTAGTACCTTTACCTTCTTTGTCCTCACCTGCGTTCACGAGTTTTAAAGAATCTAAAGTAATAATGCGCGACAAATCGCCTACATCACGGGTAAATTGGCTGATCTGTGAGTATTTGCCTGTGATGGAAATCTGATACGGCAGTTTTTGAATCGGACCATCGTTTTCAGGTTGAAGCGGTGCAACGCTATCCAAACGCAACCCGTTAGTTGAACCTGCCTGATGCAGCTCTTGAATCAGGTTCGGAATTTCCGCGTCGGTCGGCAGTTGTTTCAACAAAACATCAAATGCAGAGCGGATCGAAGCCAATTCAGCCTTCAGATTATTCAAGCTTGCCGCCTGAATGCTTTTACGCGTAAAGGTTTCCTTCAGCTCTGCTTCTTTGGCTTCCTGCGTATTTAAGGTTTCAATCTGATCTTTAAATACGCCGACATAGCCCAAAGCCAACATACCGACAATCAATAAACCTGCCAGCAAAAGTTTTGAAGGCATATTGAGCAGGTACAGGTTTTGTACGTCCAATTGTTTCAGGTTTTTAGATGCCATTATTGAGCCTCCGGAGCAGGTTCTGCCACAGGTTCGGCCATTTCACCGCTGCTTTGGGCAGTCGGTGCAGGAGCCGGCGTATTCACTTGGTTGATTGAAGATTTCAAAGTAAATTCTTGGTAGTTATCTACTTTTTTAATGCTCAACAATTCAGGCTGCAAGAAAATACCTGTACTTGGCAGGGAGCGCATCATAACGGCGATTTTATTGTCGCTGATGGCATGGCCGCTGATTTTATAGCTGGTCGGGCTTTCTGCTTCCAACGCAGTCAAATAAGTATTATCGGGCGTAAGTGTATTCAAAGAATCAAGGATATAGGCCGCTTGATAGCGTTTTTCCTGTAACTCTTCAACTTTCAGTTTTTTGGCCAAGAAGGCTTCTTTTTCTTGCTGAAGTTTATCGATTTCGCCCAATTCTCTATCAAGTCTGTCGATTTCGGTTTGCAGGAAGTTGTTGCGGCCTTCTTGATTGCTGATGGCGCTGTCAATACCAAGATAGGTAGCGGCCGCCAAGCCCAAACCTACTGCAAAAGCGCCAAGCATCAATATTTTGAATTGCTGCTGCTTGCGCTGTTTAATCTCTTCCCGATATGGGAGAAGGTTGATTCTGGTTAATTCGATCATGTTCTCAAAGTCCCCTTAATGCCAATCCGAACGCCAAAGTCAGTGACGGCGCATCAATTTGAAACTGCGGCAATTCTACTTTTGCACTGCGTTCCACATATGAAATCGGATGCAGATATTCTGTTGGCGTATTGGTTTGCGAGAAAATGCTTTCTGCCAAACCTGCCTGCTGCGCGGTAAAGCCGGTCAGCAGGATGTGTTTGATATTGTGAAAAGAATCAGTGGCCTGCGTGGTATAGTAAAATTGCAGAACACGCTGAACTTCCTGCGCAACCTGAACATTAAAACGGTCGGCAATCTGAGACTGGTAGTCGGAAGGCTTGTTTTGAGAAGCCATCATTTGTGCGGCTTTTTCTTCCGTTACCTGATAAGTACGCTGAATCAGCTGATTAAGCTGCTCAGTACTGACCGGCGTTTCTTGTTTGTAGAGGATACGGCCGTTTTGCAGAATCAGGGCATACATTTGCGTCGCATGAATGCCGAACACGGCAACTTTTTCCTCTGCCATTTCGGGAGCATGCGTATTCATCCAATAGACAAAGGCATTACGTTGCGCCAACAGGTCCAAATCCAAAGCGGACAAAGGCAGGCCCGCATTTTCAAACATTTCAATGCGTGGCTCGACATCGTCTTTTTTGGCGGCAACAGCTAAAACATGCTGGCTTGAACCGACTTCTTCGGCTTGAAAGTCGTAGTTCATTTCTTCAATAGGCGCAAATTGGCCGACTTCCGCCTCGATAAACTCTTCCAAGTCCAAATCGGTATCACGCGGGTTGTAAATAATTTGCTCGACTGTCGCCAAATTTTGTGGCACAGCAGCAACAATATTTTTGCAAGAACTGCGTAATTGTGTGTAAGTATGTTGGATGTAAGTAGCAAGCTGATCGTAGTCTTGAATTTTGTTGCCTTTGACAATATTTTTAGGCAATTTGGTAATAACGTATTTTTCCAGCTGAATTTGGTTTAAACTACGGCCTGTCAGTTGTACCATCTTAATGGCATGTTGGCTGATATCGACGCCGATGGCAGAGCGGTTGTTCAATCCGCTAGAAGCCTTGCCTGTTTTGGTATCTTTCGTGCTTTTAAATAAGCGCATGATTTGACTTCCCTGTATCATTTAGGAGTGAGTAACTGTTTCGTTATCCGTAAAGGACTTCTTATTCTTTACACAGTATTGACTGTGGCTGATAGAAATCGTTTCCCATTTTACTTTATTTATCGCCATTAATGGCAAAATTATTACTTAGTCATGATTAAAAAGATTATAACGACCTGCATGGGTCTCTTATTAGGACTGGCTCTTTTCGGTGTAGGTCTGATTGCAATTGCAATTTTGGTAACCTATCCAAAACTGCCGTCTTTGGACTCTTTACAACACTACAAACCAAAAATGCCGCTGACGATTTATTCTTCAGACGGCCAAGTCATTGGCGTTTACGGCGAACAACGGCGTGAATTTACCAAAATCGGCGACTTCCCGAAAATTTTGAAAGATGCCGTGATTGCCGCCGAAGACAAACGCTTCTATGACCACTGGGGCGTGGACGTTTGGGGTGTGGCGCGTGCCGCAATCGGCAACGTCATGGCCGGCGGCGTTCAATCCGGTGCCAGTACGATTACGCAACAGGTTGCCAAAAACTTCTACCTGAGCAGCGAGCGTTCGTTCACCCGTAAATTCAACGAAGCACTGTTGGCCTACAAAATCGAGCAGTCTTTGAGCAAAGACAAGATTTTGGAGCTGTACTTCAACCAAATCTATTTGGGTCAACGCGCTTATGGTTTTGCATCTGCAGCCCAAATTTATTTCAATAAAAATGTTAATGAATTAACATTGGCCGAAGCCGCCATGTTGGCCGGCTTGCCTAAAGCACCTTCTGCCTACAATCCGATTGTGAACCCTGAGCGTGCCAAACTGCGTCAGGCTTATATTCTGAACAATATGCTGGAAGAAGGCATGATCACCCTGCAGCAACGCGATCAGGCTTTGAAAGAAGAGTTGCATTACGAGCGTTTTGTACAAAACATCGATCAAAGCGCCCTGTACGTTGCCGAAATGGTACGTCAAGAGCTGTTTGAGAAATACGGCGAAGATGCCTACACTCAAGGCTTTAAGGTATATACCACTGTCGACACTGCACACCAGCGCGTGGCCACAGAAGCCCTGCGTAAAGTCCTGCGCAACTTCGACCGCGGCAGCAGCTACCGCGGTGCAGAAAACTACATTGACCTGAGCAAAAGCGACAACGTAGAAGAAACCGTCAGCCAATATCTTTCTACGCTTTACACCGTTGATAAAATGATTCCGGCGGTTGTATTGGAAGCTTCTCGCAAAGGTGTACAGATTCAGTTGCCAAGCGGCCGTAAAGTAACGCTGAACAGCCACGCTTTAGGCTTTGCCGCCCGTGCCGTCAACAACGAAAAAATGGGTGATGACCGCATCCGTCGCGGCTCCGTCATTCGCGTTAAAGGCAGTGGCGATACCTTTACCGTCGTTCAAGAGCCTTTGTTGCAAGGCGCATTGGTGTCTTTAGATGCGAAAACCGGTGCAGTCCGTGCATTGGTCGGCGGCTACGACTATCACAGCAAAACCTTCAACCGCGCAACTCAAGCCATGCGCCAACCCGGCTCGACGTTCAAACCGTTCGTTTATTCCGCCGCTTTGGCAAAAGGCATGACTGCTTCCACCATGATTAACGATGCGCCGATTTCCCTGCCGGGCAAAGGTGCAAACGGCAAAGCGTGGAACCCGAAAAATTCAGACGGCCGCTATTCCGGTTACATCACGCTACGCCAGGCTTTGACCGCTTCGAAAAACATGGTGTCCATCCGCATCCTGATGTCGATCGGCATCGGCTACGCGCAACAATACATCCAACGCTTCGGCTTCAAGCCATCTGAAATCCCTGCCAGCCTGTCTATGGCTTTGGGTACAGGCGAAACCACGCCGTTGCGTATTGCAGAGGGTTACAGCGTCTTTGCCAACGGCGGTTACAAAGTATCTGCCCACGTCATCGACAAAATCTACGACAGCCAAGGCCGTCTGAGAGCGCAAATGCAACCTTTGGTAGCCGGTGAGAATGCACCTCAGGCCATTGACCCGCGCAACGCCTACATCATGTACAAAATCATGCAAGACGTTGTCCGTGTCGGTACCGCACGCGGTGCAGCCGCGCTCGGCCGCTCCGACATCGCCGGTAAAACCGGTACCACCAACGACAACAAAGACGCATGGTTTGTCGGCTTCAACCCTAGCGTTGTGACTGCCGTCTATATCGGCTTTGACAAACCGCGCAGCATGGGTCGTGCAGGCTACGGTGGTACAATCGCCGTACCGGTATGGGTAGAATACATGCGCTTTGCCCTGAAAGGCACCAGCGTCAAACCGATGAAAGCTCCTGAGGGCGTGGTTTCGAACGGTGGCGAAGTGTATATGCGCGAACGCATGACCACCAGCTCCGACTTGGCCTTGGACAACAGCGGCGTTGCACCGCGCCCCGCTCAACCTGCCCGTCGCGCGGTTCCGAATGAAAACCGCCGCCGTACCGAGAGCGGCAATGCGCCAGCCCGTGAAGAATCAGACGAAACCCCAGTTCTGCCAAGCAATACCGGCAACAATAACAGACAACAACTGGACTCTCTGTTCTAATGTTCTAAAGCAAGGCCGTCTGAAACGTTCAGACGGCCTTTTTTAAGAAAATTCAAAGCAAAACCATGATTGATTTACACTGCCATTCGACCGTTTCAGACGGCATGCTCTCCCCAACCGAAGTCGTCCGACTCGCCCGTCAAAACGGTTGCACCCTACTCGCCCTGACCGACCACGACCATACCGGCGGACTTGCCGAAGCGCGCGCCGAAGCCAATACCCTCGGCCTCCCCTTCGTCAACGGCGTGGAAATATCCGTCACTTGGCGCGGCCGCACCATCCACGTTGTCGGCTTGGACTTTGACGAACACAACGAAACCCTGCAAAGCCTGCTTGCCGAAGTCCGCAAAGGCCGTCTGAAACGATTGGAAGCCATCGCCGCCAAATTGGAGAAAAAAGGCATAACAGGCACGTATGAAGGCGCGCTGGCATTAGCTGCCAACAAAGAAATGGCCAGCCGCACCCACATTGCCGAATTCCTCATCCGCGAAGGCCATGTCAAAAACAAACAGCAGGCATTTACCAAATATCTGGGCGACGGCAAATCCTGTTCCGTCAGACACGAATGGGCCACACTGGAAGACTGTGTAGCCGCGATTACAGGCGCAGGCGGCATGGCCATTATTGCCCACCCGATGCGCTATGAATTATCCGCCACCGCCAAACGAAACCTGTTTCAAGAATTTAAAAATCTCGGCGGCGCAGGGATTGAAGTGCACAGCGGCAACTGCTGCAAAAACGACCGCCTCAACTATGCCCTGCTTGCCGACCGCTTCGACTTTCTCGCCAGCGCAGGCAGCGACTTCCACCGCCCCAACGACTTCAGCGGCGGCATACTCGGCGCCTGTCCCGACTTACCCGAACAATGCCGCCCGGTCTGGGAACACTTTAAGGCCGTCTGAATTTTTGACAGCAATTTTTCAGACGGCCCGCCAAGTATGAGACAGTTATAAACATATCACACTCTACATATTGAAACTGCCTGCCCGATACACCATAATAACCCTATAAATACCCCAAAAATAAAGGTTAACGCCATGTGCCAACTGCTCGGCATGAATTGCAACACTCCCACAGACATCATGTTTTCTTTTGAAGGCTTCCGCCGTCGTGGCGGCATTACCGACCACCATGCCGACGGCTTCGGTATCGGTTTTTTTGAAGGCAAAGGCGTGCGCTTGTTTCACGACGACAAGCCCAGCGCCAACTCTCCCGTTGCCGACTTGGTGCGCGCCTACCAAATCAAATCTGAAAACGTTATCGCCCATATCCGCAAGGCCTCACAAGGCCAGACCTCACTAGCAAACACTCATCCCTTCATGCGCGAGATGTGGGGCGAATATTGGCTGTTTGCCCACAACGGCCATTTGATTGATTTTTTTCCTGAGCAGGGCGAGTACTACCATGCCGTCGGCACGACCGATTCCGAACGCGCGTTCTGCTTTATCCTCAACCGCCTGCGCAGCCGCTTTGCCACCAAACCCGAACCTGAAGTTTTGTTTGACGCCATTGCCGGCCTGACTCATGAAATCCGCCGCTACGGCTTGTTCAACTTTGTGATGTCCAACGGCGACTGCCTGTTTGCCCACGCCAGTACCTTACTGCACTACATCGTGCGCAAAGCCCCGTTTGGCAAAGCCCGTTTGCTGGACGATGATGTCATGGTCGATTTTTCAGAAGTGACCACCCCGAACGATAAAGTTTCCGTCATCGCCACCCTGCCTCTGACGCGAGATGAAACCTGGTCGCAATTGGCAGTCAATGAATTGGTGATGTTTCAAGACGGCGATATCGTCCGCAGCGACCGCCCCGAAAATCCGGTTTACATGAGTGCGGAAGAAGGTTTGGAAATCGCCCGTGCCGTCGGCGTATCGGTTTAACGGTTGATTGACTGAAAACTCAAGGCTGTCTGAAAAGCCCAACTTCGCCAAAGTTGCCCTTTCAGACGGCCTTTTTATACTTAATCCAGCGAAGAGCCTTTACTATACGAAAATAACGCAATCCGCTACAATAATAGTTCACAAACAATAAATTCAATTGCTTAGCGACCTTGCCGAGCGTATGACAAGGAAACACGATGAAGTGCCCGTTTTGCCAACACCCCAACACACAAGTAACCGACTCGCGATGGCTGGAAGACACCAACAGCATCCGTCGCCGTCGCAAATGCTTGGAATGCGGACAACGCTTCAGCACTTTTGAAACCGTTGAAATGCGGATGCCGCAAGTCATCAAATCCAACGGCACACGGGTTCCCTTCAATGCGCACAAACTGCAGACCAGCCTTGAGCGCGCGCTGCACAAACGTCCTGTCACACAAGAACAAATCGATGAAACCGTTGCTCTTATCGAGCAGCGCCTCTACCGTTTGGGCAAAAAAGAAGTCGCTTCGCGCATCGTCGGCGAAATGGCGATGGAAGAGCTGGCCAAAATCGACCAAGTCGCTTATGTCCGTTTCGCTTCTGTCTATAAAAGCTTTAAAGACGTTTCCGAATTCACCCAAGTCATCGCCGAATGCAAAGCCAAATAAGGCCGTCTGAAACCATGTTTTCCGCACTTGATACCCAAATGATGCAAACCGCCCTCGAGCTGGCCAAGCTTGGGCGGTTCTCTACTTCCCCCAATCCCCGCGTCGGTTGCGTAATTGCACACGGTGCCCAAATCGTCGGACAAGGTTTCCACGTCAAAGCAGGCGAGCCGCACGCCGAAGTTCACGCATTAAGGCAGGCCGGAGCGGCGGCAAAAGGCGCAACAGCCTATGTCACGCTGGAACCTTGCAGCCATTACGGCCGCACGCCACCATGCGCCGAAGCGCTGGTTCATTCCGGCGTAACGCGCGTAGTCGCCGCCATGACCGACCCCAACCCGTTGGTCGCAGGCAAAGGCTTGTCTATGTTGGAAGCCGCCGGAATCCGTACCGAAAGCGGTTTGTTGGAAGCTCAGGCGCGCGAACTCAACCGCGGTTTCCTGTCGCGTATCGAACGCGGCAGACCGTTTGTCCGCCTCAAATGCGCCGCCAGCTTGGACGGTAAAACCGCCCTTTCAGACGGCCGCAGCTTTTGGATTACCGGCGAAGCCGCACGCGAAGACGTACAAATTCTCCGTGCCGAAAGTTGCGCCGTTTTGACCGGTATCGGTACCGTGCTTGCCGACAACCCGAAGCTCAACGTCCGCAGTTTCCCTACCTTACGCCAACCTGCGCGTATCGTCTTGGACAGCCGACTGCAAACCCCTTTGGACTGCCACCTCGTGACTGATACCGAAAGCCCGACCGTTATCGTTACCCTTTCCTCAGACGAACAACGTTTGCAGGCGCTGGGTAAATTTGAACATATCCGCATCATCAGGCCGTCTGAACACATCAACGGCCGCATCAATCTTCTTTCACTCATGCCGCAACTGGCAGAACTTGGCTTTGGCGAAGTTCTGGTAGAAGCCGGCTCAACACTTGCTTCAGCCTTCCTGAAGGATGACTTGGTGGATGAAATCGTCCTCTACCAAGCACCGAAACTGTTAGGCGCAGGCAAACCTCTTTTCTCCCTCCCTGAAAATCCGGCCGCCCTACTTTCAGACGGCCCTTGGCAAAGTCAATCAGTAGAAATCATCGGACAGGACATTAAATGGGTTCTCCGGAAAAAATCCGTCTAATTGCCTCAACTTAATAATCAAACCACTTTTAATAGTATATATCTATCATTTACATAGCAATAAATGTAATTTTTTCGTCAATATATTATAATGACTTTAGCGTATTCCAATTTAAAACTTTGACTTAAGTTAACTATCCTCAAGCCGATTGTCGACAAATTTTCCTTTTTTTCATCACGAAATAATGGATTATTAAGATAAGTTAAGCCACGAAAATTTATTAAAAGTTTTTATTCTAGAAGGGTTTTAAACGGCATAAACGGTAGTTTCATTTCATGAATCATACATTTGACAAAACAATATCTAAAATCAAAACATGTGGTTGAATGTAATTTCTAAAAATTAAGCATTCAAAAATACCGTTTCCATACCATAGAGGCCGCCTGAACGACCGTTAAACTTTTTTGATTGAGACGAATCAGATAAGTGCTTATGATTTTGTCTAATGTAATTATAAGTATGGTTTTAAGGCTTCACACGATACGGCAGCCGGCTATGGCTATGCGGTTGCAGCAAACAACTCAGGCATCGGGCAAACACTCCCGATTTACTCATTCATTACACGAAAGACATCATGAAAAACATTACGATACAAAAATTTGCCGATAAGACCGCAAAAATCGGCATCGTTGGCTTAGGCTACGTCGGTTTACCACTGATGTTGCGCTATGTGGATATCGGTTACCAAGTTTTGGGTTTCGACATTGACACCAACAAAGTCGACAAGCTCAACAAAGGCGAAAGCTACATCGAGCATATCCCTTCCGACAAAATTGCCGCTGCTTCCAACAGCCTGTTTGAAGCAACGACAGACTTCTCCCGCATCGGCGAAGTAGAAGCCGTCATTTTGTGCGTACCGACTCCGCTGAACAAATACCGCGAGCCGGACATGAGCTTTGTGATCGACACTACCGATGCGGTAAAACCTTACCTGCGCGCCGGCCAAGTGCTGTCTTTGGAATCCACTACCTACCCCGGTACTACCGAAGAAGAATTGCTGCCGCGCATGGAAGAAGGCGGCTTGAAAGTCGGTCAAGACGTGTTCTTGGTTTACTCTCCTGAGCGTGAAGACCCGGGTAACCCTAACTTTGAAACCCGTACCATTCCAAAAGTCATCGGCGGCCATACCCCTGCTTGTTTGGAAGTCGGCCTGGCACTGTACCAACCCGCCATCGATAAAGTTGTTCCGGTAAGCTCCACCAAAGCGGCCGAGCTGACCAAACTTCTGGAAAACATCCACCGCGCCGTAAACATCGGTTTGGTGAACGAGATGAAAATTGTTGCCGACAAAATGGGCATCGACATTCACGAAGTCATCAATGCCGCCGCAACCAAACCGTTCGGCTTCGTTGCTTATTACCCAGGCCCTGGCTTGGGCGGCCACTGTATCCCTATCGACCCGTTCTACCTGACTTGGAAAGCCCGCGAATACGGCGTAAACACCCGCTTCATCGAGCTGGCAGGCGAAGTGAACTCCCACATGCCCGACTACGTTATCGAAAAAGTCGGCCTGGCTTTGAACGACCACAACCGTTCTATCAAAGACAGCAAAATCTTGGTATTGGGTATCGCCTACAAGAAAAATGTGGACGATATGCGTGAAAGCCCGTCTGTGGAAGTTATGGACCGCCTGCACAAACTGGGCGCAGTGGTTTCCTACTCTGACCCACACGTTCCAGAGTTCCCACATATCCCCGGCCACCACTACTTCGACCTGAAGAGCGAAGCGCTGACCCCTGAAACTGTCGCTCAATACGACTGCGTGGTTCTGACCACCGATCACGACAAATTCGACTATGACATGATCACCGAACATGCCAAGCTGATTGTCGATACTCGCGGCAAATTCCCAGTGAAAAATCCTAAAGTCATCAAAGCATAATCTTGCTTCAGACGCATCCGGCTACCACCGGTTTCCCCGACCGGGACGGCGGCCGGTTTCCCAAGGCCATTTGTTTTTCAGACGGCCTTGGCAAACCGGCAACGGTAACAACGCATCTCTTACGAAAAACGCTCAGCTCGAACTTCTGGCCGTCTGAAAACAAATAATATGAACGCGAAAAAAATCCTCGGCTACGCATTGGGCCCGATAGGAAGCGCCGCTTTCGGCCTGCTTTCCCTGCCGCTCATCTCATGGTACTTCCCTGCGGAAGACATCGGCCGTATCGTACTCTTGCAGACCATTGCCGGACTGAGCATTCTGCTCTTGGGCTTGGGGCTGGACCAATCCTATATTCGCGACTATTACGCCGTTAAAGACAAGGCCGCGCTGTTCAAATCCGTTTTTTTATCGCCATTGATTCTGACGGTGGCGGTTGTGGTTTTAGTGTTGCTGATAAACGCATCATGGCCGTCTGAAATCATTTTCGACATCCCCAGTGCGAATTTGGGGATTCTCTTCCTGATTTTCTTAGCCACCACGCTGATTATCCGTTTTTTAGCCTTGATTTTGCGGATGAAAGAGCAGGCATTGGCTTTTTCCGTCAGCCAGCTTGCGCCGAAATTCTTGATTTTGGTGTTGGTTTTTGCCGTGATTGCTTCCGGCTTGCCTGCCAATACTACTTCGCTGGTTTTTGCCTACACCGCAGCCCAAGTGCTGACTGTTTTACTGTTGATCTATCAACTGCGCCGAGATCTGCAAGCCGTTTCCCATGCGAAATGGTCGTCCGAGCTGCATCGGGACGGCCTGCGCTACGGCCTGCCGCTGGCATTCGGCAACTTGGCCTATTGGGGCCTGACTTCGATTGACCGCTTTGTCCTCAAAAACATCTCTGGCTTGGACGAGTTGGGCATTTATTCGATGGCGGTCAGCTTTGGCGCCGTCGCCTTGATTTTCCAAAGCGTGTTCTCCACCATTTGGGCGCCTTTGGTGTTCAAATGGGTAGAAGAAAAAAACAATCTGGACAAAATCGGCGACATCACGCTTTCCATGACCGTCCTCATCAGCGCAATGATTTGCCTCATCGGGATTTTCTCGCCGATGGCGACCTGGATACTGCCGGAAAAATACACGCAGGTTCAATTTATCCTGCTCTCGTGTATGCTCTTCCCCCTGTTTTACACGCTGACCGAAGTCAGCGGCATCGGTTTGAACGTCGTCCGCTCGACTTGGCTGATTACCGTCATCAACATCGTTGCCTTTATCGCCAATACCGCCCTACTCTATCTGCTGGTACCGAAATTTGGTGCAAAAGGTGCAGCTATGGCCAGCGCAACGGCTTTTTGGCTGTTTTTCATCTTTAAAACCGAATTCTCTTCACGCCTGTGGCAGCCTTTGCCGCGCCTGAAGATTTATACCAACTCAACGCTCTGCCTGATAATCTGCCTTGCCTACACTTGGCTGGGTACACGCGACAACTATATTTGGTTTGCGCTGGCATGGGCAGTCGGACTGGGTTTCCTGTTCCTAAAATACAAACACGCACTATTTGCCGCGACCGAAAAAATCAAAGCCAAATTAAACCGTTCGGCAAAATAGCCAACCTGAGATTCACGTCTCTACGATAACAACAGCACGACTATGAAAATAAAACGTCTGAACTTATACACTTACATCCTATACATCATGCTCGCAGCCTATATGCTGGGGCCCGCGCTGTCCTTTAAGGTCGGCGTGCCGCGTATCGACAACCCGCTGACCCTGATATTTGTACTGCTTGGTTTTGTCGTATTTTTTCTGGAAAGCAAGCATATTCCGCGCAAGATTTTTGCCATGCTCTGCGCCCTGACCGCCATGTGCATCTGGCCTGCCATCCACATGGGCATTACGTCGCTGACGCCGACGCAGTACATGGATATTTTGTTTTTTATGGCGGTTCCGGCTTTCTTCTACTTGTTTTACCAAGTATTGAAGCGCGCCGATGACCCTTTGAGAACGATTCAGAAATTCCTCATCGTATTTACATTGTTTATCGCCGTACCGCCGTTTGCAGAACTGGCCACCGGTATTCAGTTTGTAAGTGCTAGCGATGAGTTGGCTATTGACGAAGGCTCGCTCAAGGGCTTGTTCTTTAACCCGAATAACCTTGCCGCCACCGCAGTCTGCCTTGCGCCTGCCATTTTGTTTTTCTTCCAACTCCAAGGACGAAAACACAAAGAAAAACTGCTGGGCTGGGGCTTGTTCCTGCTGTTGGGCATGGCCATTTTCGCCAGCGTATCGCGTACCGCCATCGGCTGTTACCTGTTGATTTTGCTGGTTTATACGGCCTATCGCAAAAACGGTTTTATTACGGTCGGCGTCGCTGGTTTACTGGCGTTGGTGTTGTCGATGATTCCGTCACGAGCGATTGCGGAATTTTTGCTGTCGCTCAACGGCAACCAGTTTTTGGAACGCTTTTCCAGCCGCGTGTACCTCTTCCTGTACGACTTGGGCAGCGACAACTCCGTGTCCTACCGTCAGGAGATTTACAACTACTTCTGGAACAACCCGCCCCTGCTGCTGACCGGCTACGGCCCTAAAAACTTCCGCGAATATTTCGGCGGCCATTTGAGCGGCAGCTTGGGCTTTGAAAACCCGCACAGCTTCATCATCGAGCTGTATCTGGGTTTCGGCATGATTTCCCTGCTCGGCTTTATTGCCTTTGTGGCGTGTTATTTCCTCTATACCGCCTCAAACCGAGCAGTAACCGGCAAATCACGCGTTTTGGCTTGGGTTGCCTTAGGCATTTTCCTGCTGGCCGGTTTTATTCCGTCCACTATTTTGCGTATGCCGTTTATCTGGCTGCCCTGCCTGCTGATTTTTATTTACAGCGTATTTGTCGCGCCCAAGCTGAAAGATATGGCCGCTTACGCATACAACGAAACACTATACGATACGAAGAAACCATCATGAAAATCATCCTGACTACCTCCATGTCCGGCCTCGGTGGCACTGAAAACGCCACTTTTCGCCTCGGCCGCCTGCTCAAACAACGCGGACACGATATCGTATTGGCCTCTTCAGACGGCCCTTTGATTCAGGAAGCGCAAGCATTGGGCATCCGTTGGCAGCCGATTGATTTTTATCAAGGCGGGCTTTTGGGTTACATCAAAGGCATGTTTGCCTACATGAAACTGCTGAAAAAAGAGAAACCTGATGTGATTCACTGCCAAATGGCGCGTATCGTTCCGGCCTGCGCCATTGCGGCCAAGTTTGCCTCGCCGAAAACCAAAGTGTTCTACCATGCGCGCGGCCTTGATCCGGAAACTTATCCGAAAATTGCCAAGCTTTTCGACAAGCTGGGCGTGTACATCATCGGCAACTGCAAACACGAACGCGAAAAACTCATCCGTTACGGTTTCCCTGCCAACCGCATCACCTACACTTACAACGCCCTGCACAAAGCGGATTACGTTCCTGAAAAAACAGTCAAAGACTATGTCCAACTGGGCACGCTTTCCCGTTTGGACACCGTCCGCGCCGTGCATCTGATGTTGGACATTCTCAAGAAAATGGTTGACCGCGGTATGCCTGTACGCCTTAACGTTGCAGGCATCGGCGAAGAAATGGACAACCTCAAAGCCCAAGCCAAACGTTTGGGCATCGAAGACAAGGTTACTTTCCTCGGCGGCGTCCGCGACTTGACCGGCTACTTCAAAGAAGTCGATATTTTGGTGAACACGCCGCATTGCGTGGGCGACCACGGTGCAGGCGTCGGCAACAATATTTTGGAAGCCGGCCTTTACGACACACCTGTCGTGACCTACAACATGGCGGGCATTTCCGAAATGGTCATCACCGGCCAAACCGGCTACTGCATTCCTTTCGGCGATGACGAAGCGTTTATCGAAGCCGTCGATACACTCATCAAACATCCAGAGTTGCGCGGTCAAATGGGCAAAGCCCTGCACAAACATGTCGAAACTTTATGCTCCGACGACGAAATCTACCGCACCACCATGGCTGCGTACAAAATGTAAGGCCGTCTGAAACATGAACATTACCATCGTCGCCCCTTATTGCTCGCTGCCGTCCGAGCCGCATTTCAACCGCTTCTGGTATCTTGCCGAGCTGTTGTCGCAGTCGCATGACGTGTTGCTGATTACCAGCAATTTCAAACACTACGACAAATCTTTCAGACGGCCCGAAGATGCAAAGGCCGCCTCACAAGGCCGTCTGAAAGTGATGTTGTTGGAAGAAAGCGGATACAGCAAAAACGTGTCTTTAGGGCGCGTGACCAGCCATCACCGCTTCGTCAAACATTTTGAAAAATGGTTGGAAAACTGCCGTCCGGGAGAACAAGACGTCGTCTTTTCCGCCTATCCGCTGATTGCTACCAACCTGCTCTTGGGCAAACACAAAGCGCGTTTGGGCTACAAGCTGATTGTCGATGTGCAGGACGTATGGCCAGAGTCCTTCTCTTCGGTCGTACCGTTTTTGAAAAAAGTACCGCACAACCTGCTGCCCTTTGCTTCACGCGCCAACCAAGCCTACCGCTACGCCGACGCGCTGGTCGCCGTATCGCAGACTTATCTCGACCGCGCCAAAGAAGCCAATCCGAATGTACCCGGCGAAGTCGTCTATATCGGCGCGGATTTTCCCAAACTCGATGCCGCGCCTGCCAAAAATTTCGGCGACGACAAAACCCGCTTCTTCTACTTGGGCACGCTCAGTTACAGCTATGACGTGGAAACCGTGTGCAAAGGCGTTCGCA
Organism: Neisseria sp. HMSC078H04; assembly: GCF_001838135.1. Lineage (NCBI taxonomy): Bacteria > Pseudomonadati > Pseudomonadota > Betaproteobacteria > Neisseriales > Neisseriaceae > Neisseria > Neisseria sp. HMSC078H04. The sequence goes on from NZ_KV835822.1 coordinate 243,530, forward strand.
AGCTGTTAGATGCCGGCGAAAATGTCGAATTGCACATCATGGGCGGTGGCCCCGATTTGGACAGGCTCAAACAATACGCCTGCGACGGCATCAAGTTTTACGGCTACATTCCTTACGCCGAAATGATGTCTGTCGCCAAGGGCTGCGACATCTCCGTCAACGCCATCCACTCTTACGCCATGCAGTCGATTACCAACAAACTGTCCGACTATATGGCTTTGCAAAAACCGATTCTGAACAGCCAGGTCAACGACGAAGTTGCCGAAGTCCTCACCCTGCTGCCGCATGCGAACTACCGTTCTGGCGATGTGGAAAGCTTCGTTAAAGCCGCCAAAGATATGTTGAAGCGCAAAGACGATCCTGTTCAGTCCGAAGAAATCGTCCGCCGCTTCAAGCGCGACGTTGCCTATCAAAAAATCGTCAACCTGATTGAAAGATTAGCTCATGAATAAATTTTTCAAACGCCTGTTTGACATTGTTGCCTCCGCCTCAGGGCTGATTATCCTGTCGCCTGTGTTTTTGATTTTGGTGTACCTCATCCGCAAAAACTTAGGCTCGCCCGTGTTCTTCATCCAAGAGCGGCCGGGCAAGGATGGCAAGCCGTTCAAAATGATTAAATTCCGCTCCATGCGTGATGCAATCGATAAAGACGGCAACCCCCTCCCGGACAGCGAACGCCTGACCGATTTCGGCAAAAAATTACGTGCTACCAGCTTGGACGAACTTCCTGAATTATGGAATGTCTTAAAAGGCGAGATGAGTCTGGTTGGCCCTCGTCCGCTGCTGATGCACTACCTGCCGTTGTACAACGACTTCCAAAACCGCCGCCACGAAATGAAACCGGGCGTGACCGGTTGGGCGCAAGTCAATGGCCGCAACGCTATTTCATGGGACGAAAAGTTCGCCCACGATGTTTGGTACATCGACCACTTCAGCTTCTGGCTGGATATTAAAATTTTGTTCCTGACGGTTAAAAAAGTCTTCGTCAAAGAAGGCATCTCAGCCGAAGGAGAAGCCACTATGCCTTATTTCACGGGTAATAAAACTGATGAAAAAAAATAACATACTGATTCTGTCGGCAGGCCGCCGCGTCGAATTGGTGCAGGACTTCCAAACCGAAGCCGCACGTTTTTCAGACGGCATCGGCGTATTTGCCACTGACCTCAATCCCCACATGTCTTCAGCCTGTCATGTCGCCGACCGCGCTTTCAGCGTACCGCGCATCGACGCAGCCGAATACATCGACAGCATTTTCGAACTGGCCAAACAACACAACATCGGCCTGATTGTGCCGACCATCGATACCGAACTGCTCAAGCTGGCCGAAGCACGCGACCGTTTTGAAGCCGAAGGAATACACATCGTCATTTCCGACGCCAAACTGATTACCCTGTGTCGCGACAAGCGCCTGACCGCAGGCCTGTTTGCACAATACGGCATCCGTTCGCCTGAAATTTACGAACGGGACAGCCTGGCCTTCCCGTGTTTTGCCAAGCCTTACGACGGCAGCCGCGCCATCGGTGCGAAAAAAATCAACACACCGGCCGATCTGACCGCCGACATTGCCGAAGATCCGAAAATGATGTTCGCCCAATACATCGATATTGAAAATGCTTTTTCCGAGTTTACCGTCGATATGTATTACGACCGTCAAGGCCGTCTGAAATGCGCCATTCCTCGCGAACGTTTGGAAGTGCGCACCGGCGAAGTCAGCAAAGGCGCGACCCGGCGCAATGCCCTGTATGAAGAGCTGGTTGAAAAAATGGCCGTATTGGAAGGCGCACGCGGCTGCATTACCGCGCAGTTCTTCGTCAGCAAAACCGACAATACGACCTACGGCGTGGAAATCAACCCGCGTTTCGGCGGCGGTTTCCCACTGACCTACGCCGCAGGCGGCAACTATCCGGGCTGGCTGATTCAAGAATACATCGGCGGCCAAGACATTCCCTTCTCCGACGACTGGGAAAACAATTTAATCATGCTTCGTTATGATGCTAAGGTTTTGGTAAGAGAACATGATTAAGCCGGAAGAATCCGTCATCGTTTTTGACCTTGACGATACGCTTTACTCCGAACATGACTACAAATGCTCCGGAATACGGGCAGTTGTAGAGATGATTACGTCGCTTTATCCGCAATACAATGCCGGCGTACTATATGAAATTGCCGACAATAAAAGTAAAGACTGGCTCGACAATTTGTGTCATCATTGCAAATTAAACGAATCAGAGAAACAATCACTCTTGTGGCAATATCGACTGCATCGGCCTGCCATCCGACCCTATGTCGAACCGTCTTTTTTACGGAAGCTGATGCGCCCTTTTGCCGCACGCGCCCTGATTACAGACGGCCGCAGCCTGACACAGCGGTTGAAAATACAGGCCTTGGGCCTGACCGATTTGTTTGACGACATTTTGATTTCGGAAGCCATGCAATCGGAAAAACCCGACGATAAGCGTTTTGTCTTCCTGCAAAACAAATATCCGGCCGCAAAACGTTTTATTTACATCGGCGACAACATCAAAAAAGATTTTGTCGCACCCAACAAACTGGGTTGGCTCTCCATAGGCATCATGCCTAAGCCGCACAATATTCATCAAGCCGAGCCCGAGCAATACGGCCGTGAATACCAGCCCACCCTTTGGATAAACACCCTGGAAGAATTGACTACACTGACAACTTCCGCCACCGAAAAAGCAAATGCATAAGGGACATTTCTCCATGAAAATCTTATTTATGGGTCGTAAACAGGTTTCCGCCAACCTGCTTCGTTTTTTGACCAAACAAGACCATATCGAAATCGTCGGCGTTTTGACCGACAGCCATCTGCAAGGCTCGCCGACCACGGCTGCCGCGCAGGAATTGGGCCTGCCCCTGTACACCTTCGATACGGCTTTGGAAGCAATGCGTGAAGGCCGTCTGAAATACGATTTGGGCTTGTCCGTCCTTTACTGGCGCAAGCTGCGTGATGAATTCCTGAGCATTCCGACTTTGGGCACGATCAACTTCCACCCTGCGCTGTTGCCTGAATACAAAGGCACAGGCGGCTACAACCTGGCCATCATGGATGAGCTGAACGAATGGGGCAACACCGCCCACTACGTCGATGCCTCCATCGACACCGGCGAAATCATCGAAGTGGACCGCTTCCCCATCGATGCCGAAACAGAAACCGCCCAATCGCTCGAACGCAAAACCATGCAGGCGCTGGAACCGTTCGCACAACGCATCATCGCCCGCGCCATCGAGTCGAAAACCAAATTGCCGACCACGCCCAACATCGGCGGCCGCTACGTCAGCCGCGACGAAATGGAAGCCATGAAGCAAATCCTCGACGGCGACAATATCGAGAAGAAAATCCGCGCCTTCTGGTTCCCTCCTTACGACGGCGCATACGTCGAAATCAACGGTCAGAAATACACCCTGATCAACCGCCAACTGCTGGAAGAAATCGCCCCCAAAGGCTCAACCAGTCTTTTTGCAGGAAAAACAAATGCTTAATACATCACTCTCCCCATGGCCAAGCTTTACTCAAGAAGAAGCCGATGCCGTTTCCAAAGTCCTGCTGTCCAACAAAGTCAACTACTGGACAGGTACGGAATGTCGCGAATTTGAAAAAGAATTTGCTGCCTTTGTCGGCACGCAATACGCCGTCGCCCTTTCCAACGGTACGTTGGCTTTGGACGTAGCCCTCAAAGCAATGGGCATCGGCCAAGGCGATGATGTGATTGTCACTTCGCGCACCTTCTTGGCTTCCGCGTCCTGCATCGTAACCGCCGGCGCCAATCCGGTTTTCGCCGATATCGATTTAAACAGCCAAAACATCAGCGCCGAAACCATCAAAGCCGCGCTGACACCAAACACTAAAGCCATCATCGTGGTTCACCTTGCCGGCATGCCTGCCGAAATGGACGACATCATGGCTTTGGCCAAAGAACATAACTTGTGGGTTATCGAAGACTGCGCCCAAGCACACGGCGCGAAATACAAAGGCAAATCCGTCGGCTCTATCGGCCACGTCGGCGCTTGGTCGTTCTGCCAAGACAAAATCATGACCACCGGCGGCGAAGGCGGCATGGTCACCACCAACGACAAAGAGCTGTGGAGCAAAATGTGGTCGTACAAAGACCACGGCAAAAGCTACGATGCCGTGTACCACCGCGAACACGCCCCCGGTTTCCGCTGGCTGCACGAAAGCTTCGGTACCAACTGGCGCATGTTGGAAATGCAGGCGGTCATCGGTCGCATCCAGCTCAAACGCATGCCCGGATGGACGGCGCGCCGCCAAGAAAACGCCGCCAAACTGGCTGAAAGCTTGGGCAAATTCGCCAGCATCCGTTTGGTTGAAGTGGCCGACTACATCGAACACGCACAATACAAGTTCTACGCCTTCGTCAAACCCGAACACCTGAAAGAAGGCTGGACGCGCGACCGCATCGTCAGCGAACTGAACGCGCGCAAAGTCCCCTGCTATCAAGGCAGCTGCTCCGAAGTGTATTTGGAAAAAGCCTTCGACAACACGCCTTGGCGTCCGAAAGAGCGGCTGAAAAACGCTGTCCAACTGGGCGACACCAGCCTGATGTTCTTGGTGCACCCGACCCTGACCGATGAAGAAATTGCGTTCTGCAAAAAAAACATAGAAGCCGTATTGACTGAAGCCACGGCATAATCATTTTCAGACGGCCTGCAACCTCAGGCCGTCTGAAAAAAGCAAAACAGCCTGCTTCAAACAATCCGTACCAAGCCACATTACAACACTCAGACACACGTAAAAAATAAAATGAACTTGGAAACCCTGCTGGCTCTGCCGCGCAATCTAAAAAAAACCTTCTTCGTCATTCACGATATCTTGATGATCTTCGTGGCATTTTGGTTTGCCCAAAGCCTTAAAGTGCAATACTCCGACGAATGGTTGAGTATCGCCAACTGGCTGGCTTTCGGTAGCACCGCGTTGCTGACCATCATCCTTTTCATCCGTATTGGCCTCTACCGCGCCGTTACGCGCTTCGTCAGCGTCCGCGTCCTGACCGCCGCCGCATTCGGCAGCATTATTTCAGCGGTCTTGTTCTGCCTGACCACCCTGGTTTTTGAACAAAAACTGCACCTTGCCCTGCCCATCGTCTATTTCTTGGTCTTGGTGGTCGGCGTAACCAGCTCGCGCATGATCCTGCGCGCGATTCTGACCGACCACCACCGCAAGCAGATGACCCCCGTCATCATCTACGGCGCAGGCCAATCCGGCCGCCAATTGCTGGAAGCCATCAAACAGGTTAACGAATACTCGGCCATCGCCTTTGTCGATGACAACCCGAAAATCCAACGCACCGTCATCTATGACCTTGCCGTCTACAACCCCAACGAAATCCCGATGCTGATCAGCCGCTACGGCGTTCGCAAAATTCTGCTGGCGATTCCAAGTTCTACGCCTGAAGAACGCAAAGACATCATCCGCCGCCTCGAAGCATACAAATGCGAAGTCCTGACCATTCCGGGCATGAAAGATTTGGTGGACGGCAAAATCAGCGTCAGCTCATTGAAAAAAATCTCCGTGGTCGATTTGCTCGGCCGCGCCCCTGTGGCACCGCGCCCTGAATTGATGAGTGCCGACATCAGCGACAAAGTCGTGATGGTGACCGGCGCAGGCGGCTCTATCGGCTCCGAGCTTTGCCGTCAAATTCTCAACTGCCGTCCGACCAAACTGCTGTTGTTTGAATTGTCCGAATTCGCCCTGTACAGCATAGACAAAGAATTGCGCGAAACCCAAGCCGCGCAAGGCAGCCAAGTCGAAGTCGTACCGCTTTTGGGTTCGGTTCAAAACAAAGAACGCCTCAGCAGCGTCATGAAGGCCTACCAAGTCGATACCGTCTATCATGCCGCAGCCTACAAACATGTCCCTATGGTCGAGTTCAACACCATCGAAGGCATTCAAAACAACGTGTTCGGCACACTCTGCTGCGCACAGGCTGCCGTAGATGCTGGCGTTTCCACCTTTGTTTTGATTTCCACCGACAAAGCCGTCCGCCCGACCAACACCATGGGCGCCAGCAAACGCATGGCCGAACTCTGCCTGCAAGCCCTTGCCGCCGAGCCGGAACAAAAAACACGCTTCTGCATGGTGCGTTTCGGCAATGTATTGGGTTCGTCCGGCTCCGTTGTCCCGGTATTTGAAAAACAAATTGCCGAAGGCGGCCCGATTACCCTGACCCACCAAGACATTACCCGCTACTTCATGACCATTCCCGAAGCGGCGCAACTGGTTATCCAAGCCGGCGCAATGGGTAAAGGCGGCGACGTTTTCGTCCTCGACATGGGCGAATCCGTCAAAATCATCGACCTTGCCCGTCAAATGATTGTCCTCAGCGGCCTCAAAGTCAAAGACGAGCAACACCCGCACGGCGACATCGAAATCAAGATTACCGGCCTGCGCCCGGGCGAGAAACTTTATGAAGAACTGCTCATCGGCGACGAGGTGCAAAAAACCACTCATCCCCGGATTATGACCGCCAGTGAAGTAATGCTTCCATGGACGCAATTATCTGACATACTGTCGGAACTCCAAACCGCTTGTCTCCAAAGCGACCAAAACAGCCTGCGCCAGCTTCTGTTGCGCGCACCGACAGGCTTCGTACCTAAAGACGGTATCTGCGACTTGGTTTGGCAACAAAACAACAAGGCCGTCTGAACATTTTCAGACGGCCCGGACACCATACTGCAAGGACTACTACATGAAAAAAACGCTCTCCCTGCTTACTCTATTTGCACTGGCTGCCTGTAACAGCACGACAGTCATTCCCGGTTCGACCATCAAAACCCGAACCAAAACCATTGTTTACACCGACAACGACACCGCCGCCGATACCAACCTCGACAGCCGTGTTGCCGTTTACCCCATCACGCCCAACCTGATTGAAAAAATGCGTACGCCGCCCGTACTTTCCCAAGCCAACCAAGGCTTGGAGCAAAGCAAAAGCGCTTACCGCTACCGCATCGGCAGCGGCGACGTCCTCAACATCATGGTTTGGGCGCATTCCGACCTCAACTCCCCTATCCAACAAAGCAACCCGCAAACCAACCAAGTCAGCCGCGGCGCCTGGGTGGATGAGGGCGGTTACATCACTTACCCGTTGGCAGGCAAAATCCAAGCCAAAGGCAAAACTTTGGACGAATTGCAAAACATCCTGACCAACCTTTTAAGACGCTACATCAAAAACCCTCAAGTCGCCATCAACGTTACCGAGTTCCGCTCGCAACGCGTTTCCGTTTCCGGCGCCATCAACCAAGCCGGCCAATTGCCGATTACCAATATCCCGATGACCATTTTGGATGCCATCAACCAAGCCGGCGGCGTTACCCAAAGCGCCGACACCCAGCACATCAAATGGACGCACAACGGCGTCGACCGCACCATCTCCCTGCAAAACATGCTGCAATACGGCGATATGTCGCAAAACCACCTCCTCAGCCATGGCGACATCGTTTACGTTCCTAACAGCAGCAACAACAAAATCTACATCATGGGTGAAGTTGGCAAACAAGCGACCCTGCCGATCGGCAACCACGGCCTCAACCTGACCCAAGCGCTCGGCGAAGTGGGAGGTATGAACCAAGCCTATGCGGATGCAACCGGCGTATTCGTGATCCGCCGCGTGCCTGAAGATGCGGCCAAACCTATCCACATCTACCAGCTCAACCTGAAAGATGCGACCTCTTACGCAATGGGCAGCGAATTCAAACTGCGTTCGGAAGACACCGTTTACGTTACCTCCGCCCCGGTTACCCGTTGGAACCGCGTAATGTCACAAATTACCAACTCCATCAGCAACGTCAACACCCTCGACAATACGTTTAAATAAGCAGTGGTTCCTGCTGTCAGACCCCGTTTGACAGCAGGATACAAAATCACGCACAATCCGACCAAATTACATAAACGGCATATAAAAGCCGTACACACCACACAAACGGAAAAGCAGTACCTTATAGTCTGACTCACGCTTTTTTCAGACCATAAACCGAAACAATATCATGTACCACAACATACTCATTGTCTGCCTAGGCAACATCTGCCGCTCCCCCACCGCAGAGCGGATTATGCAGAAAAAACTACCCGGCCACCGCATCAGCAGCGCCGGCATAAAAGCACTGGCAGGTAAGGATGCCGATTTCCAAGCCATCAAAACCGCACTCAAATACGGCGTTATCGTTGCAGGCCATACGGCACGCCAACTGACCGCCCAAATGTGCGAACAGGCCGATTTGATTCTCGTCATGGAGCCCAGTCAAATCGACATGGTGGCCGACATCCATCCGCCGGCACGCAGCAAAACCATGCTGTTTGCCCAATGGTTGCCGAAGAAAACCGTACCTGACCCATACAAACAAAGCAGCGAAATGTTTGAAGCCGTTTTCGAACAGCTCAATGCTGCCGCAGACACTTGGAAAACCAAACTAAACGGAAAAACTCAACCGGTATAAAACCGGCATGAACAAGAAAGCAAGCAATGAAAAAAACGACCTACACACCTTATAGCGCAGACAACGACGAAATCGACTTCGGCCAACAGCTCCGCGTCATTTGGATGCACAAATACAAAATCCTCGCCGCCCTGCTTGCAGGCGGCATACTCGGCACGGCCTTCAGCCTGGCATCCACCCCGCAATACCGCGCCGACGCCATGTTGGAAATTGAAACGCGGCAAAACCAAATCCTGACCGAAATCAACAGCATCTTCAACAACCAAACCACGCCGTCTGAAGCAGAAGTCGAGCTGGTTCAATCACGCCTGGTGCTGGGTAAAACCGTTGACGACCTCCAACTCGACCAAGAAGTCAAAGCCAAATACACGCCTGTTATCGGCAGCCTGATGCACAATCTCAGCGGCAACCCCGATCCCAAACTGACCGTCGGCAACTTTACCGTACAAGAAGAATGGTTCAACAAAACCTTCACGCTGACCGTCAAAAACAACAAAGCCTATACCCTCACCCTTCCCGACAAACACGTCGTCGAAGGCAAGGTCGGCGTGCCTCTGAAAATCAACAACCAAACCATCCTCAAAATCGATCAAATCCTGGCCGATCCGGGCCAAGAGTTTGCGTTGACCAAGTTCTCACGCATCAGCGCCATCGAAAACATCCAAAGCAAACTGGCGGTCATCAGCAAAGGTAAAACCAGCCCCATCATCAACCTTACCTTTACCGGCACCGACCCTAAACGCACTAGCGTCATCCTCAACAGCATTGCCGACAACTATGTTGCGCAAAACCGCGAACGCGACGTCCAAGTCGCATCCAGCGGCTTGGCTTTCATCAGCGAAGAATTGCCGCGCCTGAAAGAAACCTTGCAGGACGCTGAAAACAAACTCAATGCCTACCGCCAACAATCAGGCTCCCTCGACATTCCGCTTGAGTCTAAAGGCGCATTGGAAAGCCTGACCGGCATCGAAACCCAAATTACCCTGCTTAAAACCGAAGAAGCAGGTTTGGCCGAGCTGTACACACCGGAACACCCTTCCTATAAAGCCGTATTGGACAAACTCTCCGTCCTCGAACGCGCCAAAAACAAAATCAACCAACAAATCGCCGAATTGCCCAATACCCAACAAGAAGTCATCCGCCTGACCCGCGACGTAGAAACCAACCAAGCAACCTACGTCCAACTGTTGAGCAAACAACAAGAGCTCAACATCATGAAAGCCAGTGCGCAAGGTAATGTCCGCATCGTCGATTATGCTTACGTCCCTGAAAACCCGGTTGCACCGCGCAAAGCCGTCATCACGCTCCTGAGCGCACTTGCCGCAGGCTCGTTGACCGCTTTGTGGCTGATGATCCGCAACCGCATGAAAAACGGCATTACTTCATCCGAAGAAATCGAAAACCTCAACTTAGAAGTCGTTGCTCTTGTTCCGCACTCCAAAACCCAGCAAAAACGCGACTTCTTCAAAAACAAATTCAAGAAAACCGGCGGCCGTTCCAACTATCTGCTGGCTAGCGAAGACCGTACCGACACGGCCGTCGAAGCCATCCGCGCCCTGCGCACCAATATCTACTTCTCCATGCTGGACGCGCCCAACAACGTCCTCATGATTACCGGCGCCGCGCCTGAGGCAGGTAAATCCTTTATCTCCGCCAACCTCGCCGCCGTAATGGCGCAATCGGGCAAACGCGTTCTGCTTATCGATACCGATATGCGCAAAGGCTATCTTGACCGACTCTTCGGCCTTACCCCCGAGTTCGGCTTGTCCGACATCCTAAGCGGCAAAGCGGCTCCGGCCAAAGCCGTACAAGAGACCGGCATTGAAAACCTCCACTTCATCAGCAGCGGCAGCTATCCCAGCAATCCGTCCGAGCTTTTGATGGACAACCGCTTCAACGAGTTGCTTGCCCACGCGCGCCAACGCTACGATTACGTCATCTTGGACACGCCGCCCGTATTGGCCGTTACTGACGCCGTTATCATCGGCCAACATGCCGGCACCGTCCTGATGATCAGCCGTTATGCGCACACGCGTGCACGAGAGCTTGAGGCCAGCGTCGAACGCCTCAAACAAAACCACATCAACATCAAAGGTGTCGTCCTCAACGGCATGAAGCGCGAAGCCAACAACAGCTACGACTACTACGCCTACGATGCCTACCATTCCGGCAACAATAAATCATAAAACGAAGCAGGCCGTCTGAACTTTCAGACGGCCTGAGGCTTTTTAAACAGCACAAAATGTTTTTCACAAACGCCGCCCTTGCACCCCAAAGCCGTTTGTTTTAAAGTAAGCCCCGTTCCCATATGGAAGAAAAACATGAAAATTACCGTCATCGGCGCAGGTTCGTGGGGTACAGCTCTCGCGTTGCACTTTGCGCACCACAACAATGAAGTCGCCCTTTGGACACGCAATCCCGACCAAATCCGCACCCTGCAAGCAGACCGCGAAAACAAACGCGGCCTGCCCGGCTTCCCTTTCCCTGAGTCCCTGACCGTTTATGCCGATTTGGGCGAAGCGCTGAAAGACAGCCAACTTGCCCTGATCGTTACCTCCGTAGCCGGCCTCAGAAGCAGCGCCGAGCTGCTCAAACAGCATAACGCCGCCGATATTCCCGTTCTCGCCGCCTGCAAAGGTTTTGAACAAGATACCGGCCTTTTGACTTTCCAAGTGCTGAAAGAAGTCCTGCCTAACAATAAAAAAATCGGCGTTCTCTCAGGACCGAGCTTTGCCCAAGAACTCGCAGCCCAACTGCCTTGCGCCGTCGTTCTTGCTTCCGAAAACAAAGACTGGGTGGAAGAAACCACTACCCAACTGAACACCAACGTAATGCGCCTGTACGGCAGCACCGACGTCATCGGTGTCGCAGTGGGCGGTGCCGTTAAAAACGTCATGGCAATTGCCACCGGCCTTTCAGACGGCCTCGAATACGGCCTCAATGCACGTGCAGCCTTAGTAACACGCGGCCTTGCCGAAATCACCCGCCTTGCCATCGCCATGGGTGCTCAACCCAAAACCATGATGGGCTTAGCAGGCATCGGCGACCTTATCCTGACCTGTACCGGCGCACTCTCGCGCAACCGCCGCGTCGGCCTCGGCCTCGCAGAAGGCAAAGAGTTACATCAAGTGCTTGTCGAAATCGGCCACGTTTCCGAAGGCGTCAGCACCATTGAAGAAGTCTTCAACACCGCCGCCAAATACCAAATCGATATGCCCATCACTCAAACCCTGCTGCAACTCATCCGCAAAGAAATGACACCGCAGCAAGTCGTTGAACGCCTGATGGAACGAAGCGCTCGCTTCGAATAAACGGTCGCGCCGTCTACCATTCAGACGGCCTGACGCACAATATGACGGCCATCAGGCCGTCTGAAGGGAAACACATGAACCAATCACTGAACAATCTGGAAATCAACGTTTACCAACTTGTCCAAAAATTTGAAACGCTGGTTTCAGAAAACCGCCGTCTCAACGAAGAAATCGACAGACTCAAACTCGAGCAAGAGCAACAAAAACGCCAACACGACGCAGCTATTGACGAACTCAGCGAAGCCTTGCTGGTTCAAGTCGGCAAACTCAAAGAAGACCTGCAAAGCAAAATTGACAACCTGACTGCCGAAAAAGAAAACTACCGCAACGCGCTGGCCCAAAGTGCAGACCAAATCCGCAGCCTCATTGCCCGATTGCCCCAAGAAACACAACAATAAAAGGACGCCCCGTGAGTATCGAACAAGTCAATCTTGACATCATGAATGTCAACTTCACCATCAACACACCGAGTGAAGAAAAAACCACCCTCCTGCAAGCCGTTGAAATGCTCAACAAAAAAAGCGATGCGATTAAAGAAAGCGGCCGCATCGTCGGCACGGACAAAATCGTCGTCATGGCAGCCCTCAACGTCGTACACGACCTCTTGAAAACCACCCTCAACGATGATTTGGCAATCGGTGAATTTGAGCGTAAAATAACCGACATGAACAACGCGTGCCAAAAAGCACTGGCGCGCTTGGAGCAAAACTGATTTTCCCCTTTTCCCTGCGGTGTTCGCGAAGGCATATATTCCTTTGAACCAATACGTTCGCTTTAGGTTGCCGGGAGCTGTAGTGGGCGCGAGTGTCCGTTTATCGGACGCACCCGAAACTACCCGAGGTGACCGCCTTGTCAGCAAGGTTCAAGCGGATTCAGCCTAAACGGCACTCGTGGGGATTCCCTAAAAAAGCCATACCGACAGGTGTGGCTTTTCCCTTTCCAAGTAAAGACTTTTATAAAGATTTCCGGCCGTCTGAAAAAACCGCATATTCATGCATCAAACACACTCAATTAAGATTGACAAAAACCAATCTCCTCTTTAAAATCCATAACTTTCTATATATATCTGGATTCCAACCATGAAAACCTTCTCTGCAAAACCCCATGAGGTGAAGCGCGAATGGTTCGTCATTGACGCAGAAGACAAAGTTCTGGGTCGTGTCGCAGCCGAAGTCGCACACCGTCTGCGCGGCAAACATAAACCCGAATACACCCCTCACGTTGATACTGGCGACTACATCATCGTCATCAACGCAGACAAACTGCGCGTGACTGGTGCTAAATTCGAAGACAAAAAATACTTCCGTCACTCTGGTTTCCCAGGCGGCATCTACGAGCGTACTTTCCGCGAAATGCAAGAGCAATTCCCAGGCCGCGCTTTGGAACAAGCCGTAAAAGGCATGTTGCCTAAAGGTCCTCTGGGCTACGCCATGATCAAAAAACTGAAAGTGTACGCCGGCGCCGAACACGGCCACGCTGCACAACAACCTAAAGTTTTGGAACTGAAATAATAAGGACACGACATGAACGGTAAATACTACTACGGCACAGGCCGCCGCAAAAGTTCAGTGGCTCGTGTATTCTTGACTAAAGGTACCGGCCAAATCATCGTAAACGGCCGCCCCGTTGACGAATTCTTCGCACGTGAAACCAGCCGCATGGTTGTACGTCAACCTCTGGTTCTGACTGAAAATGCCGAATCTTTCGACATCAAAGTTAACGTAACCGGTGGTGGCGAAACCGGTCAATCCGGCGCCATCCGTCACGGCATTACCCGCGCCCTGATCGACTTCGACGCAGCCCTGAAACCAGCCCTGTCTCAAGCAGGCTTCGTTACTCGCGATGCTCGTGAAGTTGAACGTAAAAAACCTGGTTTGCGCAAAGCACGTCGCGCAAAACAATTCTCCAAACGTTAATACGTTTTCAGAATCGAATCAAAAAGCCTTGCTCTGCAAGGCTTTTTTCATTTATAAAACAATAATCCAATATCCTCCGCAATATATGATGAAAACCCTGCTCCACTACGCCAAATCATTGCTTCAGGCCGTGATTATTTTCATTTTGCTCTCCTTGATTGTCGACTGGGTACGCAAGCCTAACCAGCCCTTACAATCAGCGGCACAAACCATTACTTTAACCGATGGGCAAACCACTTCCCTTCAATCCTTCAGCCAAAATCGGGTTGCCGTCGTTTATTTTTGGGGTAGCTGGTGTCGTATTTGTTCATACACATCATCAACCATAGAAAAACTGCACCAAGACAATATCCCAACATTGGGCGTAGCCTTGCGCTCCGGAAGCGACACGGACATTGCCCACCATATGCAAGAAAACAACCTATCCTTTCCAAATTTCAATGATTCAGACGGCCTGATGGCTCAAAAATGGAATATAGCCGTCACACCGACCATTATCATATTAAAAGATGGCAAAATGATTCATCACACATCCGGGCTTTCTAGCTACATCGGCTTAAAAATCAGAATTTACTTAGCAGACATCTTCGGCTAAATTCATTGAAAATCCACCAAAAATAGAAAATCCAAAGAATCATCTTCGCCGAATATTTTTATCCTATTCCACTTCATAAATAAATAAACTATCTCTTTCCCGATAACATATGATTTTGTTGAGATTATAAAGAAAATAGACTAAGATATAACCATAAGAACAATTGGAAACATTATTATCAAAACAAACTGTTAGAGATCTTCATCTAATATTGTGGCAGTGATGCTTTTGTTCCCATGACCCGGCTGCCGACGGCAGCCTTAAAACAGCAATATTCGCCTTTATCAATCTACCTCACGCTTCAACGGTTTGATTTTTGATAACACCGGAGACTTAGTAATGCCCAACCAATCTAAACATGCATCTATCAATATCGGTCTGATTCAGGCACGGGAAGCATTGATGACCCAATTCCGCCCTATTCTGAACCAAGCCAATATTACTGACCAGCAATGGCGTATCATCCGGCTCTTAGCGGAAAACGGCACACTCGACTTTCAAGATTTGGCCAATCAGGCCTGCATCCTCCGTCCCAGCCTGACCGGCATTCTGACCCGCTTGGAAAAAGCAGGTTTGGCCGTGCGCTTGAAGCCTTCCAACGACCAACGCCGCGTTTATCTGAAACTGACGCCCGAAGGCGAGAAACTCTATGAATCCACCGGCGCATTGGTTGACGAGCGCTATGACGCAATTGAAAAAGTCCTCACCAAAGAAAAAATGGCACAACTCAAAGAACTCTTGGCAGAGCTGGCAAAAATCGAACAGGCATTAAAATAAAGCGAGCCGGATGACAGATTCAACACACACACTCAAGAGATCTTTCCGAGATGCCATGGCCTCCTGTGCCGCCGGTGTACACGTTATCACGACAGACGGTGAAGCAGGGCGCTATGGCATTACTATGACTGCCGTAACTGCCGTTACCGACGAGCCGCCGACGGTCATGCTGTGCATCAACCGCCAATCCGCCATCATTCCCATCCTGCAAGGCAACCGTGATTTGTGTATCAACACACTCAACGACGGCCAACAGGATGTTGCTGAACACTTTGCCGGATTGACCGACCTCTCGCCCGAAGAACGCTTTGAATACCATATTTGGCATAGAGGACAAACCGGACAGCTAGAAGTCGAAGGCGCGCTGGCGCACCTGCACGGCAGCATTGTCGATCAACGCGAAATCGGCACGCATTACGTCTTTTTCGTTCAGATCAATGAAATCCGCAATACCGATACGCAAGCGCCGGCATTGCTGTATTTCCGTAGGCAATTCAAATCTTTGGCATAAATAAAGGTCTCATGCCGTCTGAAACATCGGTTTCATTTTTTCAGACGGCCTGAGACCTTTTCTGTTTCACACATTATAGGCACACCCATGAAAGCAATGATACTGGCCGCCGGTCGCGGCGAACGCATGCGCCCCCTGACCGACCACACGCCCAAACCCTTACTCGAAGTAGCAGGCACGCCGCTTATCGGCTGGCACTTACGCCGCCTGCGGAAGGCCGGCTTTACTGAAATCGTCATCAACCATGCCTGGCTTGGCCAGCAAATCGAAGACACCTTGAAAGACGGTTCAGCCTACGGCGTACACATTGCCTATTCTCCCGAGCGCGCCGGAGGCCTGGAAACTGCCGGAGGCATTGCCACCGCCCTGCCGCTTTTGGGCAACGAGCCGTTTTTGGTCGTCAATGGCGACGTGTTGACCGACATTGATTTCCAAGCTGCACGACTGGCTGCCCAGCGCATGCAGGAACACAACCTTCTCGCCCATTTGTGGCTGGTGGACAATCCACCCCATCATCCCGAAGGCGACTTCGGCCTGCTTTCAGACGGCCTGGTATCCGCATCATCCTCAGACGGCCAGGCCCTGACTTTCAGCGGCGTGGGCGTTTATCATCCCGCGCTTTTCAAAGATACCCCGGCGCACCAGGCTGCCAAGCTTGCCCCTCTGTTGCGTCAAGCTATGAGCCAAAGCCAAATCAGCGGCGAACACCATAACGGCCTTTGGCTGGACGTCGGTACAGTCGAACGCCTGCAAGAAGCTGACCGTATCGCCCAATGCTGGTAAAACAAAAGGAACGTATCCGATACATCCCTTTCAATATCAAAGGCCGTCTGAAAATATTGGTCAACCCATTTTTCAGACGGCCTCAATCTATCATCAAGCTTTAGCCAATTTCTTTTCTTTATTCATTCCTAACAAGCCATTAACAATCATCACGCACAATCCCGACCAAATCAGGCCATAGCCGATCAATGCGCCTTTTTGCACCGGCTCGCCCAGCCATACAATCGACACAATAAAAAGCAATACAGGCTCCAAATAGCTCAACATGCCGAACACTGCCACCGGCAGCAACTGATTCGCCTTCAAATTCAACTGCATGGATATTGCACTATTAAAACCCAGCAACACAATAAAAAAGATTAAAACCGGTTTGGCCGCAATCATCGCCGGCGTATCCGTTGCCAGCAAAATATACGCCAACGCAAACGGCGTAATCATCAATAAATCAAAGGTCAGCCCGATTAAGGAAGGCACGCCCAGCTTGCGGCGCAGCAGATAATAAAACGGATAAGTACCGAACACCCATACAGTCGTCCACGAAAACGCGCCCGACCGCACCAATTCACATGCCACGCCTGCACACGCCAAGATTACCGCCACCCTCTGCAACCGGTTCAAACGCTCTTTAAACCAAATCCGTCCACCCAGCATCATCACCAAAGGAAACAGGAAATAACCCATGGCAATGTTTACTCCTTCCCCATTGACCGGCCCCCAGACAAACAGCCACAACTGGCTGGCAAATATCGGCGTCGGCAATACAATCAGCAGCCACCGTTTCCAATCCCGGCCGACTCCATAAGCAAAACGCATTGCCGCCAGCCAACCGCTGACCATCGTCATCAGCACGCACAAAGCCGACAGCATGGCGACCATGCGCCAGGCAAACACCTCCGTCCCCGTCATCGGCCTCATCCACATACCGTACAGAAACAGCATGGAAAACAACAAATTGGACGCTATCGCAGCCAGCAAACCTTTGGATAAATTCGTCATTTCAGACGGCCTTTTGCAATCAATCAAAGTTAATATTGTAGAAAAAACGGATGAAAAAATTACTCATCTTTTTGAATGAAGTTTTACCGTAAACATCCGTTTCATTAAAGGCCGTCTGAAAACCATGTTTTCAGGTTTTCAGACGGCCTTTCATTGCATCAAAGCAGTCTAATGCATCAACCCTGCTTCACAATATCCGACAGCGGCCAGCGCGGCTTGACATTGAATGCGCCGACAGCCTGACGCTCGGCAAGACGCATCGCGCCGGCAAAGGCAATCATTGCTCCGTTGTCGGTACAATATGCCATCGGCGGGAAATAAACATTGATTTTTTCTTCCTGCGGCTTTGGTTTGCCTTTTTCAGATGGCATTTTGACGGTTAAGCGCGAAAATTCATCACGCAGCTTCCAGTTTGCACCCACACCGCCGGCAACCACCAAAGTTCTGAAGCCGGTATCCAACAACGCTTTTTTGGCTTTGGCCGCCAACACGTCAACCACCGCATCTTGGAAAGCGCGGCAAATGTCGTTACGTGTCTGCTCGGGAATTTCATCGTTGCCGGTTTCGGCGCGGACTTTTTCGACAGCGGTCAAAACGGCTGTTTTCAAACCGGAAAAGCTCATCTGCAAATCGTGCGAATGGAGCATAGGACGTGGGAATGTGAAGGCATCAGGCGTGCCGAGTTTGGCCAGCTCGGATAATTTGGCACCGCCGGGATAAGGCAAACCTAAAAGCTTGGCCGTTTTGTCGAACGCCTCGCCTGCCGCATCATCCACGCTTTCACCCAGCAAGGTGTAATCGCCGATACCGCGTACAGCCATAAATTGTGTATGCCCGCCCGACACCAGCAAAGCGACAAATGGAAATTCAGGCTTGTCGTCTGCCAACAAAGGCGAGAGCAAATGGCCTTCAAGATGGTGGACAGGGATAACGGGCTTACCGATGGCAAATGCCAAGGCGTTGGCGAAGCCTGAACCGGCCAGCAATGCGCCGCCCAAGCCCGGACCTTGCGTAAAGGCAACCGCGTCGATGTCGGCATAGCCTACGCCTGCTTCCTTCAAGCAACCTTGCGTCAACGGCACGACACGGCGGATATGGTCGCGACTGGCCAATTCGGGGACAACGCCGCCGTATTCGGCGTGCATCGCCATTTGTGTGTGCAAATGATGCGCCAACAGGCCGCGCTCGGTATCGTAGAGCGCAACGCCGGTTTCGTCGCAAGATGATTCAATTCCTAATACCAACATGGTTTGAGGCCGTCTGAAAAAATGATTAAAAACGATTCAGACGGCGTTTTCTCCGAAAACGGAAAAAGGCCGTCTGAAATAAAGTGCGGAATAAGCGGTTTACAAAGTGCCGTAAGAATGCAGGCCGCTCAAGAACATATTCACGCCGATAAAGGCAAAGGCGGTAATGACCAGGCCGATGACTGCCCACCAAGCCAACACCCTGCCGCGCCAGCCTGCCACCAGCCGCAAATGCAACCAAACAGCGTAATTCAGCCAAACGATGAATGCCCAAGTTTCTTTCGGGTCCCAGCTCCAATAGCGACCCCACGCAGAGGCTGCCCACAATGCGCCGAGAATGGTGGCAATCGTGAAGAATAAGAAACCGACAGCAATCGCTTTGTACATAACTTCTTCAATGACTTGCGAGTGCGGCAGCCATGATTTTTTGCCCGCATCTTCTTTTCTGAGCGCCAGCAGTTCGGCAATACCCAGCATGGCAGCGATACAGAATGCGCCGTAGCCGATAAAGTTGGCCGGAACGTGGATTTTCATCCACCAAGACTGCAAAGCCGGAATCAGCGGCTGAATGGCATGAGCCTCGCGTGAAACGCTGTACCATAAGACAAATCCGACCACAATTGCCATAAAGCTGAAGACAAAGCCACCCAGTTTTTGTACGGCAAAACGGCCTTCGTAATAGAGGTACATCAGTGCCGTAATGACCAAGAACAAGATAAATACTTCGTAAAGGTTGGAAACCGGAATATGGCCGGCATCGGGACGCAGCAGATAGCTTTCATGCCAGCGTACCAGCAAACCGACAAAGCCCGCCATCGCGGAAACCCACGCAAACACGGTACCCATGCCCAAAAGCGTATTGGACGACACATTTTTGCGCACCGCCGCTATCGCGCCGACGATATAGGCAAACAAGGCAAAGAACACAAACGCGCATTGCCACATAATCGCCGACTGGCTGCTTAACAGATATTTGAGCAGGAAACCGTCTGCATGTTTGATGTCACCGCCATACAAATCAACGGCCAAATACGCCAAGCACACACCCAAAGGGATAAACCAGCGCATCGGTTTGAAAAACCAACCCAGAAAAATGGCAATACCGGCACTCGCCCACAAAATCACCATTTCGTAGATGTCCATGTGCAGACCGGCTTGGGTTTGGGCAATAAACGCGCCGACTGCAATCAGCAGCGCAAATGCCCAGTCAAAAAGGTTGAGGTTTCGGATAAATGATTTGTGTGTCAGAAGCTCATGCTCGGGCAAGGCCTGATGTTTGTTATTCATGGTTCAAATCCTTGGCAAGCTGCTGCAATTGCCGTGTGTGTTGCGGAAATTCTTTCTGCAAGTCGCGTTCGTTGCGGCTGGAAGACATGGCAAAACGGATACGGCCGTCTGAAAACAGCAGCCAAGCGCGTTTTTCACGGATATAGAACATAAACACCGTGCCCAACACCAGCAATACCGAACCCAAATACACCAAGAATGCGCCCGGCGAACGGGTCATCTGCAATCCGGAAGAGCGCACTTCGGAATAGCCGTCCAATTGCAGCAACATCGGCGCAGGGTACTCGGTCAAACCGGTGTACGCGTCCATTGCATGCAGCAGGAAGCGGTTGCGTTTTTCATCTTGCGGCCAAGCCGGCAGATTGTATGTGCTGATCGTATCTTCCAAAGCGGCATTCATCACGCCATAGAGCATTTCGTAGAAATAGCCCTGCATTTTTTCCTGCTGCTCTTTCGGAATGTTGGTGGTAACAAATTCGTCCAAAGCCAAATAGCCGCCTTTGGCAAAAATCGACAAGGTGTTTTCCGCCGCCGCCATGAATTGCTCACGGATTTCGGCAGGCGCGCCTTTAACGGCATTGGCAACGGTTTTACGGCGTGCCGCATCGTCTTTCAAATATTGGCGCAAAGCCATAAAGGTATCGATTTTACCGTTTTTATCCATCGGAATGCGCAACCAGCGGTATTGCTGCGCCAAGCCGCTGCGCGTTCCGGTAATGAAGAAATAGTCTTCATCTTGTTTCAGCGGCAACATATAGTTTTTATATTCGACCGCCTGCCCTGCTTTGTCGCGGATGCGGTAAACGATAGACGGGCCGATATTGGTGTATTTTTTGCCTTCTTGACGGACGGAGCGAACATCGTTGATGGCGGATTTCAGGTTTTGCTCTTTTTCAGACGGCTCGCTCATGTCTTCGACGTTCATCGAAGTAAACTGGTCGAATTCCAATTTATAAGAAGCCTTGCCCAAATCCAGCGGAAACTCGCGCATGGAAGTTGCTTTGAGTTTGACCGGAGTGCGGTCGGCATCAGCCAGATTCCAAGCTTTAAACGTCAAGTCTGAGCCTCCGTCGGCGAAACTTGCCTGATAAACCGTAATACCGTGCAGCGTCAAAGGATGGTTGACGCGGATGGTGTGTTCGCTGACTTTGCCGGTTGCCTTGTCCGTAACTTCCAAGTCGCTGGCGAAATCACGCGGCATACCGGTATCGTAAAAATCAATATGGAATTTCTTCAATTTGACGGAAAACGGTAAGTCTTGCACGAGCATGCCGTTATCCGCATTCAGAAATACCACGTCCGCGCTCTGCCCTTCCGAAATATTGACATTGCCCCTAAACGACAAATTGGACGTACCCAACACGCTTTCGGGCTTAAAGTCTTTGGCGTAAACCGCAGTGTTGTCCGGCACGACCCGGCCGGTAAGCATACCGATTTTCAGCAGGATATTGCTGTCTATCAAACCGCCCAAACAAATTACAATCAGCGCGGCATGAGCAAAGATATAGCCCCATTTGTTCATCGCGCCTTTTTTCGCCGCCACCAAAACCGAACCGTCTTCACGCGTAACGGTTTTGCAGCCATAGCCCTGCACTTCCAAATAACGTTGCGCAACTTCGGGCGTCACCTGTCCGTCTAAAACGATGGAATGGCGCATTGCCGCCAGTGATTTTTCCTTCGCGTTTTCACGGAACGAACGAATCTCGCGCAAAAACGGCGGAACATTGCGAATCAGGCACAATCCGGTGGAAATCACCAAAAACATCATGATGACAACGAACCACGCCGAGGCGTACACGTCGTACAGGCCCAAAAAGCCGAAAATCTGCGACCAAAACGGGCCGAATTTCACCAAATAATCGACTTGTGGCTGGTTTTGCTGCAAGACCGTACCGATAATCGAAGCCACGCCCAACAGGCTGAGCAGGGCGACGGCAAAACGCATGGAGCTGAAAAAGGCAAACCACGGTCTGCGGATGAGTGGGACGGATGATGAAGATTTACTCATGTTTCAACTGTCGGCTTTGAACAACCCAATCAATCGGGCTGCGATGGACGTTATGATGCGAAAGGAAGAATACTGCATATTGTAGTAAAAATCTTGCTGTCGCTATTTGAAAAAACCAATCAGGCTTATCAGCCTATATTGGCTAAGGCCGTCTGAAGGGTTTTCAGACGGCCTGTATCAATAAGCTCGTTTCAAAACGAAATTAGTGCAAACCCTGGATGAAGTTGGCTACCGCGTTCAACTCTTCTTCACTCAGGCGGTTGGCAATATCGGCCATGATGGCGTTTTTGCGTTGGCCGGATTGGTAAGCTTTCATTTGCTCGACAACGTAAGCTTTGTGTTGGCCGCCCAGACGAGGATAGGCTTGGATTTCAGTACCGCCGCCAGGGATACCTGCGCCGCTAGGACCGTGGCAAGACATACATGCCGGCAGTTTTTTAGCGCTCAGGCCGCCACGATAGATTTTCGCGCCCAGCTCTGGGTTTTCTTTAGGGTTGGCTTCGCCCGGTTTGCCTTGTTGTTTGGCATAGTAGGCGGCAGCGTCACGGATGTCTTGTTCGGACAAGTTCATCACCATCGGTTTCATCACGCCGGCAGCACCGTGGGTACGGGTACCGTCTTTGATGGCCATGGTTTGACCGTAGGTGTAGGCCGCAAACTGACCTGCCAGTTTAGGATAAGTTGCGATACCGCTGTTACCATCGGCTGCGTGACACGCCGCACAGATAGTAGTCGCTACCTGTTTGCCTTTTTCAGCATCTGCTTTAGGGGCAGCGGAAACCGCACCGGCAGCCAATACCAAGGCCAATAAAGTCAATCGTTTCATGGAGTGCTCCTGATTACAGCATTGCGTACCGCGTCAATGCCTTTTTTATACTCAAATACCGGGGAATTTTCCCGATTAAAACCGATAATTCTATAAACGTGCTATTCTATACCAAGTTTACATTAAATTACTACTCAAATTACCAAACTGCTGCAACATAAATGCCCGATACAAATTATGATGTTGCAGTTTTGTTTCCATGTAAGGAAATCCTGATGAACCTTTTTCAAAACGCCAAATTCTTTACAACGGTCAACCATCTGAAAGACCTGCCCGACACGCCGGCCGAGATTGCCTTTGTCGGCCGAAGCAATGCCGGTAAATCCAGCGCCATCAATACTTTAACCAATCATGTGCGCCTTGCCTACGTTTCCAAAACACCGGGCCGCACCCAACACATCAATTTCTTTGAGCTGGAAAACGGCAATTTCATGGTCGACTTGCCCGGCTACGGCTACGCGCAAGTACCGGAGGCCATTCGTGCGCACTGGGTCAAACTCTTGGGCGACTACCTGCAACAACGCCGCCAACTGATCGGCCTGATTTTGATTATGGACTCGCGCCATCCGCTTAAGGCTTTAGACATTCAAATGCTGGACTTTTTCCACATCACTGGTCGCCCTGTGCATATCCTGCTGTCAAAAGCAGACAAGCTGTCTAAAAACGACCAGATTAAAACTTTGGCGGCGGTAAAAAAATCACTCAAACCCTACACCGAGCGTCAAAAAATCAGCGTTCAACTGTTCTCCAGCCTGAAAAAACAAGGCATGGACGAAGTCAATCAAGTGGTCGGTTCATGGTTTGACGCGCATCGCGAAGAAATCGAAAATCTTGCAGGCGAAGCATCGCCTGAGTGATTGTAAAACAAGGCGGAATAAGATGAATTGACCAACCGCAAATCTTATTCCGTCATTTGTTTTTCTATAATGCCGTTTTCTATCTGACTTTCAAAGGGTATGTATACGCATACCCTTTTTTATTGCGTTTTTTTATTTTCTTATCGCAAACTAAAAACAACGACGCATCAGTGAAAAATCTTAAAAAGCATGGTCTTATTCAACTAAACCTTTTTCAGACGGCCTTTGCCTCATCTTCGCCATCTACCCACCCTGCTTCTTTCAATTTCCGCTGTTGCGCGTCATAGCGTGCTTTTTCCACCCAATACATTGTCTGGATACAGGCATCGCCGCATTCGCTGCCGCAACATTCCCACGACTCGGGGCGGACGGGTTCGTCTAACAATGGCTCGCCCAAGATGGCTTCGGCTTTATTCTTCAGGGTCGTATCCATCGGCGATTTCCAAGCGCGCACCGTCAAACTCAATCACTTCGCCGCCGCGTATTTTGGCGGTTTTACGGGTTTCAGTTTCGCCATTACGCAACACCAGCCCTTCGGCGATAAACGCTTTTGCCTGTCCGCCGCTTTCGGCAAGACCGGCCAATTTCAATAAGTCGCACAACGCGATGTATTCGTTGTCTTCAAGATAGACGGTTGCTTCCATCATTTAATCCTTTTCAATAATGGCGATATTTTAACATGGCCGTCTGAAAGAAAGCCCCCTTCTGTTTTATTTGCTTTATCCAACCTCATTACATTTGGTTTTCAGACGGCCTTTAGCTGCCAACCCTGCTACAATACGCCTTTTATTGTTCACGCCGATTTTGCCATGACCGAGCCGACCTACATCCCCCTGCGCCTGCATACCGAATTCTCGATTACCGACGGTATGGTGCGGATTAAAAAACTGATTGCCAAAGCGCAGGAATACGGTTTGCCTGCTTTGGGCATCAGCGATTTGATGAACGAATTCGGTTTGGTGAAATTCTATAAAGCCTGTCGCGGAGCAGGGATTAAGCCCATCGGGGCGGCGGACGTGTGGATAGGCAATCCGAATGCGCCCGACAAGCCATTTCGCGCCATGCTGATTATCCGCAACGATGCGGGCTATCTGCGCTTGAGCGAGCTTTTGACAGAGGCTTATGTCGGCAAAGACCGTAATATCCATCATGCGGAACTCAATCCCGAATGGCTGGAAAACGGCGACAACAGCGGCTTGATTTGTTTGAGCGGCGCGCATTACGGCGAAGTGGGCGTGAATCTCTTAAACGGCAATGAAGACGCGGCGCGTGCGGCGGCGTTGAAATATGCGGCGTGGTTTCCCGATGCGTTTTATTTAGAGCTGCAACGCCTGCCCGAACGCCCCGAATGGGAGGCTTGCGTTTCGGGCAGCGTGAAGCTGGCGGAGGAACTGGGTTTGCCGGTGGTGGCGACACACCCGACGCAGTTTATGAGCCGCGACGATTTCAACGCACACGAGGCGCGGGTGTGTATCGCAGGCGGCTGGGTATTGACGGACAAAAAACGTCCGCGCGATTTCACGCCGAGCCAGTTTTTCATTCCGCCGGAAACCATGGCCGAACGTTTCGCCGATTTGCCTGAAGCCTTGGAAAACACGGTGGAAATTGCCAAACGCTGCAATCTGCACATCACATTGGGCAAAAACTTCCTGCCGCTCTTCCCTACTCCGGACGGCCTGTCTCTGGATGATTATTTGGTGAAACTGTCCAACGAAGGCTTGCAGGAACGCATGGTTCAGCTTTATCCCGACGAGGCGGAGCGTGCGGCAAAAATGCCGGAATATCAGGAACGTTTGGATTTTGAGTTGAACATCATTATCCAGATGAAATTCCCCGGCTATTTCCTTATCGTACAAGACTTTATCAACTGGGCAAAAACGCATGGCTGTCCGGTTGGGCCGGGCCGTGGTTCGGGCGCAGGCTCGCTGGTGGCGTATTCACTGAAAATTACCGACCTCGACCCGCTCAAATACGCGCTGCTGTTCGAACGTTTCTTAAACCCTGAACGCGTTTCTATGCCCGACTTTGACGTGGACTTCTGTCAGGCAAACCGCGGCCGCGTAATTGAATATGTGCGCGAGAAATACGGCGCGGATGCGGTCAGCCAGATTGTTACCTTCGGCACGATGTCGTCCAAAGCGGTGATTCGCGACGTCGGACGCGTGCTGGAACTGCCGTTTATGCTGTGCGACAAACTGTCCAAGCTGATTCCGTTGGAAGCCAACAAACCCCTGAGTTTGGAAAAAGCCATGGAGGCCGAGCCGCAGATTCAGGAATTGATTGAAGCAGAAGAAGCGGACGAACTCATTACGCTGGCGAAAAAGCTGGAAGACCTGACGCGCGGTTTGGGTATGCACGCAGGCGGCGTGTTGATTGCGCCGGGCAAGATTTCCGATTACAGCCCCGTGTATCAGGCGGACGAATCCGCCTCGCCCGTATCCATGTACGACAAGGGCGATGTGGAAGACGTGGGTTTGGTGAAGTTCGACTTTTTGGGTCTCCGCAACTTGACCATTATCGAAATGGCGCAGAACAACATCAAAAACACCACCGGCGATATCGTCGATGTCGGCAAGATTCCGCTTGACGACCAAGCCGCCTACCAAATCTTCCGCGATGCGAACACCACCGCCGTATTCCAGTTCGAGTCGACCGGCATGAAAAAAATGCTGAAAACGGCACATACGACCAAGTTTGAAGAACTCATCGCCTTCGTATCGCTCTACCGTCCCGGCCCGATGGACAACATTCCCGACTTCGTCGCGCGTATGAAGGGTCAGGAATTCCAATATATCCACCCGCTGTTGGAAGGCATCCTCGCACCAACCTACGGCATTATGGTGTATCAAGAACAAGTGATGCAGGCGGCTCAAATTATCGGCGGCTACTCGCTCGGCGGCGCAGACTTGTTGCGCCGCGCCATGGGTAAGAAAAAGCCCGAAGAAATGGTGAAACACCGCGAAATCTTCGCCGAAGGCGCGGCTAAACAAGGCATTTCGCGCGAAAAATCCGACGAAATCTTCAACTACATGGAAAAATTCGCCGGCTACGGTTTCAATAAATCCCACGCCGCCGCATACGCCCTGATTTCCTACCAGACCGCATGGCTCAAAGCCCATTACCCCGCCGAATTTATGGCGGCGACCATGTCGTCTGAATTGGACAACACCGACCAGCTCAAACATTTCTACGACGACTGCCGCGCCAACGGCATCGAGTTCCTGCCGCCCGACATCAACGAATCCGACTACCGCTTCACGCCGTATCCGAACATGAAAATCCGCTACGCACTCGGCGCAATTAAAGGCACGGGCGAAGCCGCCGTCGAATCCATCATCGCCGCGCGGCAAAGCGGCGGCAAATTTACCGGCCTGTTGGACTTCTGTGAGCGCGTCGGCAAAGAACACATGAACCGCCGCACCCTCGAAGCCCTGATACGCGGCGGCGCGTTCGACAGCATCGAACCCAACCGCGCCATGCTCTTGGCAAACATCGACCTCGCCATGAACAACGCCGACCAAAAAGCCGCCAACGCCAATCAGGGCGGGCTTTTCGACATGATGGAAGACGCCATCGAACCGGTGCAGCTCGTCGATGCCCCCATGTGGAGCGAATCGGAAAAACTCGCCGAAGAAAAAACCGTCATCGGCTTCTACCTCTCCGGCCACCCGTTCGGCCCATATGCCCAAGAAGTCCGCCAAATCGCCCCGACCAAATTAGGCCGTCTGAAACCGCAAGACAGCGTGCGCCTCGCCGGGTTCGTTACCGCCGTGCGCACCATGATGGGCAAACGCGGCAAAATCGCCTTCGTCAGCCTTGAAGATTTGAGCGGGCAGATTGAAATCATGGTCAGCGGCCACACGCTGGAAAACTGCGCAGACTACCTCAAATCCGACCAAGTGCTGATTATCGAATCCAAAGTCAGCCGCGACGACTACGGCGGCGGCGACGGACTGCGCATTATGGCCAACCAAGTCATGACCCTGCAAATGGCGCGCGAACGCTACGCCCGCAGTCTCAGCCTCGCCCTCACCCCCGGCCATGACATCACGCGCCTCGCCGCCATCCTCACTACACACCGCCTGCCCGACACATCGCACATCCCGCTGCAACTATCGTACAGCAACGGCAAAGCATCGGGTAAATTGAAAATTGCGCCCAAATGGATTGTAACGCCAAGCACCGCCTTGTTTGACGAACTGGAAACATTGCTCGGCAGCAGGGCAGTTCGTGTGAATTGGTAAGACTAAAGGCCGTCTGAAACTACACGTTCAGACGGCCTTTAATTTAAAAAGCGCTTTAAAAACATAAATCAAATACGGATTGAGGCTTTCAGACGACCTTATTGTATAGAGAGATTATCTGAAAAGTTTATTGCAAGAGACTTTGGCTAATAGGAAAAGATAGCCCACAAAAAAAGGGGGTGAAAATACACCCCCTTTTTCTATAGAAGCCCCATATCAAAGGCCGTCTGAAAAACAGTTTTATTTAACGATTTCAACCGGGCCGTGGTCGTCGCAGTGGTCGCCGTGTTGGTGATGCAGACGGCCGTTGACGATGTAGTCGACGTGATCACCGTGCGGTACGGCTTCGTGGCCGCAACCTTCGCCGTGAACGTGGCCGTGGCAGGTGTCAACCGGGTGGCAGCCGTCAGGGTTGGTTTCATTGACGCTCAGGGCATGCTCGTCGTAGTGGCCGTTGTGCTCATGGTGCAGGTGGCCGTCGTGCAGATAATCGACGTGGTCTTCGTGTTTGATGGCAGTGTGGCCGCAGTTTGCGCCGTGAACGTGGTCATGATGTTCGTGGGTTTTGCAGGTCATTTTTTCTCTCCTAATGTTCAGTGAATAGCAATCTTTCGCGATTGATTCTTTCATTTTATCTTTTTTTTGATACAAACGTAAAAAATTTTACAGTTATTAATATATTGTTACGATATATCATCTGTTGATATATAAGCCTATTTTATTTTTCAGACGGCCTTTCATTTATAATTCATTTATTTTCAGCGAGAACTTCAAACCCTTCCGACCATTCAAAATATCGAATTTTTCAGCTGTAACGGGTAACATGGAAACAAAGTGATATGTTCTTCAAACAAACAGGTACTGCAATGGGAAAACAAGCCAGACTTTATATGGTTCGCAGCACGCAAGGTGCGCTTTATGATGTATTTTTTGAACGCGGCGTGGCGGCGTTGGCTTGGCCCATGCTGGCTGAAGCGGCGGCAAAAGGTTTTGGCCGTGAGGAGCTGACCGATATTTACCGTTCGGCCGTGCCGGATGTGAAGTTGAGAACGGCGCAATCGGGCGCGGCTCAGGTGTGGCGGTTTGTCAACGAATTGGCTGATGGAGATGCCGTACTGACCTACTCGCCTGCCTTGCGCCGTTATCGGGTCGGCAGGATTACAGGCGGCGCGGTGCATTGTCCGCAATGGGACGATGAAAAAATGTCGCTGGTGCGGCCGGTTGAGTGGTTGGGCGAAGTATGCCGCGACGATTTGAGCGTGGCAGCACAACGGGCTTTGGGCAGCGTGGCAACTTTGTTTGCGGTATCGGAAGCGTGTGCGGCAGAAATTTTTGAACGCGTGGGTTTTCAGACGGCCTAAAAAGGGAAAGGAAACAGCATTATGTGGAACACCATACAGGATTGGCTGAACGCTTTGCCTGTCAGTGAAGAAATCATCAAATCGGCTTTGATGTCGGTGGTGATGATTGTGGCCGTCATTGCCGGGCGCAGCATCTTACTCTCGGCGCATTTTCGCAGCCATCCGGATTTAAGCATTGAAAACAAACGCCGTTCGCTGGTAGTCAGCCGCAACATTACCATGCTGCTGCTCTTGTTCGGGCTGGCGATGATTTGGGCGGCGCAGATTCAAACTTTGGCGTTGTCGATGTTTGCGGTAGCCGCAGCGATTGTGGTGGCGACCAAAGAATTGATTATGTGTTTGTCCGGCAGCATCCTGCGCTCGGTAACCAAACAATATTCCATCGGCGACCACATCGAAATCAACGGCCTGCGCGGACGGGTGGTCGATATCAATATGCTGAACACGCTGATGATGCAAATCGGCCCCAATCCGTTGATTGGCCAGCTTTCCGGAAAAACACTCTCGTTTCCCAACAGCCTACTTCTAAGCCACACCGTGCGCCGCGACAATATTTTGGGCAATTATGTGATTCATACGGTGGAAATCCCCGTGCCGATTCATTTGGATTCGGACGAAATCATAGGCCGTCTGAAAGCCGTTCTTGAGCCGTTGTGCGCGGCCTATGTTCCCGTTATCCAACAATATTTGGAAAACGTTCAAGCGCAAAAACTCTTTATTACCCCCGCCGCCCAGCCGCGCGTGTCCCGCGTGCCGCATGATGACAAGGTGTACCACATCATCGTACGCTTCGCCTCCCCCGTTTCCAAACGGCTGGAAATACAACAGGCCGTCTTAGACGAATTTTTGCGCACGCAATACCGACTGATCAACCAAACAAAATAGTACGGTTTGTTTATTGATACAATTAAATCCCTTACAATAATGAAGTTCACAATCAACAATAAGGAAAACTCATGTTGCCAGAATCAGCCCTTGCCGAAATGTACCCTGTAATCATGACCCCCAGCCATGACGGCAAATATTTCCACAACTACACCCTCTCACTTCTGAACATCGTCCACACCAACGCCGCACACGGCCTGCCGCTTCAAGTGATGATGCAGCGCGGCGAAAGCCTGATTACGCGCGCGCGCAACAACTGCGTGGCCAGATTTTTGGAAAACAAAGAATGGACGCATTTATTTTGGATTGACTCCGACATCGGCTTCTCTCCCGATTCATTCTACCGCCTGCTCTTGGCCGACAAAGACGTTGTAGCCGGCGTTTATCCGCTCAAACGAGAAAACTGGCCGAAAGCAGGCCTTCCGGCTGGCATGACCCAAGCCGATTTTGAGCGCATGTACACTTCTTACACCGTCAATACCAACGACAAAAATGAAAACGGTGAAATCGTCCTGAAAGTAGATGAAGACGGTTTTATGAAAGTCCATGACGCGCCAACCGGCTTCATGGTTATCAAACGCAGCGTATTTGAAAAAATGATAGAGGCCTATCCCGAGTTGAACTACGTCTCCGACAGCGACTACAGCCCGGAAAACAAAGGCCTGCACTACCGCTTCTTCGACTGCATGGTCGACCCTGAAAGCAAACGCTACCTATCCGAAGACTACACATTCTGCCACCTCTGGCGTCAAATCGGCGGCGAAGTGTACGTCGACGTGCAATCCAATCTGACCCACCAAGGCGCAAAAGTGTATCGCGGCTCGTTTGCCGAATCCCTGCAAACCAATGTTGCCAATGCGGTTTATGCCCCAGAAGGCACCACCATGCGCCTCGAGCTGGCTGCGCCATTGCACGCCAATCCGCGCGGCGCAGAATAAGATTGGCCGACAGGCAGGCGAGACACTTTAATTCTGCCTGTCTGCCACCATATAACGCCTATCGTTTTCTTTTCAGACGGCCAAAAGGCCGTCTGAATCCATCTTATTCAGGAGAAACCATATGAGCGACAACGTCCTGCTCCACTTGGGCGAAGAACCCCGTTTCGACCAAATCAAAACCGAAGACATCAAACCCGCCCTGCAAACCGCCATCGCCGAAGCACGCGAACAAATCGCCACCATCAAAGCACAAACGCACACCGACTGGGCAAACACCGTCGAAAAACTGACTGACATTACCGAACGAGTCGGCCGCATTTGGAGCGTGGTTTCCCATCTCAACTCCGTCGTCGATACGCCCGAGCTGCGTGCCGTATACAACGAATTGATGCCTGAAATCACCATTTTCTTCACCGAAATCGGTCAAGACATCGAGTTGTACAACCGCTTCAAAATCATCAAAAATTCTGCCGAATTCAACACACTCTCCCCGGCGCAGCAAACCAAGCTCAACCACGACTTGCGCGACTTCGTCCTCAGCGGTGCCGAATTGCCGCCTGAACAGCAGGCAGAACTGGCGCAACTGCAAACCGAAGGCGCGCAACTGGGTGCCAAATTCGCACAAAACGTCCAAGACGCGACCGACGCTTTCGGCATTTACTTTGACGATGCCGCGCCGCTTGCCGGCATCCCCGAAGACTCCATCGCCATGTTTGCCGCTGCCGCGCAAAGCGAAGGCAAAACAGGCTACAAAATCGGCCTGCAGATTCCGCACTACCTCGCCGTTATCCAATACGCCGACAACCGCGAACTGCGCGAACAAATCTACCGCGCCTACGTTACCCGTGCCAGCGAATTGGCTGACGAAGGCAAATTCGACAACACGGCCAACGTCGAACAAACGCTTGCAAACGCGCTGAAAACCGCCAAACTGCTCGGCTTCAAAAACTACGCCGAGCTGTCGCTGGCAACCAAAATGGCGGATACGCCCGAGCAGGTTCTGAACTTCCTGCACGACCTTGCCCGCCGCGCCAAACCTTTTGCCGAAAAAGACTTTGCCGAGATCAAGGCCTTTGCGCGCGAAAACCTGAATATCGAAGACCCGCAATCATGGGATTTGAGCTATGCCGCCGAAAAACTGCGCCAAGCCAAATACGCCTTCAGCGAAACCGAAGTGAAAAAATACTTCCCTATCAGCAAAGTATTGGCAGGCCTGTTTACCCAAATCAAAAAACTCTACGGCATCGAGCTGGCTGAAAAAACCGTCCCCGTTTGGCACAAAGACGTGCGCTATTTCGAGCTGAAACAAGACGGCCAAACCATCGGCGGCGTTTACATGGACTTGTACGCACGCGAAGGCAAACGCGGCGGCGCATGGATGGACGGCTACAAAAGCCGCCGCCGTTTCGCCGACGGTACGCTGCAACTGCCGACCGCCTACCTCGTCTGCAACTTCACCCCGCCGGTCGGCGATAAAGAAGCGCGTTTGAGCCACGACGAAATCATCACCCTCTTCCACGAAACCGGCCACGGCCTGCACCACTTGTTGACCCAAGTTGACGAAGTGGGCGTATCCGGCATCAACGGCGTCGAATGGGACGCGGTCGAGCTGCCCAGCCAATTCATGGAAAACTTCGTTTGGGAATACGACGTATTGGCGCAAATGTCCTCGCACGAAGAAACCGGCGCGGTATTGCCGAAAGAGCTGTTCGACAAAATGCACGCGGCTAAAAACTTCCAACGCGGTATGTTCCTCGTCCGTCAAATGGAATTTGCCCTCTTCGACATGGAAATCTACCATCAGGAAGATGAAGGCCGTCTGAAAGAATGGCCGCAAATCTTGGACAAAGTGCGCCAAGAAGTCGCCGTAACCCAACCGCCGGCATACAACCGCTTTGCCTTGAGCTTCAGCCACATCTTCGCCGGCGGCTACTCCGCAGGCTATTACAGCTACGCATGGGCGGAAGTTTTGAGTGCAGACGCTTACGCCGCTTTTGAAGAAAGCGACGATGTTGCCGAAACAGGCCGCCGCTTCTGGAAAGAAATACTGGCCGTCGGCGGTTCGCGCAGCGCAGCAGAATCCTTCAAAGCCTTCCGCGGCCGAGAACCAAGCTTGGATGCCCTGCTTCGCCACAGCGGTTTCGACAACGCAGCTTGATTTGAAAATCCGCCGTTTTAATTGCTGATTCAACGCTAAAGGCCATCTGAAATGTTTCAGACGGCCTTTTTATAATCAATCCAATATTTTCAGCAAAACAAATAAAACCATTCAGCCGATAAAACTACTCGGCGCGGAACGCTGCAACGGTTGCCAAGCTCAATATTTTCCCAATGCAGACAAGCCACCCATAAAAACAGGGCATGTTCCCATGCCCTATCATTTGAATTTCAGACGGCCTTTCGGTTGTCAAAATTTATTAGGAACAATAAGTAAGCCCTATCCCTAACAAGACTTCGAGGAAAACAGAAGTCCGCATTTCAAACCCCTATCTCCCCCTGCCCATCGCTAAAATTAGTTTTTGCCCTTTTTATCGCCGGTATCCAAGCGCATATTGATAAACTCCATCATCAAATCTTTTTTAGTCCAGAAAAAGGTTTTCATTTTTTCCAAAGAATAGATTTTCCGAATCATCGCCGGCAATCCTGCGTGAACGATGGCGGCAACCTCGCCATTGGTTGTTTCGTTGTCCATGGCGGCTTTGAGGTTTAGATTGCGCGTATTCAGGTAGTCGCAAAGCGCTTTTCTGACGCTGTTGCTAATTTCAAATTGTTTCATGTTTTCCGTCCATAATGTTTTTATAATTAAATAGCATAGGATTTTAACAAGTTTTTTGCATCGTGCATATCTCAACTTGCATATTGTTGCAGAATTTACAATTTGGTTTTTGGGTAAAATCGTACCTGCAACACATTGTTGCGGCGCACTAAATCGGATTGTTTTGACTATTTTGTTTTGGCTTAAGCAGTATTGCGGATAAAATAATGGTTTTAGGTTTTGAGGCCGTCTGAAATGTATTTGTGGTTTAAGCTGCTGCATGTATTTTTTGTAATTTCTTGGTTTGCCGGACTGTTTTATCTGCCGCGGATTTATGTGAATCTGGCGCAATTAGAGCCCGGCAGCATGGAATATATACGGCTGACGGATATGTCGCGGCGACTGTACCGCTTTATGTCGCCTTTGGGCTGGGGAACGCTGATATTCGGCGCGGCCATCGGGTTTGTTAACAATTGGTGGGGCAACGGCTGGCTGGCGGTTAAATTATTGTGCGGCCTGCTGCTCTTGGCTTATCAGCTTTATTGCGGCCTGCTGCTGCGCCGTTTTCAAAACGGCAGCAATGTGTATTCGCACCGCTGGTATCGGGTATTCAACGAACTCCCCGTTTTGATGATGGTGGCCGCGCTTTATATGGTGGTTTTCAAGCCGTTTTAATCTTCAGACGGCCTGTTTGGTAAATAAGGAAAGAATTCATGACGGTCGAAATCGAACGCCGCTTTTTGCTGGCGGATGACAGTTGGCGCAAAGCGGCAGACGAACCGCTGGTGTTGCAACAGGGCTATTTGAGCGTGGAAAAAGAGCGCACCATCCGTGTGCGGATTATCGGTTCGCAAGCATGGCTGACCCTGAAAGGCTATATTTCCGACATGACGCGCAGCGAGTTTGAATACGAAATTCCTCTGGCTCACGCGCAGGCGATGATGGCGGATATGTGTCCGTTTAAAATGGAAAAATACCGCTATCGTGTCGAATTTGAAGGCTTTGTGTATGAAATCGACGAATATTTCGGCGACAATGCGCCCTTGATTGTGGCGGAAATCGAATTGCCGTCTGAAGATACCGAGTTTCCCAAACCGTCTTGGCTGGGCAAGGAAATCACGTCAGACGGAAAATTCACCAATGCGTATTTGAGCAAACATCCGTATTCGTCTTGGACGGAATAACGGGTACGACCCACATACAAAAAAGGCATGTATCACACATGCCTTTTTTCTTTTCAGACGGCCTGATTTGCTTTACCGATTTGCATCGAGCTGCTTTCGACATACCGTTTCAAATATCGGGCAAGCCCTCATTTTTTATCCGTGTAGCCTTACGCCGGACGGCAGGCAACCATGTAGTTGACTTCAGTCGAATCGCACAAGGAATAACGGCCGCTCAACAAATTGTAGGTCATGCCCTTGCTTCCGACGGTATCCAATCCGGCTTGGCGGCACATGCGCGCGAGTTCTGCCGGCGTGATGAATTTTTTCCAGTCGTGCGTGCCTTTGGGGACGAATTTCAACAGATATTCCGCACCGACTATCAGATGCAGATAAGATTTGGGATTGCGGTTGATGGTGGAGAAAAACACCATGCCGTCAGGTTTGACCAGTTTCGCGCAGGCTTGAACGATGGCGGCCGGATCGGGAACGTGTTCCATCATTTCCATACACGTTACCACGTCAAAGCTGTGCGGCTGCTCGGCGGCGAGGTCTTCAACGCGGATACAGCGGTAATCGATATTGGCAACGTGTTGGGCGGCCGCATGGGCAGCGGCGGTTTGCAGGGATTTTTCCGCCATATCGATGCCGGTCACGTGTTCTGCGCCGCGTTTGGCCATGCTTTCCGACAAAATCCCGCCGCCGCAGCCTACATCCAGCACGCGTTTGCCTGCCAATCCGGCATAGCCGTCGATATAGTCGAGGCGTAAGGGGTTGATGTCATGCAGGGGCTTGAATTCGCCGTTTTTATCCCACCATTTATCGGCGATTTGGCTGAACTTGGCGATTTCGCCGGCATCTACGTTGTCGTGTTGATTGCTCATGGTTTGCTCCTGCATAAAATCATTCGCCTGATTTTAGCCGATTGTGCTTCAAAATAAAATGTTTCAGACGGCCTTTGCCTGTTTATCGGCCCTATTTCAACTTTCATCCGTCTGCCCATAAAAAACGCACCTTGTTGCAAGGTGCGTTTCAATCGGTGCGATTTAGAATTTAGCGCCGGATTCGTTGGCCATGTAGTCAACCGCAGCTTTCACTTCATCATCACTCAAGCTGCCGTTGCCGCCTTTGGCTGGCATGGCTTGGAAGCCTTCGATTGCATGTTTGTGCAGAGTGTCTTGGCCTTGTTTGATACGGGGCGCCCAGTCTTCTTTTTTGCCTACGGCCGGAGCGCCGGGAATCAAGCCGCTGTGGCATGCTTTACAGTTCGCTTCAAAAACAGCTTTGCCGTCCACTTTGGCGGATTCTGCAGGTTTGGCTTCAGCGGCAGGCGCTTCGGTTTTCTCTTCAGGTTTGGCAGCTTCTTCAGGTTTAGCGGCTTCCTCTGCTTTGCTGGCAGCGGCTTCAACCTTATCAGCGGCTTCTTGAGCGGCAGATGCAGTCGCATCGGCAGCAGAAGCGGCTTCGTTTTTCACTTCAGATGCAACGGCTTGAGCAGTCTCTTGAGTCTCCTGTTTAGCCTCTTGGGAACAAGCTGTCAAACCAGCCATCATCATTACGGCAATCAGTAATTTGTTCATGTTCTGTCTTTCCTTAGTTTTAGTTTAAATCACTGTTTTATATAAACAGCTTAAAAATTCTAGCATAGAAACTAATACTTTCGACCTACACTATAATAAATATTGGTATAAATCAGATTTTGTCTCAAAAACTGAAAAACATATTGACACCACCTCTCTACTCGGATAGAAATTTACCCCATTTGTCATGAAGCGCGATAACTTTCATTTTATTGTTCAATCAGTTACTCATTTTATTTTCAAAGTTTCTTTTAGAATTCAACTTTTTACCGACTTCTCCATGAGTAGCGTCAACCTGAAAGCCATCCCCATCTCAAAAAGGCCGTCTGAATCCCAATCAGGTTTCAGACGGCCTTTTTGAATCATGTTAATAAACATTTGCCGCTTGGCCATGCAAAAGACACCGGCAGGCCTACTTGTTTATAGAGTTTTTCATATCCCGACTACAATTTAATCCAGTGCCGCCATTAGTCTTTTGCCAATATTTCAGCTTCAGTCCACAATCCCCGCTTCTGCTCTGCCGTCAATTTCTTAATGCCGATTTCCCGTTTCAGCGCTTCACTTTTGTTCAGGCCGTCTGAAACAATGCGCATCTCGACAGGCTTGTTCAACCGCGTGTATTTCGCGCCTTTTCCTGACAAGTGCGCCGCAAATCGCTCTTGCGGACGGTTGCTGATGCCGCAATAAAACGCGCCGTTTTCGCACAAAATCAGGTAAACGCTCCAATTGTCCGCGTTCATAAATCCCCTTCCTTGGCAAAACTCTCGGTAAAAATGCGCACGGCAACCTCGGTTTTAACAGACTGCACACGATAAGGCGTTACCAAATAAAGGCTGACCGGCGGCAATGTCCATTCAGGCAAAACCGCTTTCAGACGGCCTTGTTCGATTTTCTCCCTCACTTCGCCGCCCACTTGTAAAGACAAACCGAAACCACTTTCGGTCAGGCTGCGCACAGCGGCCAAATGCGTGCAGGCGATGCTGTCGGCGACGTCGAGAAAATAGCTTTCTTCACCATTTTGCAAGGTCGTACGGACAGGTAAAAAATGCAGCCAGCTGTGTGCATGAAGCTGAGAGGGATGGGTAATGGGCGGATACCGGTCGAGATAATCGGGCGCGGCGCAAATGATGTACGGCCAAGTCACGAGATGGCGCGCAACCAAGTTGGGATCGTCCAAAGCCCGGTCGCCGCCGCGTATGGCGATGTCGGTCTGATTGTGTTGCAGGTCGTCCAAAGTATCGCTGAAATTGAAGACAGGGCGGATTTTGGGAAACTCGGCTTGCAATCGTGAAAACGCAGTCTGAAAAGCGCGGGAACCGATGACGCAGGAAGTCAGGGAAATACGCAATTCGCCGACGGGTTCGGTTTTCAGATTGTCGATAACGGTACGCGTATCGGCAAGGGTGGCGGCGAGGCGGCAGCAGTATTCGCCCAAGGCGCGGCCGGCATCGGTAGGCGCAAGACTGCGCGTGCTGCGGTTTAACAGCTTGATGCCATGCAGGGTTTCGAGGCGGTTGATGTGCTGGCTGACGGCAGACGGCGTCATGCCCAGTGCGGCCGCAGCGGCGTTCATGCTGCCGTGTTCGAGGACGGCGGCGAAAACAAGCAGGGGTTTGATGTCTTGCATTTCGACTAATTATGTAGTTCAACTTCACAATAATAACAGTAAATCAGGGATTATCAAGCGTTTCAGACGGCCTTACAATGCACTCATCTAATCAATCGAATCCCAACAAGGAGTCAAATATGAAAATCGCAGTTATCGGTGCAACTGGTTATGTCGGCAACGCAGTCGTCCAAGAATTGGCAGGCCGCGGTCATGAAATAACCGCTTTCGCTCGCAATACAGACAAAGTGTTCCAAGCGCAAAATGTTGCCGCAGTCTCTGCAGATGTCAACGCAGCAGATTTCGCCGACAAACTGGCCGGTTTTGATGCCGTAGTCAGCGCATTCAACCCGGGCTGGACCAATCCCAACATCGGCGCAGATTTCACACGTGGCGCAAACAGCATTGTCGAAGCAGCAAAAGCAGCGCAAGTGCCTTATTTATTGGTCGTCGGCGGCGCGGGCAGCCTGTATGTGGCACCCGGTTTGCAAGTTATCGATACGCCCGACTTCCCGAAAGAAATTTTCGACGGCGCCAATGCCGCACGCCATCTTTTGGCAGAACTCCTGCCGCGCCGCGACGTGAACTGGTCTTTCGTTTCCCCTCCGGCACGACTGGGCGCGGACGGCGGTTTCAGCGAAGACAAAACCGGCAAATACCGCTTGGGTAAAGACGATTTGCTGATGGACGGTGAAATTCCGGTAGGCATCAGTGTGGCCGATTTGGCAGTCGCCATCGCCGACGATGTGGAAAACAAAGCGCATTTGTTTGAACGCTTTACCGTCGCCGCTGTTTAATCATCTTAATTTAAAGGCCGTCTGAAACTAAAAGTTTCAGACGGCCTTTGCATGCGCTCATCTCATCAATCGAATCTCAACAAGAAGTCACACATGAAAATCGCAGTGATTGGTGCAACAGCTTATGTCGGCAACGCAAGCAAAGTTTTCCAAGTGCAAAATATTGTCGTCGTCTCCACATACGAATAAAATCTGTCGGCAATTTATATCAAAATTACAAAAATATTTTGAACAAAGTGAAGGAACTGTACCAGAGTAGTAAGGAGCCCATCCTGAAAAGATGTAGATCATAAATTGCATATTGTGAGCAACAATCCGCTCCGCTACCGATCTTTTCTCACGCAAGCGCTGATGGTTAAGATGATCTGAAAGCATCTCTCTAATTTTTCAGACGACCTCAATTTTCCCTGTACTCTATTTCAAGGAGTTTTCATGACACCTCAAACTGTCTTAGATTTCTGGTTTACCGAAGAAAACCACCCTTTCCAATTTGCCCGCAACAATGGATTCGATGCCCAAATTCGCGCTCAATTTTTCGATATCTGGCAGCAGGCAGCTCGCGGCGAACTTTCACACTGGCGCGATACCCTGCAAGGCAGGCTCGCCGAAATCATTATTCTTGACCAATTCTCGCGCAATCTGTTCCGCGACAGCCCTCAAGCGTTTGCCCAAGATACTGCTGCACTCATTCTTGCCCAAGAAGCCGTTCGCCAACCCGGCTTCGCCGACCTCCTTCCGCATGAACGCCATTTCATGCTAATGCCGTTGATGCACAGCGAAAGCCAAGTTATCCATGAACAAGCCGTACCGCTGTTTGAACGCTATACCAATGAAAACGCATTGGCCTTTGAAATCAAACACAAAGTCATCATCGACCACTTCGGACGCTATCCGCACCGTAACGCCGTATTGGGGCGTAAAACCACGGAAGAAGAAGCAGAATTTCTGAAGCAGGAAGGTTCATCATTTTAATTCCATCAAAGTCAAAGGCCGTCTGAAACCGAAATCAAGGTTTTCAGACGGCCTGCATCATCGTGAAATCACTATATAATACCGTCTATTAAATTCCAGATACGAGCCAACCATGTCCGCAACCCAACCCACCATCGCCGCCATCGCCACCGCACCCGGACGCGGCGGCGTCGGTGTGATCCGTCTTTCCGGCAAAAACCTGCTGCCTTTGGCGCAAACCCTCAGTGGCGGCAAAACGCCCAAGCCGCGCACCGCGCTTTACACCGACTTTCTCGGCGGCGACGGGCAGCCGATAGACAACGGCATCCTGCTCTACTTCGCCGCCCCCGCCAGCTTTACCGGCGAAGACGTGATTGAGTTGCAGGGACACGGCGGCCCCGTCGTGATGGACATGCTGCTCTCGCGCTGCCTCGAACTGGGCGCGCGTATGGCGGAGCCGGGCGAATTTACCAAACGCGCCTTCCTCAACAACAAACTCGACCTTGCCCAAGCCGAAAGCGTCGCCGACCTCATCGACGCCTCCAGCAAGTCCGCCGCGCGTATGGCATTGCGTTCGCTCAAAGGCGCGTTTTCCCAACACATACACGAGCTGGTGGACGACCTTATTACTTTGCGGATGCTGGTTGAAGCCACGCTCGACTTCCCCGAAGAAGACATCGACTTTCTCGAAGCCGCCGACGCGCGCGGCAAGCTCCAAGCCCTGCAAGGCCGTCTGAAAACCGTGCTTGCCAGTGCGGAACAAGGCGCGATTTTGCGCGAAGGCATGAACGTCGTCCTCGTCGGCGCACCCAACGTCGGCAAATCCAGCCTGCTCAACGCCTTGGCGGGCGACGACATCGCCATCGTAACCGACATCGCCGGCACCACCCGCGACACCGTGCGCGAACAAATTACCCTCGACGGCGTACCCGTTCACATCATCGACACTGCCGGCCTGCGCGAAACCGACGACGTGGTCGAACAAATCGGCATCGAGCGCAGCCGAAAAGCCGTCTCCGAAGCCGATGTCGCCCTGATTCTGATTGACCCGCGCGAAGGCGTGAACGCCAAAACCCAAGCCATTTTGAACAGCCTGCCTGAAGGTTTGAAAAAAATCGAAATCCACAACAAAGCCGACCTGACCGGCGAACCTGTCGCCGTCCGTTCAGACGGCCTCGCACAAACCGGTGCGGAAAGTGTCATCAGCCTGTCTGCCAAAACCGGCGTCGGCCTTGATTTGCTCAAACACGCGCTGTTACAAGAAATCGGCTGGCAGGGCGAAAGCGAAAGCCTGTTCCTCGCCCGCAGCCGCCACCTCAACGCCCTGCACGAAGCCGAAGCCGAGCTGGAAAACGCCACCTTCTGCAACAACAACCAAATCGAGCTTTTCGCCGAACACCTGCGCCTCGCCCAAAACGCGTGCAGCGAAATCACCGGCGAATTTACCGCCGACGATTTGCTGGGCGTGATTTTCTCGCGCTTCTGTATCGGCAAATAAAACGGTTTGCCATCAAATATAAAGGCCGTCTGAATATTCAGACGGCCTTTTTTATCACCAAAACAAGCTTAATTTCACTTGCGTTTATTTATTGGCAGCTTCTGCCATATTTTTTGCGATTTTGGTCGCACCAACTGTCAAACCGGACATGCCGATCAGAGAAGCCGCGGCCAATTTGATTAATGTTTTCATTTTAACTCTTTTCTGTGTATTTAAGGGTGTGTTGTGTATTTTTTATTTATCGGCATCAGCCATATTGTGGGCGATATTGGTTGCGCCGACGGTCAGGCCGGACATACCGATTAAAGAGGCTGCCGCCAGTTTGATTAAAGTTTTCATTGTTCATCTCACTTTCTTGTCTGTCGGCCGAAAAACGGCCTAAGTTGCGTTTTCTAAGGTATTGTAATTGATTCGTTTATAATTGAATTATTTGTGTATAGCCGTTTCGATATTACGGGAGATGCCGACGGCAGAAGCCGATATTCCGGACATACCGATTAAAGAAGCGGCAGCAAGCGTTATTAAATGTCCCATTTTAAGTAGTCCTTTTTCATAGATACAAAATGTTATTTAACAACATACACATTTTTTCGCCAGCATCTGCGCTGCCGACAGGACGAATCATACCGTGTTAATCGTTAATTAATACAACTTTTCCGTAAAGATAAAATACTAAAAATATACATAATAATGGTTATAGTTAATTTATATTTTGTTTTGAAAATGACACCGATGTCTTTCTCAATGACACCGATGTCTTAATTACATACACACTACAAACGTATCTTGCTGTGCCCATAAAATTCCTCCTTTTTTGTTGCAAAATTGCACTCTAAATTAAATATATTTTTAAATTCAAAATGTTACAAATTTATCTTTTTCACAACCTAAATGTTCAATTAGTCAAAACCAATACCTTTGATAGCTTCTTTTAAAGAAAACACACGTTTCTAGCGCATATCCGACCATAAAATGCGCTGCAAATATATGATATAGTGAAACATTCTGCGTATTGACTATTTCCAGCATGAACAACACCCTAATCCTGACCGGCGCGGCCGCATTTTTTATCGGCGCGCTGTTTGCTTGGCTTATAACACGCTACCAAGCCCAAAGCCGACACTTTATTGTTTTGCAAGAATTGGCCGAAAGCCGCCGCCTGCATGAGTTTGCCGAACAGGTGCAGGCTCAAACTGCGGCGGACTTGGCGCAAAGCCGCCATACCGTGCAGGAATTGCAAGACGAATTGCAGGAGACGGGCAACCGCTTTGCCGCAGCCGAAAAACAGATTGCCTATCTGCAAGATTGCGAGGCCGAAGCCGAAGCTTTAAAACACGAATGTGCAAAATGGCAGCAAAGCGCGCAAAACCTGCAAATCAACAACGAACGCCTAAACACTCAGCTGATTCAAGAACAGGCATTGAGTGCGGATAAAAATACGCTTTTGCAACAACAAGAAACGGAAAAAGGCCGTCTGAAACAAGACTACGATTCGCTTTTAGAGCAAAACCATGCGCTGCAAGTCCAAAACGAACGCCTCTCCACACAACTGACTCAAGAAAAAGCCAATATCGACGACAAAAACAGCCTTTTACAGCAACAGGAAGCTGAAAAAGGCCGTCTGAAACAAGAATACGCCGCCCTTTTGGAGCAAAACCACGCGCTTCAAGTCCAAAACGAGCGCCTCAATACCCAATCGGAAAAAGACCGTCAGGCTGCCGAAGAAAAGCTGACCCTGCTGGCAGATGCGCGTAAAAACCTGAGCGACCAGTTCCAAAACCTCGCCAACACTATTCTGGAAGAGAAAAGCCGCCGTTTTACCGAGCAAAACCACAACCATCTCCAGCAACTGCTCAATCCGCTCAACGAACGCATCCACGGCTTCAGCGAGCTGGTCCAGCAGACTTATGAAAAAGAAGCCAAAGAACGCCTGACCATCGAAAATGAGCTCAAACGCCTGCAAACCCTCAACACCCAGCTCCACCACGATGCCAAAGCGCTGACCACTGCGCTGACCGGCACGCAAAACAAAACCCAAGGCAACTGGGGCGAGATGATTTTGGAAAGCGTATTGGAAAATTCCGGTCTGCAAAAAGGCCGCGAATACATCATTCAAGCCTCCAGCGTCCGCCACGAGGCAGACGGCACCCAGCGCCGCCTCCAGCCCGATGTCCTCATCAATCTGCCCGACAACAAACAAATTGTCATCGACTCCAAAGTATCGCTGACCGCCTACGTCCGCTATACGCAAAGCACCGGCGCAGAAGCAGAACACGAGCTTGCCAACCACGTCGCCAGCATCCGCGCCCACATCAAAAGCTTGGCAGCAAAAGATTACACCGACCTTGAGGGCGTCAAAACGCTGGACTTCGTCTTTATGTTCGTCCCTGTCGAACCGGCCTACCTCCTCGCCCTGCAACACGATCCAAACCTCTTCCAAGAGTGTTTCGACAAACGCATCATGCTGACCGGCCCCAGCACCCTGCTCGCCACCCTGCGCACCGTTGCCAACATCTGGCGCAATGAGCAACAAAACCAAAACGCGTTGGCGATTGCCGAGGCAGGCAGTAAACTTTATGACAAATTTGTCGGCTTTGTCGAAAGCATGGACGGCATCAATAAAGCGCTCGGTCAGGCTCAATCCCAGTTTCAGACGGCCTATGGCCGCTTGGTGTCCGGCAGGGGCAACCTCATCAGCAGCACCGAAAAACTACGCAAATTGGGCATCAAAGCCGGTAAACAGCTGCAACGCGATTTATTAGAAAAAGCCATGTCGGAAAACGAAGACCACGCCTCCTTACCGACCGCACAAGACCAAGAAAATGACTGATAAAATTTAAGACCTTGCAAATAAAGGGAATTTAACCAATGAGCAACATCACCATCGTTCTTGCCGCCGATACCGGCTATG
Organism: Neisseria sp. HMSC078H04; assembly: GCF_001838135.1. Lineage (NCBI taxonomy): Bacteria > Pseudomonadati > Pseudomonadota > Betaproteobacteria > Neisseriales > Neisseriaceae > Neisseria > Neisseria sp. HMSC078H04. The sequence continues at coordinate 287,805 of NZ_KV835822.1, forward strand.
CCGAGCAGGTTCATACCCTGATGAAATCCGTCTGCACACACAACACAAATGTCAATTTCTACCTCATGCACAATACCTTCAGGCGGGAATGGATCAACTATACCAACCAAAAACTCGCCGCCAGCGGCAGCCGTCTGAATGATGTCAAAATAGAAATGGACTTCAGCCAATATCGCCGCCTACCCCATATTTCGGATGCCGCATTTTTCCGTCTGATGATGCAACATCTGCCTGTCGACCGCGCCCTTTATCTCGACAGCGATATGGTGATTACCCAATCCCTACACGATTTGTTCAGCCTCGATATGCGCGGTTATCCCGTTGCAGCGGTACAAGACTCCTTTCTTGCCCGTACCGAATGGAATCACCCAACCGGCCTGCACACTACGCCCTATTTCAATTCCGGTATGTTGTTGGTCGACCTGGCGCAATGGCGGGAACACAATATCGCGGCGCAACTGCTGCAAACTGCTACCACCATTGACAAATCCGTTCCCTACGGCGACCAATGCTTTCTAAACACCGTATTTCAAAAAAACTGGCTGCAACTAGAAGAATCTTGGAATTTCCAAACAGGCGCAGTCCAATATTTCCAAAAACGAAATCTCGGCGAAGTATTCCCCAAACCTGACACTGTTCCGCCCGTTATCCACTACACCACACGCGCCAAACCGTGGCTGTGCGATTACGGCGAAATTCCTTTTATCGAAGTCTATTGGCAATACTATTGCGCCGACTGGCCGAAAGCGTAATTTCAGGCAAGGGACCCCTCTCCCTTCGATTACTCTTAAAGAACCCATCATCAAAAACAAAAGGCCGTCTGAAATCGTTTCAGACGGCCTTTAAGCCATAAAAAAACAGGCAGAACATTCTGCCTGTTTTTTTGTTCAAAACTAACCATAGAGTGAGCATACCACCCTCAGTCGGCGTTATCGTTATCCGATTAGATACCGCGCAACAATTCGTTCACGCTGGTTTTCGCACGGGTTTGCGCGTCCACGCGTTTAACGATAACCGCGCAGTAGAGGCTGTGGCTGCCGTCTTTGGAAGGCATGCTGCCGGATACGACAACCGAACCAGCCGGTACGCGGCCTTGATAGATTTCGCCGGTAGTACGGTCAAGGATTTTGGTGGATTGACCGATGAATACGCCCATAGAAATCACGCTGCCTTCTTCGACAATCACGCCTTCAACAATTTCAGAACGCGCACCGATGAAGCAGTTGTCTTCAATAATGGTCGGGCTGGCTTGCAGAGGCTCGAGTACGCCACCGATGCCGACGCCGCCGCTCAAGTGTACGTTTTTACCGATTTGCGCGCAAGAGCCGACAGTCGCCCAAGTATCGACCATCGCACCTTCGTCAACGTATGCGCCGATATTGACATAAGAAGGCATCAACACGACATTTTTCGCCACAAAGCTGCCGCGGCGGGCAACGGCACCCGGAACTGCGCGGAAGCCTGCGCTGCGGAATTCGTCTTCAGACCAATCAGCAAATTTAGTAGGCACTTTGTCGAAGTATTTGTTCACACCGTCGTTGAGGATTTCATTGTCCTGAATGCGGAAAGACAGCAATACGGCTTTTTTCGCCCATTCGTTGACTTTCCATTCGCCCACGCCCAAACGCTCGGCAACGCGCAGTTTGCCGGAGTCAAGTTGGCTGATGGTTTCCAAAACCGCTTCACGCACTTCGGGGGTAACGGTATTCGGATTGATTTCGGCACGGTTTTCAAAAGCCGTTTCAATGATGTTTTGCAAAGACATGTTGATTCCTTCAAGAGATCAGGGCCGTCTGAAACCTATTCAGGCCGCCCTATTACAAATATTTAACTCGTTATTTTGCCATGTAAAAGCGATTTCGTCAGCTATTAACATGATTAGCGCCAAGCGTTACACGGCCGGATTTTGGCTAAGCCAAGATTTTCAGACGGCCTGTTCGAGTGAATGGAATCGCATTTATTTTCTAACTAATTTTCCAGCTAAGATATGCAGACTGCCCATTCTGCCGACACGCCGTACCGATAAATCAACCTTCGCCGCCAATCTTTTGCAGAAGATTTTCAGCCACCACGCCGCATTCAATATTCCGCTTTAACGGTTTCGCATTCAAATCCTTTAAGGCCGTCTGAAAGTCGGCAAAATCCATTAATTGCGAACCGAAACGGCGCATATGTTCGGTATCCTGCTGACAGTCTATCAGCGCAACGCCCAAATCCGCCAAAAACGGGACGGCGCAGGCAAACGCAATCTTGGACGCATCGGGACACAAGGCAAACATCGACTCACCATAAAACACGCAGCCGATTTGCACGCCGTAAAACCCGCCCGCCAACTGCATTTCGCCTTGTTCATCCGGCAGCCAACATTCAAACGAATGCGCATGCCCCTGATGGTGCAGCTTCAAATAGGCCGTCTGAAACGCAGGTTCTATCCACGTTCCGTCCTGTTCCGGACGCGGCACATTGGCACAATGGGCAATCACTTTTTCAAAACAGCGGTTAACCGTTACCCGATAAGGCTTGTGACGCAAAGTTTTGGCAAGCGATCGGCCGATACGCAGGCTTTCCGGTACAATCACGGCTCGCGGCGCAACCGCATACCAGAAAAACCAACCGTCGCGGCTAAACCACGGAAAAATCCCCTGCCCATACGCCGACAACAGCCGCCCCGTATCCAAATCGCCGCTGACGCCGACCAAGCCGTCACACTCTGCCAAAGCGTAAGACAGGTCGGGGAAACGATAATCCCGTGGCGCAAGTAAAGGAATCTTCATCGCAAAGCCCATAAAGTTTCAGACGGCCTTAGGCTGAAAATGCCCAAGGCCGTCTGAAAAATCAACATACAAACTGCTTAACGTTTGGTTTTGGTTTGGCATTCGCCGCATACACCGTACATATACAGCGCGTGGTCGACGATGCGGTAGCCGTTTTCTTCGGCGATTTTGTCTTGCAGCGCTTCGATTTCCGGATTGTGAAATTCGGTTACTTCGCCGCATTTCACGCAGACGATGTGGTCGTGGTGGTCGCCTTTGTCCAATTCGTAAACCGCTTTGCCGGTTTCAAAATGGTGGCGTTGCAAAATGCCGGCCTGTTCAAACTGGGTCAACACGCGGTAAATCGTCGCCACGCCGATTTCCACGCCCTCTTCCAACAGGATACGGTACACATCTTCCGCACTCAAATGCTCCTCGGCATGAGTCTCGAACAAGTCCAAAATTTTCAAACGTGGACCAGTAACTTTCAAACCGCTGTCTTTCAATTGCGCAATGTTGCTGAATTTTTCCATAATATTCAATATCCCTGTAAGGTAATAACCGTTATAATACGCACTTTCCGCCCGTTTGCCCACTATTGGGCCGTTAAAGGGCGGCAATCTGCCGCCGGTCTTGCAATTGAAAATCGGCGAAAAGAAAAATTAAGAAGATGATTATCGTTTGCTTTTTAAAAATATTCAAGCGATGATAAACATCTTTCCCGAAATGACACAGAAAGGTAAGCCCGTGAATAAAGCCTTATGCCTTGCCATCGCCGCTATTTTAGGTCTGGCCTCATGCAGTGCCGAGCGCGTATCCAACTTTCCATCCTACAAACTCAAAATCATCCAAGGTAACGAGCTCAATCCCCGCGCCGTGGTTTCCCTGCGCCAAGGTATGACCCGCGACCAAGTCCAACTGCTGCTCGGTACGCCGCTCCTGCGCGACGCCTTCCATGCCGACCGCTGGGATTACACTTTCAACACCAGCCGCAACGGCATCATCAAAGAACAAAGCAACCTGACCCTGTACTTTGAAAACGACGTCCTCGCACGCGCCGAAGGCGATGCCATTCAAAAATCCATCGAAGCGGTTCAAGCCGGACAAAACGTCGTTCCAACCACCGAAACCAAGCCGCAATAAGGAAGCCCCATGAGCGCATTGAAAATCGCCATTGCCGGCGTCAACGGCCGCATGGGCCGCGTTTTGGTTGAAGCGGTCAACAACCATCCCGATGCCGTCCTCTCCGGCGCACTCGAGCATTCCGGTTCGGAAGTATTGGGTTTGGATGCAGGCTTCGCCTCCGGCCTCAAAACCGGCGTCGTCATTTCAGACGACGTGGATGCCGTACTGGCTCAAAGCGATGTCCTCATCGACTTTACCCGTCCCGAGCCAACCCTGAAACACCTGCAAAAATGCGTGGGAAAAGGCGTCAACATCATCATCGGTACGACCGGTTTTGATGATGCAGGCAAAGCCGCCATCCAAGCCGCAGGCGAAAAAATAGGCGTTGTTTTCGCCGCCAACTTCAGCGTCGGCGTCAACCTGACCTTCCATATCCTCGACACCGTCGCCCGCGTGTTAAACGAAGGCTACGACATCGAAATCATCGAAGGCCACCACCGCCACAAAGTCGATGCCCCAAGCGGCACCGCGTTGCGCATGGGTGAAGTCATTGCCGACGCACTCGGCCGCGACCTCAAAGAATGCGCCGTTTACGGCCGCGAAGGCCATACCGGCCCGCGTGATCCGTCCACCATCGGTTTTGCCACCGTCCGCGCAGGCGACATCGTCGGCGACCACACCGCCCTCTTCGCCACCGACGGCGAGCGCGTGGAAATCACCCACAAAGCCAGTAGCCGCATGACCTTTGCCGCCGGCGCCGTACGCGCCGCAGTTTGGGCAAACGGCAAAAAAGGCCTGTACGATATGCAAGACGTACTGGGTTTGAAAAACCGATAAACCCGCATCATCAGGTTTCATCCCTGACAAGGCCGTCTGAAAGCACAACGTCGATTTTCAGACGGCCTTATTAAAAAGAAAGCACCACCATGTCCTATCAACAAATCACTATCAACGTCAACGATGCCGTCGCCGAACGCCTTGCCGACGCGCTGATGGAACACGGCGCATTGTCCGCCGCCATTGAAGATGCCTACGCCGGTACAGAAAACGAGCAGGCCATTTTCGGCGAGCCGGGCATGCCGACCGAGCAAATCTGGCAACAAAGCAAAGTCATTGCCCTTTTCGGCGAAAGCGACGATGCCGCTTCCATTATCGAAGCTGCCGCGCAGGAATGCGGTTTGAACGATTTGAAATACACCGGCGAAATCCTTGAAGATCAAGACTGGGTACGCCTGACCCAAGCGCAATTCGACCCGATTCAAATTTCCGACCGCCTGTGGATTACCCCGTCTTGGCACGAAGCGCCCAACAGCGACGCCGTCAACCTGCAACTCGACCCGGGCCTTGCCTTCGGCACCGGCAGCCATCCGACCACCCGCCTCTGCCTCAAATGGCTCGACACGCAGCTCAAAGGCGGCGAAAGCGTATTGGACTACGGCTGCGGCTCCGGCATTTTGGCCATTGCCGCCCTCAAACTCGGCGCAGGTTCCGCAATCGGCGTGGATATTGACGAACAAGCCATCCGCGCCAGCAAAGACAATGCCGCGCAAAACAACGTCGACGCGCAGTTCTACCTACCGGACGGCCTGCCGCAAGGCCAATTTGATGTCGTTGTCGCCAACATTCTGGCCAATCCCCTGCGTATGCTCGGCGAAATGCTTGCCGCACGTACCAAACAAGGCGGCCGCATTGTCTTGTCCGGCCTTTTGGATGAACAAGTCGAAGAACTCAGCGGCATTTACAGCCAATGGTTCGACATCGAGCCTGCCGAAATCGAAGAAGGCTGGGCGCGATTGAGCGGCGTCAAACGCTAAAGCTGTTTCCGATACAAAGGCCGTCTGAAATTTAAGCTTTCAGACGGCCTTTTTGCACTTAAAACGCTGAATATTCCAGCAAAATCAGGTATAATTGCCTATTATTTTGACCTTTCGGAACACATCCGCCGCGCCCGTTTGACATTTCATCGCGCGCACGGAAAAATTCCTTGAAATTCAGCAAGAAAAGACCATGACTGACCAAAAACACGAAGAATACGGCGCCGACAGCATACAAGTGCTGGAAGGCTTGGAAGCGGTACGCAAACGCCCCGGTATGTATATCGGCGACACGCAGGACGGCAGCGGCCTGCACCACATGGTGTTCGAGGTGCTCGACAACGCCATTGACGAAGCGCTCGCCGGACATTGCGACAAAATCACCGTAACCATCCATGCCGACAATTCCGTCAGCGTGGCCGACAACGGCCGCGGCATGCCGACCGGCATCCACCCGAAAGAAGGCCGCTCCGCCGCCGAAGTCATCATGACCGTCTTGCACGCAGGCGGCAAATTCGATAACAACAGCTACAAAATCTCCGGCGGCCTGCACGGCGTGGGCGTATCCGTCGTCAACGCGCTGTCCGACTGGGTAACGCTGACCATCTACCGCGACGGCAAAGAACACTTCGTCCGCTTCGTACGTGGCGAAACCGAAGAGCCGTTGAAGGTTGTCGGCGATTCCGACAAAAAAGGCACAACCGTGCGCTTCCTCGCCAGCAGCGAAACCTTCGGCAATGTCGAATACAGCTTCGACACCCTCGCCAAACGTATCCGCGAACTCTCCTTCCTCAATAACGGCGTAGACATCGAATTGACCGACGAACGCGACGGCAGACACGAAAGCTTCGCCCTTTCCGGCGGCGTGACCGGCTTCGTGCAATACATGAACCGCAAAAAAACGCCGTTGCACGAAAAAATCTTCTACGCGTTCGGCGAAAAAGACGGCATGAGCGTCGAATGCGCGATGCAATGGAATGACAGCTATCAAGAAAGCGTGCAATGTTTTACCAACAACATTCCGCAACGCGACGGCGGTACGCACTTGACCGCACTGCGCCAAGTGATGACCCGTACCATCAACAACTATATCGAAGCCAACGAAGTGGCTAAAAAAGCCAAAGTGGAAACCGCCGGCGACGATATGCGTGAAGGCCTGACCTGCGTTTTGTCCGTCAAACTGCCCGACCCGAAATTCTCATCGCAAACCAAAGACAAACTGGTTTCCAGCGAAATCGGCCCCGTCGTCAACGAAGTCATCAACCAAGCACTGACCGACTTCCTTGAAGAAAACCCGACCGAAGCCAAAATCATCACCAGCAAAATCGTCGATGCCGCGCGCGCTCGCGAAGCCGCCCGCAAAGCACGCGAAATTACCCGCCGCAAAGGCGTGATGGACGGTTTGGGCCTGCCGGGCAAACTTGCCGACTGCCAAGAAAAAGACCCTGCCCTGTCCGAACTCTACCTCGTCGAGGGCGACTCCGCAGGCGGTTCCGCCATGCAGGGCCGCGACCGCAAATTCCAAGCGATTTTGCCGCTCAAAGGTAAAATTTTGAACGTCGAAAAAGCACGTTTTGAAAAAATGCTGGCTAGCCAAGAAGTCGCCACGCTGATTACCGCTCTAGGCGCAGGCATCGGCAAAGAAGAATTCAATGCCGAAAAACTGCGCTACCACCGCATTATCATCATGACCGATGCCGACGTGGACGGCGCGCACATCCGCACCCTGCTCCTGACCTTCTTCTACCGCCAAATGCCCGAGCTGGTTGAACGTGGCTACATCTACATCGCCCAGCCGCCTTTGTACAAAGCCAAATACGGCAAACAAGAGCGCTATCTCAAAGACGAGTTGGAAAAAGACCAATGGCTGCTCGGTTTGGCCTTGGAAAAAGCCAAAATCGTTTCAGACGGCCGTACCATCGAAGGCGAAGAGCTTGCCAATACTGCCAAACAATTCCTGTTGGCCAAAACCGTCATCGAGCAAGAAAGCCGCATCATTGACGAACTCGTCCTGCATGCCATGCTGCACGCTTCGCCGGTCGATCTTAGCACGGCAGAAAGCGCAGACCGCGCCGTTGCCGAATTGAGTGGCCTCTTGGACGAAAAAGAAGTCGCGCTCGAACGTATCGAAGGCCACGAAGGACACCAGTTCATCAAAATCACACGCAAGCTGCACGGCAATGTGATGGTGAGCTACCTTGAGCCTAAGTTCCTCAACAGCAAAGCCTACCAAACCCTTACCCAAACCGCCGCCGCACTCAAAGGCATGGTCGGCAAAGGGGCGAAGCTCTACAAAGGCGACAACGAGTACGACATCGACAGCTTTGAAGGCGCTTTGGATATCTTGATGAGCGTTGCCCAAAAAGGCATGTCCATCCAACGATACAAAGGCTTGGGCGAGATGAATCCGGAACAACTTTGGGAAACCACGATGGATCCTACCGTCCGCCGTCTCCTGAAAGTCCGCATCGAAGACGCCATCGCCGCCGACGAAGTGTTCGTTACCCTGATGGGCGACGAAGTCGAACCGCGCCGCGCCTTCATCGAAAACAACGCCCTGCTGGCGCAAAACATCGACGCCTAAGCATGAGAAGATAAAAGGTCGTCTGAAAAACGATTTTCAGACGGCCTTTTTGTTTTTTTATTTTATTCACAATATTCTTTTTATAATCCAAAGTCCGATAACTTTTTGTGTTTACTTTCAAGTAAATCATGAATAAATTGTGGTTCTATTTCTAATAATGATTTTACAGTATCATGGATTTCCCAATACCGTTTACTTGGATAGTCAATAATATGCTGTAGATATTCTTTAACGAGCGGCACATACTCTATAAACTGCATTTTCGTGACCAGCCAAAACAACTCACTGATAGAAAAATCTGCCGATGATGCTTTACGAATAATTCTAACCACAGGAGGAAAGATTTTCTGACGTGCATCATCACCTTTTTGCTGACTCTGATCTGCTTTAGATGCCCAGTAACTGATAAAAGCAGACAAGATATGCCGATCTGTATCATCATAACCATGTAAACGATGATCAATCATTCCCTCTGTCTCCCCTTTCTCAAACATCAAAACCAAAGTATCAAAGCCTTCATCAATACCCCAATGAGCAAGCAGGCGTGCTGAATCAAATTGTAATACCTCATTTTCATTGGATAGCAATTCGATTAATCCATCTATCCTCTCTTGCGGCACATCCTCCAAGTCAAGCTCTTCTGGAATCGTCGTATAGTCCACATTTTCCGGTACGCTATACAGCAAAAAATCTATTTTTTTCTCATCCATTAATTTGACCCTTAGATAACTTACTTCAGCTGCATATTTTAATAGAGCATTCCAACTGATTCAGATTCGGGACAACCCAAATACCCCATTTGAAACGCTCCAATCCGATTCCGATTTATTCCGCCTTCCCCAAAATCATCGCATCGCCATAGCTGAAAAAGCGGTATTCCTGTGCCACCGCATGGTGGTAAACGCTGCGGATATGCTCCATGCCCGAAAACGCGCTGACGAGCATCAGCAAGGTTGATTTGGGCAAGTGGAAGTTGGTAATCAAGCGGTCGGCAACATTGAAGCGGTAGCCCGGCGTAATGAAAATATCGGTATCGCCGCGACCGGCTTTCAGACGGCCTGTTTCGCGTGCGGCGGATTCCAAGGCGCGCATGGAGGTTGTGCCCACTGCCCACACTTTATTGCCGCGCGCTTTGGCGGCCTCAACGGCGGCAACAGTCTCGGCCGGTACGTCAAACCACTCGCTGTGCATTTTGTGTTCTTCAATTTTATCGACGCGCACGGGTTGGAATGTGCCGGCACCGACGTGCAGGGTTACTTCTGCGGTTTCTACGCCTTTGGCTTTCAGACGGCCCAATAACTCATCGGTAAAGTGCAAACCCGCCGTCGGCGCGGCCACTGCGCCTTGATATTTGGCGTACACGGTCTGATAGCGGCTGTCGTCTTCATCATCGGCCGCGCGTTCGATATAAGGCGGCAAGGGCAGATGGCCGTTTTGCTCTAAAAGTTCGTAAACAGTTTGCTCTCCTTCAAATTTCAGGCAAAACAATTCTTCCACACGGTCCATCATGACGGCACGGATATCACCTTCAAAAATCAATTCCGTACCCGGTTTCGGCGATTTGGACGAGCGGATATGCGCCAATGCGGTATGCGCGTCCAATACCCGTTCAATCAGGGCTTCGATTTTGCCGCCACTGGCTTTTTGGCCAAACAGGCGCGCCTTCATCACTTTGGTATTGTTAAACACCAGCACATCGCCCGGTGCGACATAATCGGGCAAATCGCCGAAATATTGGTCTTCAATCGGCAATGTAGGCAAGGCAACCAGAAGCCTGCTGCTGCCGCGCACTTCCGGAGGATGCTGGGCAATCAGTTTTTCGGGCAATTCAAAATCAAAATCGGAAATATCCATTGTCGCGCATACTTTAAAAAAACAGGCACCATTATACGCGCAAAGTTGGTTTTCAGACGGCATGTTTTGTCGAAAAACCAATAAATTAGAATAAACGCTCTTGAAAAAATCACTTTTTAACGAAAATCAGCGCTCCTTTCTTTTTTTCGCCGAAAAACGCCTTTTTTCTATCTTTTACTGGACATTTACCGACAAGTTCGGGAAAATGACCAGATTCATTTCTCAGGCTCCGCCCTGTTCCGACATTATTTAAACGCCGGATGGCAAACCCGCCTTCCGACGTCTCAGGAAATCATCTAAAACCACAGCGGCGCATACCCAATATGCACTTTATGCCGCGCTAAAAAGGAAAAGCAATGGATTTGCGTAAATTAAAAAAACTGATTGATTTGGTCGAAGAATCAGGCATTGCAGAAATTGAAGTTACCGAAGGCGAAGAAAAAGTCCGCATTACGCGCACCACTGCCGCCGCAGCTCCTATTTATGCTGCTCCGGCACCTGCCGCAGCCGTTCCGGTTGCCGCCCCTGCAGCTGCTCCGGCCGCAGCCGCTCCAGCCGCCGCCCCTGCCGCTCGCGATTTGTCCAACGCGCAAAAATCGCCTATGGTCGGTACGTTCTACCGCGCTCCCGGCCCGAACGCCGCAGCTTTCGTTGAAGTAGGTAAACAAGTAAAAGCCGGCGATACTTTGTGCATCATCGAAGCCATGAAGCTGATGAACGAAATCGAAGCTGAGAAATCCGGTGTCGTTAAAGAAATTCTGGTTGAAAACGGTACTCCGGTCGAATACGGCGAGCCGCTCTTTATCATTGAATAATCCGCTTTTTCAGACGGCCTTTATCTTCAAGGCCGTCTGAAATTCCTTTTTCTGTTCATTAAGGACAAACCATGCGTCTGATTTTGGCTATTTTCTTGCCTTGGTTGCAGTTTTTCACCATCGGCCGTCCGTTTGCAGGCATCATCTGTCTGATTCTGCAATGTACGCTGGTTGGCTGGATACCGGCAGCCATGTGGTCGGTTTACGCCTTGAGCCAATACAAAACCGACCAAAAAATCCGCAACGCATTAGGCGGCCGCTGAGGCCGTCTGAACCATCCGGAAAGATTATCATGCTGAAAAAAGTATTGATCGCCAACCGGGGCGAAATCGCCCTGCGCGTCCTGCGTGCCTGCCGTGAAATGGGCATCGCCACCGTCGCCGTCCATTCCGAAGCCGACAAAGACAGCCTGCACGTCAAACTCGCCGACGAATCCGTGTGCATCGGCCCTGCCGCATCTGCACAAAGCTACCTCAACATTCCCGCCCTCATCGCAGCTGCCGAAGTCACCGAAGCCGACGGCATCCACCCCGGCTACGGCTTCCTCGCCGAAAACGCCAATTTTGCCGAACAAGTCGAACAATCCGGCTTTGTCTTCATCGGCCCTAAAGCCGATACCATCCGCCTGATGGGCGACAAAGTATCCGCCAAACACGCCATGATCGAAGCCGGCGTGCCTTGCGTTCCCGGCTCCGACGGCGCATTGCCGGACGATGGCGAAGAAATCCTCAAAATCGCCGATAAAGTCGGTTATCCCGTCATTATCAAAGCCTCCGGCGGCGGCGGCGGTCGCGGTATGCGCGTCGTCGAGAAAAAAGAAGACCTCCTCCAGTCTGTCGAAATGACCAAAGCCGAAGCAGGCGCGGCATTCGGCAACCCGATGGTTTACATGGAACGCTACCTGCAACGTCCGCGCCATGTCGAAATCCAAGTGATTGCCGACGAACACGGCAACGCCATCTACCTCGCCGAACGCGACTGCTCCATGCAGCGCCGCCACCAAAAAGTCATCGAGGAAGCACCGGCTCCGTTCATCACTGAAGAAGAACGCGCCAAAATCGGCAAAGCCTGTGCCGACGCTTGCAAACGCATCGGTTATCGCGGCGCAGGTACGTTTGAATTCCTGTACGAAGACGGCGAATTCTTCTTTATCGAGATGAACACACGCGTTCAGGTTGAGCATCCGGTTACCGAGCTCATCACCGGCGTGGACATCGTCCAAGAGCAATTGCGCATCGCATCCGGCCTGCCTTTGCAATACAAACAGGAAGACATCCAAGTTGAAGGCCATGCGTTTGAGTGCCGTATCAACGCCGAAGACCCGTACAACTTCATTCCAAGCCCGGGCCTGATTGAAAGCTGCCACCTGCCCGGCGGCTTCGGCGTCCGCATTGACAGCCATATTTATCAAGGCTACCGCATCCCTCCTTACTACGACAGTCTGATCGGCAAAGTCTGTGTCGTCGGTAAAGACCGCGACCAAGCCATGGCCAAAATGCGCGTTGCCCTCGATGAGCTGGCAATTACCGGCATCAAAACCAATACGCCGCTGCACCGTGACTTATTCAGCGATCCGGGTTTCCAAAAAGGTGGTGTCAGCATCCACTACTTGGAACACTGGCTGGAAGAACGCAAAGCCAAACAGGCTAAATAATCCCTTGTTTTGACTAAAAATCAGGCCGTCTGAAACGCAAAATAAAGTTTCAGACGGCCTTTTTTATAACACTATCATTTATAAAAACAAACAATATTAGATTATTAATTAATAATATTTATTCTAAATCGGTTTCATAGTTCCAATAGTGAAAATCTTTCTGTATAGTTTGATTCATAGCTTGAAACAAACTATATTTAAATATCGATATTGAAAATTTATTATATTTTGTATAGAAGCATTCCATCCTGGAAACCATTTCATCAACCTATAACAACTTCACAAAGGAAATCACTATGTCTATCTCTAAATGCCCAGTCACCCATCTGACCATGAACAACGGCGCGCCCGTTGCCGACAATCAAAACAGCCTGACCGCCGGTCCGCGCGGCCCGTTGCTGGCGCAGGATTTGTGGCTGAATGAAAAACTCGCCGACTTCGTTCGCGAAGTCATCCCCGAACGCCGTATGCACGCCAAAGGTTCGGGCGCGTTCGGTACGTTTACCGTGACGCACGACATCACCAAATACACCCGCGCCAAAATCTTCAGCGAAGTCGGCAAGCAAACCGAGATGTTCGCCCGTTTCACCACTGTGGCCGGCGAGCGCGGCGCAGCCGATGCGGAACGCGACATCCGCGGCTTTGCGTTGAAGTTTTATACCGAAGAAGGCAACTGGGACATGGTCGGCAACAACACGCCTGTGTTCTTTCTGCGTGACCCGCGCAAATTCCCCGACCTGAACAAGGCGGTCAAACGCGACCCGCGCACCAATATGCGCTCCGCTACGAACAACTGGGACTTCTGGACGCTGCTGCCCGAAGCCCTGCACCAAGTCACCATCGTCATGAGCGACCGCGGCATCCCCGCCAGCTACCGCCATATGCACGGCTTCGGTTCGCATACTTACAGCTTTTGGAACGAAGCGGGCGAACGTTTTTGGGTGAAATTCCATTTCCGCAGCCAGCAAGGCATTAAAAACCTGACCAACGAAGAGGCCGCAAAAATCATCGCCGACGACCGCGAAAGCCACCAGCGCGACCTGTACGAAGCCATCGAACGCGGCGAGTTTCCGAAATGGACGATGTACATCCAAGTCATGCCTGAAGCCGATGCGGAAAAAGTGCCGTATCATCCGTTTGACTTGACCAAAGTTTGGCCGAAAAAAGACTATCCGCTGATTGAAGTGGGCGAATTTGAGTTAAACCGCAATCCCGAAAACTTCTTCGCCGATGTGGAACAATCCGCCTTCGCACCGAGCAATCTGGTTCCCGGTATCGGCGCCAGCCCCGACAAAATGCTGCAAGCCCGCCTGTTCAATTACGCCGACGCGCAACGCTACCGCCTGGGGGTAAACTTCCGCCAAATCCCCGTCAACCGCCCGCGTTGCCCCGTCCACAGCAACCAGCGCGACGGACAAGGCCGTGCCGACGGCAACTACGGCAGCCTGCCGCACTACGAACCCAACAGCTTCAGCCAATGGCAGCAACAGCCCGACTTCGCCGAACCGCCTTTGAAAATCAACGGCGACGCGGCGCACTGGGACTACCGCCAAGACGATGACGACTATTTCAGCCAACCGCGCGCCTTGTTCAATCTGATGAGCGACGCGCAGAAACAGGCTTTGTTCGACAACACCGCCGCAGCCATGGGCGACGCGCCCTATTTCATCAAATACCGCCACATCCGCAACTGCTACCGTTGCGACCCGGCATACGGCGAAGGCGTAGCCAAAGCCCTTGGACTGACTGTCGAAGATGCCCAAGCGGCAAGAGCCAACGACCCGGCTTTAGGTCAACCTGGTTTGCTGTAAGGAGGCATTATGTGGATAGAAATTGAAGAAATCTTGTCTCAAGCTGTCCGATACAGCCGTTTGAGCAAAAAGTAACGGTTTAGATCATTAATCAGGCCGTCTGAAACGTAAAATTAAGTTTCAGACGGCCTTTTTTTGATGATGAAGTTTATTTGATTACTTCTGATTCAATGGAACTTGGCTACCCTTATTTCTCTGTAAATCATGGTATGCCCTCTGCACCATCTCACGCCTCTACCGGCAAATAAAAAAACCGCACGGCTGATTACCGTGCGGTTTTGCTTTTTGTCTGAAGGTTTCAGACGGCCTTACATCATGCCGCCCATACCACCCATGCCGCCCATATCAGGCATAGCAGGTTTTTCTTCAGGGATTTCAGCAATCATGCAGTCTGTGGTCAACATCAGGCCGGCGATAGATGCGGCGTGTTGCAGCGCAGAACGGGTTACTTTGGCAGGGTCGAGTACGCCCATTTCGATCATGTCGCCGTATTCGCCGGAACCTGCGTTGTAACCGTAGTTGCCTTTGCCTTCCAACACTTTGTTCACAACCACGCTAGGTTCGCCGCCTGCGTTGGCAACGATTTGGCGCAGAGGAGACTCAACGGCGCGCAAGACGATTTGTACGCCTGCGTCTTGGTCGGCATTGCCGGTATGCAGGTTTTCCAAAGCGGCACGGGCACGCAACAGGGCTACGCCGCCGCCTGCAACCACGCCTTCTTCAACGGCTGCGCGGGTAGCGTGCAGCGCGTCTTCCACGCGGTCTTTTTTCTCTTTCATTTCGACTTCGGTAGCGGCACCGACTTTGATCACTGCCACGCCGCCGGCCAATTTAGCCACACGCTCTTGCAGTTTTTCTTTGTCGTATTCGCTGGTTGCGGTTTCGATTTGTTGGCGGATTTCGGCAACACGCGCTTCGATTTGGGCTGCGTCGCCGAAGCCGTCGATAATGGTGGTGTTTTCTTTACCGATTTCAATGCGTTTGGCTTGACCCAAGTCGTCCAAAGTCGCTTTTTCCAAAGACAGGCCGACTTCTTCGGAAATCACTACGCCGCCGGTCAGGATGGCGATGTCTTGCAACATGGCTTTGCGGCGGTCGCCGAAGCCTGGGGCTTTAACGGCAACGGTTTTCAGAATACCGCGGATGTTGTTCACGACCAAAGTTGCCAAGGCTTCGCCTTCTACGTCTTCAGCGATAATCAAGAGCGGACGGCTGGCTTTGGCCACTTGTTCCAAAACAGGCAACAAATCGCGGATGTTGCTGATTTTTTTGTCGAACAACAATACAAACGGATTGTCCAGCGCGGCGATTTGTTTTTCAGCGTCGTTGATGAAGTAAGGAGACAGGTAGCCGCGGTCGAACTGCATACCTTCAACCACGTCCAGCTCGTTTTCTAAAGATTTGCCGTCTTCAACGGTAATCACGCCTTCTTTGCCGACTTTTTCCATCGCTTCGGCGATAATCGCGCCGACTTGTTCGTCAGAGTTGGCGGAAATAGAGCCGACTTGGGCGATTTCTTTAGAAGTGTCGCAAGGTTTGGCGATGTTTTTCAGCTCGTCAACCAAAGCGGCAACGGCTTTGTCGATACCGCGTTTCAGGTCGGTCGGATTCATGCCGGCGGTAACGTATTTCATGCCTTCGGCAACGATGGATTGCGCCAATACGGTTGCAGTAGTGGTACCGTCGCCGGCAACGTCGTTGGTTTTAGACGCCACTTCTTTCACCATTTGCGCGCCCATGTTTTCGAATTTATCTTTCAATTCGATTTCTTTTGCAACAGACACACCATCTTTAGTGATGTGTGGGCCGCCGAAAGCACGGTCAAGTACCACATTGCGGCCTTTAGGGCCCAAAGTTACGCGGACGGCGTTTGCCAATACATTGACGCCGTTTACCATTTTTTGGCGAACTTCATTGCCGAATTGTACGTCTTTTGCTGCCATTTAAATTCTCCAAATCAATATTAAAAATCTGTTTGAGGCCGTCTGAAAACTTCATGTTTGATTCAGACGGCCTTTGGTTCTGAAACTTAATTCAACAATTATTCAACGATACCGAAGATGTCTTCTTCACGCATTACCAACAGCTCTTCGCCGTCGGCTTTTACAGTTTGGCCGCTGTATTTGCCGAAGATCACTTTGTCGCCGACTTTGACATCCAGCGGACGGCGCGCGCCGTCTTTACCGATTTTGCCCGCACCCACGGCGATTACTTCGCCCATGTCGGGTTTTTCAGCAGCCGCACCCGGCAAAACGATGCCAGAGGCGGTTTTTTCTTCAGCTTCTAAGCGTTTGACGACTACGCGGTCGTGTAAAGGGCGGATGGTCATGTCTTAATGCTCCGATAAATAAATAGATTGAAAACAATTGTCTGTCGGACATGACAGACACGGTTTGCTTGAAAATAGCGGCACACTTAGTAGAAAGCCTGCCGTAATGGCGAGTAGATTTGGGTTGTTTGCGACAAATTCAAGGGAAAAAGTAAAAAATTCTATGCAGTCTTTCCAAATATTTTCATACGCAAAAATGTTCGAGTACATATTTTTCAGACGGCCTGATATACCAACTGCAAAGTTCGTTTAAAAACAACCCACTTCCTTTACAAATTCAATACAACTCTTTACAACCGTTTCTTTTATATGCATTATTATAAATGATGATTATTCTTAATTGCATATTTTAAAGATAATTTCTCTTTATTTGCTTCTATTTTTTTATTACTGTCATTTTATTAAGGACATTTCTCAATGAATACGCCCCTGTTTCGACTGAGCCTGCTGTCACTGACACTGGCGGCCGGTTTTGCACACGCAGAAAATGAAGCCAAAGACAATGTTGTACTTGATACCGTTACCGTCAAAGGTCAGGCCACAAGCGCCACACACCGTGTAACGACAAAACGTATGGAGGAAACGACTTCCACTGATTTAAAAGACGTATTGTTCAACGAGCCTTCTATCAGTTTCGGCGGTGGCAACGGTCAGTCGCAGTGGGTAACCATCCGCGGCATGGGTCAAGACCAAATAGACTATAAAGTTGACGATACTTACACTGACAGCCAGATTTTCCACCACAACGGCCGCTTTATGCTTGACCCCGCATTGGTAAAAGTCGTTGCCGTGCAAAAAGGTACGGGTTCGGCCTCAGCAGGTATCGGCGCAACCAGCGGCGCGATTGTTGCTGAAACGGTTGAAGCCAAAGATTTGCTGAGAGAAGGTCAAAACGTCGGTTTCAAAGTCAATGCCGGTATCAGCAGCAATAAAGGCTATTCACGCGGTGCAAGCGTTTACGGTCAGGCGGGCGGTTTTGACGCTTTGGTTTCAGGCAACTTCGTTCGCGATAAAGAATACACGGCAGGCAAAGGCTACCGTAATCTGCTCGGAAGCGATAAGGTTTTAAACAGTGGATTGGGTTCACGCGGTTTGCTGGGCAAAATCGGCTATCGTTTCAACGAGGACAACCGTATTGAATTAAGCCACCGCCAAGAAAAACAATATGGAGAACGCGCCCTGCGCGAAGAGTTCGATTTCTCGCAAGTCTTCCAAACCGACCGCCGCACAGGTCAATACGTTTTGGATGCCAACGGCAACCGTATTCCGAATACCGCCAACAACGCGCCGCGTTACCGCACGCTGACCCAAGACACCACCAACTTGGAATTCAAAGGCGGAAACTTGGGCTTTATCGACAAAATCAAAGCCAATGTTTACCGTTTGAATACCAAACGTGACGAAGTCCCCAATCCAAATTATGAATTAGACGGCGAAGTACGGACATACGGAGCCAATCTGAATCTCGACAGCCGTCTATTTGACCGCCATACCTTGAAATACGGAGTAAACTGGCGCACTCAAAAAAGCAGCTCAAAAGGAGAAAACAGCGAGAAGAAAAGCGATGCCGGCGTATATGTAGAAGGCATTTGGGATTTCTCACCGGTTACGCTGACCACAGGTTTGCGCTATGACCGCTGGAAAATGAAAACCAGCAGTAATACAGAAAATTCAGACGGCAACCTCAATCCAAGCATCGGGTTGGTTTATGACATTACCCCTGATTTTTCCATCAACACCAGCCTGAACTATGCAACCCGCAGCCCCCGCCTGTACGAAGCAGCTTTAGCAAACAACAGGCCGATTATTTCATCACCTGACTTGAAAGCAGAACGCTCGCGAAATGCAGAAATCGGCTTTAACTACCACTGGAATTCTGCCCTGACGCTCTCCGGCAGCTATTTCCATCAGCAAATCAAAGATGTACAGGCCATCCGTCAAGAAGGACGAAACAACGTCTGGTATAACGGCGGCAAGCTGAAAAACACAGGTTACGAACTGAATGCAGCCTACCGCTGGAAAGGTCTGACCGCACGTGCAGGCGTAGCCTACAGCAAACCGAAGCTGAATGGCGATACCGCTGACAAAGTAACGACCGCCATCCCGATGGGACGCACATGGACAACAGGTCTGTCTTACCAATTCGACAATCCGAATCTGGAAATCGGCTGGCGCGGACGTTATGTCCAAAATGCAGGCTATGCACCGACCTCGCGCGGCTCTGATGTGGCTCTGAATGTCGTCCGTGCAGGCTACGGCGTCAACGATATCTTCGCCAACTGGAAACCGACAGGCAAAGACGACTTGAACGTCAACTTCTCCGTCAACAATGTCTTTGATAAAAACTACAAGCCGCACAGCCAACGCGCAGGTACCAGCACCCTGTCTGAACCAGGCCGCGATGTCCGCCTAAGCGTGAACTACCGCTTCTAAGCAATCAGCTTGAAAAAGCCGTCTGAAAACAAAAGTTTTCAGACGGCATCTAGCTTTATAATCCGATACAAGTTATCATTTCGATTTACTTTATTTCCGACCACGGAGAAACCCTATGTTACGTTTGACCGCTTTAGCCGTATGCTGCACCCTCGCTTTGGGTGCGTGTTCACCGAAAGATTCTGCTTCCAATCAGGCGCAAACTGCTTCTGCCGCCCAAACCGAAGGCGCAAGCCTGACGGTGAAAACCACGCGCGGTGAGGCAACAGTGCCGCAAAATCCGGAGCGTATCGCCGTTTACGATTTGGGCATGCTCGATACTTTAAACAAACTGGGCGTGAAAACCGGTTTGTCCGTCGACAAAAACCGCCTGCCCTACTTGGACGAATATTTCAAAACCACGAAACCTGCCGGCACGCAGTTTGAGCCTGACTACGAAGCACTCAACGCTTACAAACCGCAGCTCATCATCATCGGCAGCCGTGCAGCCAAAGCATTTGACAAGTTGAACGAGATCGCACCGACCATCGAGATGACCGCCGAAACCGCCAATCTGAAAGAAAGCTCAAAAGAGCGCATCGACGCACTGGGTCAAATCTTCGGCAAACAGGCCGAAGCGGACAAGCTGAAAGCGGAAATCGATGCTTCGTTTGAAGCGGCGAAAACTGCTGCGCAAGGCAAAGGCAAGGGTTTGGTGGTATTGGTCAACGGCGGTAAGATGTCAGCTTTCGGCCCTTCCTCACGTTTGGGCGGTTGGTTGCATAAAGACATCGGCGTTCCCGCTGTTGATGAATCGATTAAAGAAGGCAGCCACGGCCAGCCTATCAGCTTTGAATACCTGAAAGAGAAAAACCCTGATTGGCTGTTTGTTTTGGACCGCGGCGCAGCCATCGGCGAAGAAGGTCAGGCTGCGAAAGATGTGTTGAACAATCCGCTGGTTGCCGAAACGACCGCCTGGAAAAAAGGACAGGTGGTTTACCTTGTTCCTGAAACTTATTTGGCAGCCGGCGGCGCACAAGAATTGCTGAACGCTTCCAAACAGGTCAGCGATGCGTTTAATGCGGCCAAGTAATTCGGCGTGGGCATAGCCGCCCGCTTCTTTCAGACGGCCTGAAAGGTTTGATGATTTACAGGATCAAGTTGCTTGATCTGAAGTCATTGGATTTAGGCCGTCTGAAAATACATGGTGCAAATGGACAATTTTTGCCTGTTTGCATCTGTTTTTATGATGGGCAAACCTGCCTTTTTCGCAAAATACCTTAACCCTTCTTTCAGACGGCCTTATTTTTTCCGAACCATTTTATGTTTCACAAACCTTCATTTTTAAATGCGGTCAACGGTGTGGCGCTGCTGATATTGTTTGCCGTCAGCCTGTCGGTCGGCGTGGCCGACTTCAAATGGTCCGCCCTGTTTTCGCTATCCGACAGCCAGCAGGTCATGTTCATCAGCCGCCTGCCGCGCACGTTTGCGATTGTGCTGACGGGTGCGTCAATGGCGGTGGCCGGCATGATTATGCAGATTTTGATGCGCAACCGTTTTGTCGAACCGTCGATGGTGGGCGCAAGCCAAAGCGCGGCTTTGGGTTTGCTGCTGATGACCCTGCTGCTGCCGGCCGCGCCTCTGCTGGCAAAAATGTCGGTTGCCGCCGTTGCCGCGCTGATCGGGATGCTGGTCTTTATGTTGCTGATCCGCCGCCTGCCGCCGACGGCGCAACTGATGGTGCCTTTGGTCGGGATTATTTTCGGCGGTGTGATTGAGGCGGTGGCCACCTTTATCGCGTATGAAAACGAAATGCTGCAAATGCTCGGCGTGTGGCAACAGGGCGATTTTTCCGGCGTGTTGCTCGGACGGTATGAATTGTTGTGGGCAACAGGGATTTTGGCTTTGTTTGCCTATTTGATTGCCGACCAGCTGACGATTTTGGGTTTGGGCGAAACGGTGAGCGTGAACTTGGGGCTGAACAGGACGGCGATTCTGTGGTCGGGGCTGATTATTGTGGCGCTGATTACGTCTTTGGTGGTCGTGACGGTCGGCAATATTCCGTTTATCGGCTTGGTCGTGCCGAACATCATCAGCCGCCTGATGGGCGACAAACTGCGTCAAAGCCTGCCTGCGGTGGCCTTGCTGGGCGCGTCTTTGGTGTTGCTGTGCGATATTGTCGGACGCGTGATTGTGTTTCCGTTTGAAATTCCGGTCTCTACGGTTTTTGGCGTAATGGGGACGGCTTTGTTTTTATGGCTTTTATTAAGGAAACCTGCTCATGCCGTCTGAAAAAAATATCGGTTTTATGGCAGGAAGCAGCCGTCCGTTGTGGGTCGCCTTTGCGCTGTTGCTGGTTTCCTGCGTCCTGTTTATGACGCTCAACGTCAAAGGCGATTGGGACTTTGTCTTGCACCTGCGCCTGACCAAACTTGCCGCGCTGCTGATGGTCGCCTATGCGGTCGGCGTGTCCACGCAACTCTTCCAAACGCTGACCAACAATCCGATTCTGACCCCTTCGATTTTGGGCTTCGATTCGCTGTATGTGTTTTTGCAGACCTTGCTGGTGTTTACGCTCGGCGGCGTGGGCTATGCTTCCCTGCCGTTGACGGGCAAATTCGGCTTTGAGCTGGTCATCATGATGGGCGGCTCGCTGCTGCTGTTTTACACGCTCATCAAACAGGGCGGACGCGATTTGTCGCGTATGATTTTAATCGGCGTGATTTTCGGGATTTTGTTCCGCAGCCTGTCGTCGCTGCTTTCGCGCATGATTGATCCCGAAGAATTTACTGCCGCACAGGCGAATATGTTTGCCACTTTCAATACTGTCCACTCGGAATTGTTGGGTATCGGCGCAGTCGTGTTGCTCATCAGCGCCGCCGTGATCTGGCGCGAACGCCACCGCCTCGATGTTTACCTGCTCGGCCGCAATCAGGCCATCAATTTGGGCATCAACTACACGCGCAACACCTTATGGCTGCTGTTGTGGATCGCCGCATTGGTTGCGACTGCGACCGCCGTTGTCGGCCCGGTGAGCTTTTTCGGCCTGCTGGTTGCCGCGCTGGCCAACCATTTTTCCCCGTCGGTCAAACATTCCGTCCGCCTGCCCATGACTTTTTGTGTCGGTGGCATCCTGTTGGTCGGCGGACAAACCATCTTCGAACACTTCCTCGGCATGCAGGCCGTATTGAGCGTGGTCGTCGAATTTGCAGGCGGATTGGTATTTTTATATTTGGTGTTGAAAAAGAAATAAATTAAACGTGTCCAAACGCTCGTAAAAATAAATTCAGGCCGTCTGAAATCCATGTTTTAAAAATATTTAATCCTTGAAATGAAACTAAATTTCTGACATGTACTCATAGTAAACATTACTGGATTTACTAAAATTACAAAAAATGAGCACGACATTAAAATACCGTCCCGACTTGGACGGCATACGGGCGTTGGCAGTATTGGCTGTCATTATTTTCCACATTGATGCCGCTTGGCTGCCCGGCGGTTTTCTTGGTGTGGATATGTTTTTCGTTTTGTCCGGCTATCTGATCACCACCATCATCAGCCGCGAAATGCAAAACGGCAGCTTTTCGTTTTTAGAGTTTTACAAACGCCGCGCGAAACGCATTTTGCCTGTTTTCTCCTGTGTATTGCTGTGTACGAGCTTGGCCGCCGCAATCTTTTTCTTGTCGTTTGACCTGCGCCAATACGTCAAATCCGCAGCGTTTGCGTTGCTGTTTTCGGCCAACCTGTTTTTTGCACGGCGCGGCGGCTATTTCGATGCCGATGCAGCGGAAAAACCTTTGCAACACATTTGGTCTTTATCGCTGGAAGAGCAGTTTTACTTTGTTTTTCCGGTGTTGCTGATTGCCTTTTTCCGATTCAGCAAAGGGCGCAACATCCGCCAATTTATCCTTTTACTGATTGTATTGAGCCTGTTGTCCGTCTTTTTGCCCACTTTCGGCATGGACCCTTATTTCCTGCCTTATGTACGCGCATATGAGCTGCTGATCGGCGCGCTTTTTGCCTTTATTCCGCCCTCCCAAAACAACGACCGTTTCAGCACGCCTGTGGTCGGCTGGGCGATGATGGCGGTGATCGCCACCATGTTGCTGCTTCCTTACGGCGTGTTGCCCGGCGAAGGCAATATCGAACGGCTGCTGTGCTGTACGGCGGTTGGCGGCTTGATTTACTCGGGCAAAACCCTGCAAACGCAAAGCGGCTTCAATACCGCCAAACTGTTGAGCCTCAAGCCCGTTGTGTTTATCGGTTTGATTTCCTATTCGCTGTATCTGTGGCATTGGGTGGTCTTGGCCGTCATGCGCTATGTTTACATGGACAACGCTTTGCCGATGTCCGCGATTGTATTGGCAGTGGTGCTGATGTCGGGCTTGTCCGTTTTGTCCTATTACTTCGTCGAAACACCGGCGCGACGGATAAAGAATTTCACCACCAAGAAATTCATCGGGGTCATCGCCGCCTATTTCGCCCTGCTGATTCCTGCCGCCGGCTACCTGCTGACGACTAAACCGGCTGACTATGAAGCAAACCTATACGCAGTCAACGACACCAGAATCTGTGCGGATACCTTGACCAAAACCGACTGCGCCGTCGGCGCGGAAAACCAAAGCAGCAAAGCCCTGCTGATGGGCGACTCCCACGCCGCCCACCTGACGCCCTTTATCGATATAGTGGGCAAACAAGAAGGCTTTGCCGCCGATGTTATCTCGTCCAACAGTTGCGGCGTTGCCTTCGGCTTCCTCCTGCCGCAAAGCGACCGCCGTGCCAACCGTTGCAACCCTTACAACCGCTTTATCGCACAAAAAGTCGAAAACTATCCGGTGGTCTTTATCTCGCAGCGTTGGTTCCTGCATACCGACAAGCCCGGTTTTACGGAGCATTTCGGCAAAATGCTCGATACTTTGGTTCAACAGGGCAAACAGGTTTACGTCTTTGCCGACACACCGATGAACGCGCAACTGCCCCTGCGCCATTACTACCTGAAACAACGTCTCGGCATTGATATGCAATACGTTTCCGAGCATAAAAAAGCGGAAATCGCCCGCTCCGCCGAAGCCGACAAAACCATAGAAAACATCGTCAAACAGCGGCCTGCCGTGCATTGGGTCAACATTATGGGGCCGATTCCGGCAGACAAAACCATAGACGGCTTGCCGATATATTTTGACACCAACCACCTCAACACCCACGGTGTGACAAAACTGGCGGAAAAATTTATACAGGACAAAAAAATACTCCTAAAATAACACCGCAGTTTCAGTCCGAAACCTTTGCCGCAATACTGAATGCAAATGCCGCTCAAAGCGCAGCAAACAGTATGCCGCAAAGGTTTCAGGCCGTCTGAAACCTTCAGACGGCCTTAGCAAACCCATAAAGGACAACCCTCATGACACAAGAACGCCTCCCTTCATTCTTCGATAATGCCCCGACCATTACCGTCCAAGACGCATTGGCCGACTTCCTCGGCGCGGCCGAAAACGGCATCCTCACTTACCACTACGCCGATGCCGTGCGCCTGTGTGGCCACTCCTGCCCGACCGTCGCCGGAGCCTACCTGATGGTGATCAAAGGCCTGAAAGCCCTTTACGGCGCAGAGCTGCCGCAACGTGGCGACATCGAAGCCTTTATGCAGGGCGAGCGTGATGAAGGCACGACCGGCGTTACCGCTTCCGTCGTCCAACTCCTTACCGGCGCGGCACCTGAAACCGGCTTTGGCGGCGTAGGCCCTGCCGGACGCTTTGCCCGCCGCCACCTCTTGTCCTTTGGTGCAGGCGAAATCAACGGCACACTCGCGCTCCGCCGCCGCGACACCGGCAAAACCGTTGCCGTCAGCCTCAACGCCGCACTCCAACCCTTTGCGCCGCAAATGCGCGACATCATGCCCAAAGCCGTTAGCGGCAGCGCAAGTGCTGACGAACTCAAACAATTCGGCGAGCTTTGGCAAGAACGCGTCCGCGCCTTCCTGATTGACCAAGCCGACAATCCCGAATTTGTCACCGTCAAAGAAATCTAAAACGTCATAATCAATAAGTTTCAGACGGCCTTAAAACTCAAGGCCGTCTGAAACCCCAATTTCCCATTTTCGGACCCGCCTATGATTACCATCCGCAACGTCAGCCACACCATCGGCAGCAACCCCATTCTCAACGACGTCAGCCTCGACATTCCCGAAGGCGGCATTACCGCGCTGATCGGCCCGAACGGCGCAGGCAAGTCCACCCTCCTCTCCTTTATGGCTCGCCTGCAGCCCTTGATATACGGCAACATCAGCTACGCAGGCAAAGACATCAAAACCACCCCCACCGCCGAACTCGCCCGCACGCTTTCCATCCTCACCCAAGAAAACAGCATCATGAGCCGCATTACCGTGCGCGACCTGCTCATGTTCGGCCGCTATCCCTACCATCAAGGCAGGCCGTCTGAAAACGACAAAACCATCGTCGAAGAAGCGCTTGCTGAGTTCCACCTGCAAGACTTCGCCGACCGCTACCTGACCGAGCTTTCCGGCGGCCAACGCCAACGCGCCATGAT